>CAYUIQ010000126.1:5988-25637 GCA_964444795.1 uncultured Planctomycetaceae bacterium
CTTACACTTCGGGTTATGATTATCTGTTTTTCAACGGGCTGCCAGGGATGATCGGACTAACGGTTTTTTGGGGACCGTTTTGCTTTCGCAATCGCCCCAGCTTCGCCTGCCGTATATGATGGGGAATCCACGAGAGCCTGTCCCCATTAGGGCAAAGGGTGCCAATGTCCGACGACCCCCATCCGTCGGGTGGAATGTCTCCACTCGACCCCACCATCGCGGATACCAGTTCGAGTGTCACACCGTCGGCGCTGCGCGAGGTGTCGTCGGCCGAGCGAGTCGGCCCGCGGCCGGTGGCACTGGTCGAGGGCAGCGGTCCGCGATTGACCGGCGAGACAGCCTCCTTGCTGCGCGGGCGGCTACGCGTGGCCGCCGTGGTTCTGTTCGCGGGATTCGCCACGTTCCTGGTCAAATCCAGCCTGATGCTCGATTCCCCGCGATCAGGCGCCGCCTTCCTGTTCTCCTTTCACGCCGCGGTCACGGTCGTACTGGGGATGGTGGCGGTCATGACGTGCCGGCGTTGTGAGATGGGACTCGGCGCCTTGCGTTGGATCGAACTGATCGTCTTCGGCGCGCCGGCCGCCCTTTTCCTTGCCGCGCAGCATTACTCGACGATCCAATGTTGCGAGGAGAACCAGTACTTCGAGTTCCGCGGCGGGCCCTGGCTGCTGCTGATCTTCACTTACGCGCTGTTCATTCCCAACACGTGGCGCCGAGCCGGCGTGGTGATCGGCTTGATGGCCTCGCTGCCGGTCGTGATGGTGATCTGGATGATGTTACGGCATGCCGAACTGCGAGAAGTGGCGACCGCCGATCAGATCCTCAACTATCCCCTGGTGATGCTCATTGCCTGGGCCGGCAGTGTGGTGGGAGTCCACACGATCGGCACGTTGCGGCGCGAGGTATTCGAGGCCCGGCGGTTGGGCCAGTACCGGCTGAAGCGACGGATCGGCGCCGGCGGCATGGGAGAGGTCTATCTGGCCGAACACCAGTTGCTCAGCCGGCCCTGTGCGGTGAAGCTGATCCATCCCGGCAAGGCAAACGACCCGAAACAGCTTGCTCGCTTTCAACGGGAAGTCCATGCCACCGCCAAACTGTCGCATTGGAATACGATTGACGTCTACGATTACGGCAGTACCGCCGACGGGACCTTCTACTATGTGATGGAGTACCTGCCGGGCATGAGTCTGGCGGATTTGGTCGAGCGCTATGGCCCCATGCCGCCGGAGCGGGTGATCTGCCTGTTGCGGCAGGCATGTGGGGCGCTGCGCGAGGCGCACGACGCGCATCTGATCCACCGCGACATCAAGCCGGGAAACATCTTTGCCGCGCATCGCGGCGGCATGTACGACGTCGTCAAGGTGCTCGATTTCGGCCTGGTCAAGCCGATGCTCGAGGAGGAAGATTCCCAGTTGACCCACGATGGGGCCATTGCCGGCAGCCCTCTGTTCATGTCGCCCGAGCAGGCCGTCGGAGACGGCGAACCGGACGGCCGTAGCGACCTTTACTCGCTGGGAGCGGTCGGCTATTACCTGCTCACCGGCCAACCGCCGTTCGAGGGCAACCGGCCAATCCAAGTGATGCTGGCCCATGCCCAAAAGGAAGTGACGCCGCCGTCGGAGATTCGCGCCGAGATTTCGGCCGATCTGGAAAGCGTCATCTTACGATGCCTGGCCAAATCGCCCGACGACCGTTTCCCCACCGCCGAGAGCATGGCCCGCGCACTGGCCGAATGCGACGGGGCGGAAGCATGGTCGCGAGCCGAAGCGGCTGCATGGTGGCGACAGCGCAAGGTGACGACGCAGGCGGATCGGGAGAAAGTGGAAAGGGTGTAAGGTAGCAGGCACACGGAGCGTACCTGCTACTTATGAGCCGGCGCCTTCGGCTGGGCCATGATCGATACGCGTGTGGCTGGTCGCCAGGAATGATTCTACCGGGCTTCACGGGCGGACGGCACATGGAGTATGCCTGCTACGAACACTATTCCAGGAGGACCTTGCCGTGTCGAACAAGATAACTCGACGCCGGATGTTGCGAAACGCGGGACTTGCCGTCGTGGGGCTCGTTTGGTCCGGACGTCGTACATACGGCCAAGACCGATCGCCCAGCGATAAACTCAACATCGCGTTCGTCGGGGCCGGTGGTCAAGCCGGGTTCAGTCTGGCGGGGCTGGCGAGTGAGAATATCGTGGCCCTTTGCGACGTGGACGAACGTCGGGCGGCGAGGGCTTTTGGACAACATCCCAAGGCTAAGAAGTTCCGCGACTTCCGGAAGATGCTCGACCAGATGCACCAGCAAATCGACGCGGTTGTCGTCTGTACGCCCGACCATATCCACGCGCCGGCATCGATTCGGGCGATGCGACTAGGGAAGCACGTCTACTGCGAGAAGCCGCTCACTTGGAGCATCGAGGAAGCCCGGCTGATGGCCCGCGAGGCGAAGAAGAATAAGGTGGCGACCCAGATGGGCACGCAAGGCATGGCCGTCGACGGCTCTCGCGCCGGGGTGGAAGCCGTACGATCCGGCGTACTCGGCCCGGTCCGCGAGATGCACGTCTGGACGGACCGCGCCGCGGGCTGGTGGCCGCAAGGTGTCGACCGACCGAAAGAGACACCGCCGATTCCCGCCGGATTGCAGTGGGATCTTTGGCTCGGTCCCGCGCCCGAGCGTCCGTACCATCCGGCCTACGTGCCGTTTAAGTGGCGCGGCTGGAAGGATTTCGGCACCGGGGCGATCGGCGACATGGGCATCCACAACGCAGCGATGCCGTTCGTGGGACTCCAGTTGGGGCTGCCGGTCTCGGCCGAGATCGTGCAAACCTCGGGGCTAAGCGACGAGACGTTTCCGGCGTGGTCGATCCTCCGCATCGAATTCCCCGCCCGTGGCGCTCTGCCCCCGGTGACGCTCCATTGGTACGACGGCGGAAAGAAACCCCCGCGCGATCTGATCGGCGGGCAACCGGTTGCCGGCAACGGTGCGATCCTGGTTGGCGAGAAGGGTACGCTCTATTCGATCGGATGGACGGGCGGCGACTGGCACCTGCTACCCGAGGAGAAATTCCGCGACTGGAAGCCACCCGCGACAACAGTCCCGCGATCGGCGGGCCATCACCAGGAGTGGATCGCGGCCTGCAAGGGTGGCCCGGCGACATTCTGCAATTTTGTCGACTTCGCCGCCCCGTTGACGGAGATCATGCTCTTGGGTTGTCTGGCACAGCGAGCCGGCAAGAAGATCGCGTGGGACGCCGCCGCCATGCGAGCAAGCAACTGGCCCCAAGGCGATGCGTTCATTCGGCGCGAGTATCGCAAGGGCTGGGAGATTTGAGGGCCCGGGGAAAGCCCCCCAATAGCAGGCTACACTGGGTGTGCTTTCGGACGTAGGCGAAGGGCGGCGCGGGGTTGTGGATTTTCTGGGGAAATCGGGTATAATTCAAGGCATCGCATTTCGGGTACATTTGACCGTGAATGGGCCGGTTTGGCTGCAGAATCCATCGGAGTCAACAGATATGACGCCTGACGACATGACGCCCGCCGAACTTCAGAACGCATTGCTGAAGATCGCGAAAGAGTGCATCGGACGAGGACCGGCGTCTGCCCAGGAAGCTTACGTGCTGCGAGCGGCCATGGCGCAGCTATTCGATGGAAGCGAAAGGCTGGAACACGAGCAGCTTGTCCTGACGGCTTGGCATGAACTCTTCCGCGCCGGCAAGCTTTCCTGGGGCTACGACATCGCGAATCCCGGCCCTCCGTTCTTCCATGTCGCGGAACATGCGGAGAATGCGGAACCTGCGGAGCACTAGAAACGCGTCTTCCCAAGTGCCGGCCTCGCCCCATTCGATGACGATCTGGCTCCGGAAATTGCCGAATGCCCGACTCGATCAACCTTGACTTCGATCAATATCTCTTTTCCGAAGCTGGAGTACGTTATCGGAATCTGCAACGGCTGGGCCAAGGCGGCAATGCCACCACATACCTGACAGTAGCAACGACTGGTGCGCATCGTGGCGTTCTGTTCGCCGTTAAGATCTTCAGAGAGCTTTCCAAACCAGATCGCCGTGAGAGCTTCTTGAAGGAAATCGAATTCCTGCGGCAATCCAGTCATCCGAGCGTAATGCGAGTGTTTGACAAGGGCGTTTTCGACGAAGAGCACCCCTTCCTCGTTGCCGAGTACTTGCCCAATACGCTTCACGAGGCCATGAAAAAAGGGCTGGCATCGATGGTCGAGAAGGTCAGCTTCGCCCTGCAGCTGCTGTCGGCACTCACTTACCTCGGAACTCAAGATCCCCCCGTCGTTCATCGCGACATCAAGCCGAAGAACATTTTCGTCAAAGGGCGGTCGTGCGTTCTCGGCGACTTTGGATTGATTAAGCGAGTGGATGCGGGCGACGATGAAGACCGCGATGTCCTTAAAGCAAGCCTTGGGGCGGGCATGCCGCTCCTCTACCGAACGCCCGATCTGGTTTCGTACCTCAACGGAGAGGCTCCGCCGACTACGAGCAGCGACGTATTCCAGCTTGGTCTTGTGCTGGCGGAGTTGTTCACCGGTCGGAACCCGCAGATACCCGCGAGGCAATTCACGGATCCCGTCGAACTCGAACCGCTAGGTCCGATTCCCGGGGTCCACTCAAGGCCTATCGCCGATATCATTCGCTATATGCTGGAACTTGAGCCTGCGGCTCGGGCGAGCATTAGCGAACTTCATTTCATGTGGGACGGCATGTTCCAGAACGTCGTCAGGCAGGCACGCGCGAGGAACAGACACCGTACGATTTGGTGATCCCAAATGGCCCCGTGGCTTTCCTCGATGAATTCGGTATAATTCCGGTTTCCTTTTGCCCGGCGTGTGTGTCTGCTACTTGAGAGACCGGGTATCATCTTGCTTGACCATAGAGAAAAACGCCAACCGCCATGAGTAATGCCGACGCTCCGCGGACGATGTTCCGGAAAATCTGGGACGAACACGTCGTGCTCGCCGAATCCGGTAAGCAGACCGTGCTGTATATCGACCTGCAATTGGTCCATGAAGTGACCAGTGCGCAGGCCTTCGAGGGGCTTCGTCTGGCCCAGCGGCAGGTGCGCCGCCCGAGTCGCACGGTGGCCACGGCCGACCACAATGTGCCGACGACCGACCGGTCGCTACCCATTGCCGACCCGGTCTCGAAACTGCAGATCGACACGTTGCGCGAGAATTGCCGCCAGTTCGGCATCCGCCTGTACGATCTCAACGACGTGAACCAGGGGGTCGTCCACGTGATCGGGCCCGAACTGGGGCTCACGCAGCCGGGGATGACCATCGTCTGCGGCGACAGCCACACGGCCACCCACGGGGCGTTCGGCGCGTTGGCCTTCGGCATCGGCACCAGTGAAGTCGAGCACGTGCTGGCCACGCAGACGTTGCTGCAACATCGGGCCAAGACGTTCGAGGTTCGGGTCGACGGCCAGCTTGCCCGGGGGGTGACCGGCAAGGACCTGATCCTCTATCTCATCGGACGGCTGACCACCCAAGGCGGCACCGGCTACTGTATCGAGTACACTGGCAGCGCCATTCGGGCGCTTTCCATGGAAGATCGGATGACGGTCTGCAACATGTCGATCGAGGCTGGTGCACGGGCCGGGCTGATCGCTCCGGACGAGACGACCTTCGACTACCTTCGCGGCCGGGAGTTTGTGCCCGAGGATTTCGACGCGGCCGTGGCCCGATGGAAGACGCTGCCCTCTGACGCGGGGGCTCAGTACGATCGGGTCGAGGTGTTCGCCGCTGCCGACGTGTGCCCGCAAGTTACTTGGGGGACCAACCCGGGACAGGTCGTTTCGATCGACGGCACGGTTCCCGACCCGGCCGGGGTTGCCGACGCGACCGATCGCAAGGCGATGGCCGCGGCATTGAAGTACATGGACTTGAAGCCCGGCACGCCCGTGGCGTCGATTCCGATCCAGCGGGCGTTCATCGGTTCCTGCACCAACGGGCGGATCGAGGATTTTCGCGCCGCGGCGGCCGTGGTACGCGGGTATCGGGTGGCCGAGGGCGTCGAGGCGATGGCCGTGCCGGGTAGCGGCTTGGTGAAGCGGCAGGCCGAGGACGAGGGGTTGGATAAGGTGTTCACCGAAGCGGGAATCCAGTGGCGCGAGCCCGGTTGCAGCATGTGCCTGGCGATGAACCCCGACAAGCTGGAGCCGGGCCAGCGCTGCGCCTCGACGAGCAACCGAAACTTCGAGGGGCGGCAAGGCAAAGGCGGCCGCACGCACCTCGTTTCGCCCGCCATGGCCGCCGCTGCCGCGGTAGCCGGGCATTTTGTCGACGTACGGCAGTGGGAGAGTAGGGACTAGGGACTGGGGACTAGCGACTGGGGAATAGTGACTAACGCCACGCCCACGGGTGGCATTCCGTGGGTCGAGGAGATTCTCGAATAGCAGAAAGACGTTTCGCCATGAAGCCGTTTCGCACACATACGGGACTGGTCCTGCCGATGGATCGGTCGAACGTGGATACCGATCAGATCATTCCCAAGCAGTTTCTCAAGCGGATCGAGCGGACCGGGTTCGGCCAGTTCCTGTTCTTCGACTGGCGTTTTCTCGATGACGGATCGGATAATCCCGAGTTCGAGTTGAACCACCCCCAGCACGCCGGGGCCAGCGTGCTCTTGGCGCGGCGCAATTTCGGTTGTGGATCCAGCCGCGAACACGCGCCTTGGGCGTTGGAAGACTACGGATTTCGCGTGGTTATTGCGCCCAGCTTCGGCGACATCTTCTTCAACAACTGTTTCAAGAACGGCATGCTGCCGCTGGTCCTGGACGAAGCAACCGTCGACGATCTCTTCGCCCGCGCCGCCGCCCACCCGGGCTACACGTTGACGGCCGACCTGGAGCAAGGCATGTTGGTGGACGATCACGGCTTGTCGCTTTCGGTGGAGGTCGACGAGTTTCGCCGCCACTGCCTACTCAACGGCCTGGACGACATCGCCCTGACGCTGGAAAACGAGCCAAAAATCGCCGCCTATGAAGAAGCCCGTGGAATTGCGTAAAGAAAGCTACCCCGAGGCATCTCCGCCGCTCTGGCGTGCTTGGCCCATGAGGTAGCTGATCGCCTGGGCGGTGCGTGCCACGGCCGTGCGGAAGTCTTTCCCGTCGGCGGCAGCGGCGGCCTCGCGGGAGATCTTGTGGAAGGGTTCCCACTCGATTGCCCAGTTCTCACCTTCAGCCGCCTCTTGCAGTTCCCGGCAGGTTTGCGCGATCCCGTCGAAAAAATCGCGCGTGGGCGCGCAGTCGAATTCGGTGTAGGGGCCTTGCCCATGACGGCGGCCGTCGATCTCTTCGTCGGAACCCCCGGGACCGTAACGTTGCACCAAAGCCAGGACGGCGGCCACCGCGGCGCCGATCCCGCTGGCCATGGCCGAGATGGTGTGTCCCATGGCGACCAGCCCCACGGCCGCCAGACAGCAGACACCAATCGCCGTCCAAATCGCCGGATGCACGGGCCGAACGGTTCCGCTGGACTCTTCTTCCTCGACATCTTCGATGCCGGAGACCGGAGGCGCGCCCGTCACACGGACGATCACCGTGGTGATGTTGTCGGGCCCGCCGCGAAGGTTGGCCAGATCGACCAGCGATTGAGCGGCGATTCCCGGAGGCAGGCAATTGGCGATCGTGCCGATCTCTTCATCGGAGACCGGACCGCTGAGCCCGTCGCTGCAGAGCAGGAACGTGTCGCCCATCTTCAGGGGGAAAGGCCCTTCCAGATCGACCTCGACCGAAGGGTTGGGCCCCAGCGAGCGGGTGATGACGTTGCTGGGGATGTAGTCGGGCGCTTTCTCGCCGGCGGGAATCTGCCCGGCCGCCCTCATTTCCCAGACCAGGCTGTGGTCGAACGTCAACTGCTCGAAGTGGTCGGCTCGAAGGCGATACGCCCGGCTGTCACCCACGTGGCCCAGCAGCGCCCCCTGGGGAAGCAGTAGCATGACCGTGCATGTGGTTCCCATCCCCTTGAAATCACTGCTGGCTTGTCCCCGAGCATGGATCTGCTGGTTGGTCTCGGTGATTGCCGCGCGGAGGGCGTCGGGCGGCGACTGGTCGCGCCGTTTCTGGTAGGACAAGGGAACGAGGTCGGCGGCCAGTTCGCTGGCCAGTTCGCCGGCTGCGTGGGCTCCCATGCCGTCGGCCACCGCGAACAAATGCCCCTGCTTCATCCAGAGAGGCTGGCTGCCGGCCAAGGCCACGGCCAGAGCATCCTGGTTGTTGCCGCGCCGCAATCCCAGATCGCTCAACGCTGCATGTTCCAGCCAATCGACGTGGGTTGCGTCATCTGCATTCATAGCGTAAGCGATAGGAAGAGAGGATCGGTGGATGGGCTGGCAGCCAATGGACAGTCCTATTCTAGTTGGACAATGCCGGGGGAACCAGCCCGGGGGGGCCTGCCAGCCCGGGGAAAATGCGTGGAACCGTGAAAACGGGTGCCATCGGTGGTTTGCCTGATCCTGGCCGCACGATCAGGCCGCTCTATCCCCGGTTACCCCCCGTTGTGACGCTCTGGGTTGTCACGCACGCTTGGACTCTTTGCGTCCATGCAACACTATAAATCGTTGTACCGAAAGGGTTTTCGGTTCATCGGCGCGAAGCGTCGAGGCACCGTGTTCCCGCGATCCGCTCGGCAATGAAATGAAATAACTCTTGTGGGTGGCATGATTCAAGGGCGGTCCTTCCAAGACGCCGAATCCGGTCTGGCGGCCAGCGGCACCGATCACTATACTCCCCCTTCCCCCCATCATCCGAGTACACATGATCGGTTTCCTTTCATCGCCGGCCCGTCGGCCCTTTCGACATCTCGTCGTCCTGCTGGTGGCTGCTTCGTGCATCTGCCAGGTAGGGTGCGTGCGTCGTCGGCTGACCATTCGTAGTCGTCCCGCCGGCGCGAGGGTGTACGTCGACGACCACGAAATCGGCACCACGCCCGTCTCGCACAAGTTCACCTACTACGGCGGACGCAAGATCCGTCTGGTCAAGGACGGTTACGAGACGCTCACCACCGACCGCACGATCCGAATGCCGTGGTATCAGGTGCCGCCGTTGGACTTCTTCTCGGAGAATGTCGTCCCGGTGGATCTGCACGACCAACACACGCTCGACTTCACCCTTCAGCCGCAAGTCGTCGTGCCGTCGGGTCAGTTGCTCGGCCGGGCGGAGGAACTTCGCCGCCAAGCGAGGCAGGGCGCCGCGGCGGGACCCGCTGCGCCGGCGATGCAAGGCGGGGCGCCGCGAGCCATGTCGCCGGCGCGGATTCCGACACCGGCGCCACCGCGGCCGATGACTTATCCGGCCAGTCCACTGCCCTCGGGACCGGCGTTGCCTCCTCGGCTCCAAACGCTTCCCTCGGGCGGGCGACCACTGTAGAGAAGCCGCGTGGCCTCGCCCTCTATGGCTGCGTACCCCAGTCGCCGTAACCGCTCTTGATGCCCGCGCGACGCTGGAGGATACCCGAACTGAGTTCTCCGGGATGTCGGGCGATCTTGTCGGAGAAGACGCGCAGATCGTTGACCACCGGTTGAAGCTGGGCCATGATTCCGTCGACTCGCTGGGCGGCCCGATTGAGATTTTGATACAGGTCCGGGTTGTTCACGATTTGGCCGAGGGTTCCCTCGCTGTTGTTGACCGCATCGCTGAACTTGGCCATGCGCCCCAGCAGCGACTCCAGATGCTCCAGCCCCCGATCAATGCGGTTGACGAGTTCGGGGCCTCGCTCTCCCAGTGGTTGGGTCAGGTTGGAGAGGTTGCGAAGATTGCCCTGGACCAACTCCATGGCCTCGTTCATTGAGGCCAGGGTGTTGCGGGTGTCTTTGAGAACTTCCGGTAGTTCGGCAATCGTATCGCGAAGCTTGCCACGAATTGCCGGATCGTTGAGCAACTCGTTGACGCTGCCGGCGACCTCGCGAAAGTCGGTCATCGCCAGATTCGTGTTGTCGACGATTTGGTTGAGTTTCGTTTCGTTGGTTTGCAGTATCCGGCGGACATCCTGTGCCAGCAGATCGACGCTCTGGGCCGTACTGCCCACCTTGGCAACGACCTCTTCGAGGCTGGCTTGTAGATCGCCGACCAATTGCATGGGGTCGGTGCCGGTCGTTCCGATCAGTTCGGCGCCGTCCTGGACAAAGACATCGTCGGGATCGCCGGCGGGCACGAACTGCAGGATGGCGTCGCCTCCCAGAAGCGACCCGCGAATTTGGCAGACGTCGTTCGTCAAGACATGGTCGTGGCGGACTGTGGCCGTGACGATGACACCCTTCTGGTCGTCGGCGAACGCCACGTCGGTCACCTCGCCGATCCGCAACCCGAACTTGCGAACCGGCGTGCCCTGCGAAACCCCCGGCGCCCGGGTGAATCGAATGGTGACCGTATCGCGAGCCTGGAACATCTCGGGAAGCTCGCCCAACCAGATAACCAGGATGACGGCGATCATGCTCGTGGCCAGCACGACCACGCCGACACGAAATTGTTTGATCCGATCGTCCATGATAGTTACCCGTCCGTACCTTCCTGGGCGGTATTTTCTTCGGCGGTGCTTTCTCCCATTTCCATGAGTCGCCCGCCCGCTTCACCCCGAACAAACTGTCCGACTCGCGAGTCGGTCCCCGACTCGATCTGATTGGGGGGGCCGTCGAAGAGGATCTGCGGGGCGTCCGGCTTGAGTCTGGCCAGCGGGTAGAGCATGACCACCCGATCGGCGACTTTGCGGGTGGTGCGCATGTCGTGGGTGACGACGATACTGGTCACCGGATGGCGCTGCCGGGTCTTGAGGATCAACTGGTTGATCACGTCGCTCATGATCGGGTCCAGGCCGGTCGTTGGCTCGTCGTAGAGAATGATCTCCGGTTCCAGCACCAGCGCCCGGGCCAAACCGACCCGTTTTCGCATGCCCCCGGACAGTTCCGCCGGTTTCTTGTCGACGACATTTTCCGGCAGACCGACTTCGGCCAATCGCTCGACCACGGTGCGGCGAATGTGCCCGGCATCGTGGCGGGTGTGTTGCCGTAGCGGAAAGGCGACGTTCTGGGCTACCGTCATGCTGTCGAACAAAGCGGCCTGCTGAAAGAGAAACCCGAATCGAATACGCTGCCCGGGCAGTTCCCGTTCGCTCAGATCAAAAAAGTCTCGCCCGTCGAAGAGAATTCGGCCGCGGGTGGGACGTATCAGCCCAATGATCGCCTTTAACAGCACGGTCTTGCCGCAGCCGCTCTCGCCGATTATCGCGAGGGTCTGTCCGCGGGGGATGGTCAAGTTCAAATCGCGCAGCACCGATTGCCGGCCAAACGTGACGCCGAGCCCTTCGACTTGAATCAGCGGGTTTTCCGAATCGGTTGCCGTCACAGCATCTGCCGCCCTTCCGGCCAAAGTGATGCGTGGAGACCTTCGAGAGAGATACCCAGCAGCAGGTCGAGAATCAGAATAACGACGAACGAGTAGACAAAGGCCGAAGTGGCCGCGCGACCGACGCCCTCGGCCCCCGGGTCGCAATGAAAGCCGCGATGACAACTGATCAGCGCAATCGCCGCGCCGAAGAACAGACTCTTAAACACGCCGTTGAACAGGTCAAACATGCCGACGTACTGCTGCGAGTTCTCCATGTAGTGGTGGGCGTCGATTCCCAAGAAGTAGATGCTGTAGAAGGCACCGCCCACCACTCCCATGAAGTCGGCCATCAGCGTGAGCGTCGGGATCATGATCAAACAGCCGAGAAACCGTGGCACGACGAGATAGTGGATCGGGTCGGCCCCCATGCTCGAAAGGGCGTCGATCTGTTCGGTTACCCGCATCGTACCCAATTCCGCGGCAATCGAACTGCCCACGCGCCCGGCCAGCATGGTGGCGGCCAGCACGGGGCCCAACTCGCGCACCAGCGACATGTTGATCACCGCGCCCAGTCGCGTCTCCAATCCCAACATGTGGAATTGCGCGTAGCTTTGCACCGCCAAGACCATGCCGATAAATGTGCCGGTCAACGCCACCACCGGTAGGCTCAGTACGCCGATCTGGTAAAAGGCCGGGACGATCGTCTCGCGCCGGGCAAACCGGGTCACCAGCCAGCGCATGGTGCGATAGGAGAACAGGCCGATATTGCCAAATTCGACCACCACGTTCATCGACAGTTCGCCCAAACCGGTGATCCGGTCGGCGGCCATCTCCGCTAGCCGGGTCGGCAGGCCGGGCGTGTCGGATTGGAGTGATGGGGCATGATCTGACATGGTTGTCCGTAACGTTTGAGCACGGTTCGCTTAACGGTCCTGCGTCGTTGGCGGTCGCTCGGAGCGATGTTCTGGGTGCTCCCTCAATCGAGGGGCTGCCGAAGAGGGGTAAGCGGTGTTTCTCTCGGCGCAAACCGCCAGCGCACCTATCTCTTAGTTCGTCCGTGCCGAGCACACAGCTTCAATCAGTTGTATCAGGCTGCCTGGCCTGGGTGGATGGCGAAGATGGGGGGAGTGGGAGATCCGGGGTTCTCTCGCCCTATCTACGCGGACAGGAAACCGCCGTCGATGACCAGCGTATGGCCGGTGATCCAGGCGGCCTCGTCGCTGCCCAGAAAGGCGACGCCCGCGGCGACGTCGGCCGGTGTACCGAATCCCAGTGGATGGGCCGCTTCCAGCTCGGCGGCCTGCTCGGGAGTGAGCTTGCCGAGCATCCTCTCGGCCATTTCGGTCCTCACCATGGCCGGAGCGACGGAATTAACGCGAATACCCCGTCCGGCCAGTTCTTTGGCCAGTGATTTGGTTAGCGCAATCACCGCGCCCTTACTGGCCGCATAGGCGCTCAGTCCGGCGGCACCCGTGATGCCGGCCGCGGAGGCCAGATTCACCACGGCGCTCCCCTCGGACAGCAAAGGGAGGAATCGTCGCGTGACTTCGGCCACGGCGACGACGTTGACTTCCAATAACTCGCGCACGTCCCGCGACTTGGTGACTTGCAGTGGTTTGACCAGTTCCTTCCCGGCGTTGTTCACCAGAAGGTGGATTTTGCCGCATTGCTGCCGGACTTGCCGGACGAGCGTCTTGAGGGATGTTTCGTCGGTCACGTCGCAGGGGACGGGAGTGGCCCGGCCTCCTTCGCTTTCGATCCGGCGGGCCAGTTGCCCGAGCAACTCCGATCGCCGGGCGACGAGAATAACGTCCGCGCCGCGACGGGCCAACTCCAGGGCGATTCCCTCGCCGATTCCCGTGGACGCGCCGGTCACCACGGCCGTCTTGCCGGCGTATTGTTCGGACTTCATGAGGTCGCTTCCCAGGTAACATTGCATGCGGCCCAGGAGTACCCCACGCCGAACCCGACCAAGAGCAACTTGTGGCCCGGGTGAATCGTTCCCGATTCGACTCCCCGTTGCAGGGCGATGGGGATACTTGCCGAGACCGTGTTGCCGATAGTTTTCACGTCGATCACCATCTTTTCCGGCGGTATCTTACTTCGCTTGGCCAGATGCTGGAGCATGTATTGATTGGCCTGATGATAGACGAATCGGTCGATCTCGCCGGTCGACCATTGCGTCTTGGCCAAAAGGGCCTTCACCACTCGCGGCACGGTGGTGATGGCAAAGGCGAAGATTGCCGGGCCGTCCATGAACAGGTTGTCGGCCGAGCGGGTGCAACCGGCGGGGTCCGTTGCTTCCCGGGCCGTTTCCGCCGAACGGGGCGCGCGCAGTCCGCCGCCGGGAACGATCAAATCGCCGGCCCCGCCGCCGTTGGTTCCGACGACGAACTGGCCGATACCGTCTTGATTCGTTCCACCGACCAGCGTTGCCGCGGCCCCGTCCCCGAACAATGTGCGGACAGTGCGGTCTCGTGGGTGGATATACTTGCTGTACGTGTCGGCCGTAATCACCAGTACCCTATCGGCGAAATCGGCACCGACGAGCGCTTTGGCGAGTTGCAGGCCGTAGACGAATCCGGAACACCCGAGGTTGATGTCCAATGCGCCAACGTGTTTTCCCAGCCCGAGCCGATCTTGCAGCGCACAGGCTCCGGAGGGGAGGAAGTGGTCGGGGCTTTGCGTGCAGAAGATCAGGTAATCGACGTCTTGCGGGGTAACCGTGGGGCGCTCAAGCAACCGGGTCGCCGCGGCGTAGCCCAGGTCGCTTGCCGTCTGGCCATCGGCGGCGATGTGCCGGGCGGCGATCCCGGATTTCTCGTAGAGATCCTCCATTCGCCAGTCCGGGTTCTGCCGCTGCAGGTGCTCGTTGGTTTCCACGCGTTGCGGCAAGTAGTAGGAGATTCCGAGTATCCCGACCCCCACGGTCATTCCTCCAGTGCGTTTCTGGCGACCAAGCGATCCACGAGTTCGCCGATCGAAGCGAACTTTCGCAGGCCCTCGTCGTCGACCGGCACGCCCAACTCATCGTCGAGCGAGGCAATGATGGAAAGGTGGCCGACCGAGTCCCACTCTTCGACGGTGGTCGGAGTATCGCCGCAGGTGAGCGTACCCGGCTCTTTCCCCAGGGCGTCGCAGAGTACGTCGAGAAAACCTTCGACTTTCATTTACGTTCTCCTCAACAGACGATGTTCGAGTGGTTGGTACTTCCAGGCCGCGTCGTTCAAGAACCCACGAGCACGGCGAGTTTGTGCAAGGCGTCGTCGATCGGGGCAGTCATCCGCAGGCTCGTTGCCTTTCGGATGGCGCCCTCAGGCAGTTTGCCTTGGAGTGAGTCTGCTTCATCAATACAAAGGAGTCTTCGCCGGTGGTCGAGTGTGTGCAGCGCGCCGAGGGCACACGGGTCGGAGAGGATATCGCCGGTGGTGGTGCGGAAGAGCCGATCTTCGATGCGTCCCAGGCGGTAAGTGCCCGAGAGAGTTTCCAGGACGAACTCGGAAAAGCCGAACCGTTGCTGAGCATGGTCGGCCAGGGCCATTCCCTTGACGTACCAGGGATCGTCGTCGGCCGGTGTTTCGGCCGGCGTCTCCACTTCCGCCCAGAGTATCCGGCGGCCAGTCGCAAAACCGACCAGCATGTACGCTCTTTTGGCCGTGTGGTTGTCTTCAAACACGTCCAGCACGATTTCTGTTTGGGTCGCGTTTCGGGCCATCTGGAGTCCACGCAGCCAGAGGCTCGTTCCGACGCCGGGTGCGCGAATCTTGGGGGAGACATACAGTTGGTTGGAGAAGAGCGTGCGGCAGGCAACCCTCACTTCGAGGAACCCGTGGACCTCCCGGTCCTCGTCGCACAACACGTACCACCTGGCGTCGGCGCGGTCTTGATAGGCAATGGAATCGGCCACGTACGCGGCGTACCCGTCGCATCCGGCGATCGTGTAAGGGAGCAACTCGGCGGGAAAGCCGGCGCGAAGCAGCCCGACGATCGCCCCGACGTTGCCTTCCTCAGCAGGTCGCACGCTGGGCATTCGCTCGCCTCCGGCCTTGTCCGGCTCTTTCTTCGTCGAGGTCCAAGCCGCCGGTCGACCGGGTGTCGACCATTAGGCCTTTACGCGTTAGCACCGGGATCAGTGTCATCC
The DNA here is from genome assembly GCA_964444795.1 of uncultured Planctomycetaceae bacterium. Classification (GTDB taxonomy): domain Bacteria; phylum Planctomycetota; class Planctomycetia; order Pirellulales; family Thermoguttaceae; genus JABMRP01. Next base: position 21,466 of record CAYUIQ010000126.1, read on the forward strand.
GCAGGATGCGGCAGTCCAGCCAGAGTGAGCGGTTCTCGACGTACCAGGCGTCCAGGGCGAGTCTCCGGTCCCAGCCGAGATGGTTGCGGCCGTTCACTTGCGCCCAGCCGGTAATGCCCGGTCGTACGGTAAAGCGAATCGACTCCCGTTTGGTATAGTAGGGCAGGTATCTCATCAGCAGGGGGCGCGGTCCGACGAGGGACATGTCGCCTTTAAGCACGTTCCACAACTGGGGAATCTCATCCAGGCTCGTCCGCCGCAGGAATCGTCCCAAGCGGGTCAACCGGTAGCTATCGGGAAGAGGCTTGCCATTCTCATCCCGGGCGTCGGTCATCGTACGAAACTTGTAGACGACGAACGGGCGGCGGTTCCGCCCCGGGCGCACCTGGCGAAAAACGACCCCCGAGCCCATCGTTCGCCGCACGGCTAGGGCGATCAGCAGGGCCGGAAGGGCCAAGATCGCCAAGCTCCCAAGAGCGACCGTCACATCCATCGCGCGTCTGAGCACCGCCGAAACCAATCCTCGCCTCCTTGCCTCGTACGCAGCTTGCCGCTGCCCGGCCCGAACCAGGTGGATGGCCGGCGGCGACAACACCTGCTCCCGAATAATCGAAAATCAAATCGGCCCAGAGCTTAGCGAACGCACCTGGAGCTGTCAACGTAATAAAACATGTTTCGGCGGAAGTGTCCGTTACGGAATAATCGCGAGCCCCTCGTTCAGGCGGCGGCGCGGCGGGTGTCGCGCTGGTACTGGGGGACGAGTTGGGCGAGCTGGGTGAGGATCTGCTCGGGAGAGCCGCTGTCGGCCAGTCGTTGGAGCGTGTCGACCGCGACCAGTAGGCTCTCCGGATCGTGGCACCTGTTGTCGGCGACCATGATCTTGGGGTGCCGGGTGGGCAGTTGCCGCTCGCCGGCGATGTGCAGTTCCTCGTACAGCTTCTCGCCCGGCCGCAGACCACAGAACTGGATCTCGATGTCCTCGCCGACCTTCAGCCCCGAGAGCCGGATCATGTCCTCGGCCAGATCGAGGATCCGCACCGGGTCGCCCATGTCCAGCACGAGGATCTCGCCGGCGCGGCCGATGGTCCCGGCTTGGATTACCAGCCGAGCCGCCTCGGGGATCGTCATGAAGAACCGCTCGATCCGCGGGTCGGTCACCGTGACCGGGCCGCCGGCGTCGATCTGCTGGCGGAAGACGGGCACAACGCTGCCGTCCGAGTCGAGCACGTTGCCGAACCGCACGGTGACGAAGCGACAGGTCGACAGCTCGGCCAGCGACTGCACGTACAGCTCCGCCACCCGCTTGCAGGCCCCCATGACGCTGGTCGGGTTGACCGCTTTGTCCGTGGAGATCATCACGAACGAGTCGATCCCGGAGGCCATCGCCAGATCGGCCAACTGTCGGGTGGCACGGACGATGTTCTTGACCGCCTCGCCGGGGTGCTGTTCCATGAGCGGGACGTGCTTGTAGGCGGCGGCGTGGAAGACCACCTCGGGGTGGTGCTCCCGCAGGATCGACCGCACCCGCTTCTCGTCGAGGATGTCGGCCAGGCAGACCTTGATCTCCACGTTGCCGGCCACCGCGCGGAGTTCGCGTTCGAGGAAGAACTGGCCCGTCTCGCTACGGTCCACCAGCACGATCCGCCGAGGGGAGAACTTCAACAACTGCCGGCAGATTTCCGAGCCGATGCTGCCCGCGCTGCCGGTGACCAATAGTACCCGCCCGTCGATCCACTGCCGGATGTTCTCCATGTCCAGGTCGACCGGTTCGCGGCGAAGGAGGTCGTCGATGGCGACCGGCCGGGGGCGGATCGCCACGCTGCCGCTGATCAGTTGCCCGTAGCTGGGTAGCACCCGGACGCGGATTCCGTCCTCGGCAGTGTCCTCGACCAGCTTGCGGACTTGGCGGCCGGGCAACTCGCCGGAGGCGATCAGCACGTCGGCCACTTGATGCTGCTCGACGAGTTGGCGGATCTGGTTCATGGGGCCCAGCACGGGGACGCCACCGATGCGAGTGCCCAGCCGCTTGGGGTCGTCGTCGATGAAACCGACCACGTGGTAGCCCAGCCTGCCGTTGGCCCGGATGATCGCTCGCAACAGCGATTCGCCGGCGTCGTTGGCCCCCACGATGAAGGTGGGGACCTTGTCGCGGGACAACAGTGGTAGCCAACTCCGCTCGTGGACCATCCGCCAGGCGGCCCGCAAACCGCCGACAACGACGATCGTCGTCCCCCAGTCCAGCAGAATGATGCTACGGGGGATGGCGGAGGCGGTGAGAAAAAGGTGATCGACCATCACCATCACCAGCAAGCTACCGGTGGTGGCCTGGGCCAGACTGATCAGGTCGTAGAAGGTTACGTAGCGGCTCCAGCCCTGGTGGATGCGGAACCAGCCGAACACGGCCAGCTTGATGAGCACCACGCAGACGACCATCGAGCGGAAGACCCGCCACATCTCGGGGGCCACTTGGCCTTCGAAGCGGAGCCAGAAGCTGAGGTAGCAGATCCCCGCGAACAGGGGGGCAAGCCGCGCGAGCCACAGGAGTTGCTGCCCGGCGCGCGGCCAGTGGTGCGCCGAGCGAGCGATCCGCCCGCCGACCGTCCCCGGCCCACTTCGCTGCCTTCCACCATCCACTCGGTCCAAAACGCGTTTCCTCCACCAGCACTATCCCAGACAGAAGGCCGCGTCCCCGTGGGACGTGAGCCACCCCCCGTTGGGTGCGGAAGCATGCGCCTGCAGGCGTTTTGTTCCACAAGAAACACCATCTTGTGGAGGGGGAATGGAACTCCGGCAGGATCGGGTCGTGTAACTACCAGAAAACGACACCCGGGGTCAACACGAGTGTGGGAGACGGTGTGGGTAAAATTGCCCGTGGCGATCTACGCCACTGGCGGCCAGGAAGACAGAAGAGGGTTCGGTTAGGGCTGACCGACGGTGCCGGAACCACCCGATGGACCGCAATGAAAAACTCTGGCGGGCCGTTCAGTGACGACCCGCCAGAGGTGGTCTAGCCTTCAGTTTCCCTTCGAGACACGCCTATCCGGTCTCGGAAGACGCCTCGCCCTCACCACCGGCCGCCGCGCCAACCGGCGGCTCTTCGGCGTGTTCGGTCGTGGCGTCGAAGTAGAGTTGCTTCTTTTCGCCGACGGTCTTGGCGCGAACGGTGATCGTATCTTTTCCCGCGAATTCGCCTTTGAGCAGTTCCTCGGAGAGGGGGTCCTCGATGAAGTTCTCGATCGCCCGACGCAGAGGCCGAGCACCAAAATCGATCTCCTTGCAGCCCTTCTTGACGACAAACTTCGTCGCTTCGTCGGTCAGCACCAAGGTCAGCCCGCGATCCGCAAGCCGCTCGCGCACCTTGGCCAGTTCGAGGTGGACGACATTGCTCAGGTCTTCCTCGGTGAGGTGCCGGAAGACGATAATGTCGTCCACGCGGTTGAGGAATTCGGGGCGGAAGACCTTCTCGATCTCGTCCTTAACCCGGGATTTCATGTTCTCGTAGGAGCCGTCGCCGGCGCTTTTCGTCGCCGCGTGCAAACCGAAGACGTCCTCGTTCTTGATCGCCTGGGCGCCGGCGTTGGTGGTCATGATGAGGATCGTATTGCGGAAATCGACGTTGCGGCCGAAGCTGTCGGTCAAGCGGCCCTCTTCCATCACCTGCAAGAGCATGTTGAAGACATCGCCGTGTGCCTTCTCGATTTCGTCCAGCAGGACGACGGAGTAGGGGCGGCGGCGAATCTTCTCGGTCAACTGGCCGCCTTCCTCGTAGCCGACGTATCCGGGAGGCGCCCCGACCAGTCGGCTGACGTTGTGTTTCTCCATGTATTCCGACATGTCGATCTGAATCAGCGCGTCCGGGTCGCCGAACATGAACTCGGCCAGTGTCTTGGCCAGAAGCGTCTTGCCGACGCCGGTGGGACCGGCAAAGATGAAGCATCCGGTCGGACGCTTGGGATCTTTCAGGCCGCTCCGGCTACGCCGCACCGACTTGGAGATCGACCGGATCGCCTCGTCCTGGCTGATCACCCGCTGGTGCAACTCGTCTTCCATTTGCATCAGCCGCATCGAATCTTCGGTGGTCATCCGGGTGAGCGGGATTCCGGTCATCTTGGAGATCACCTCGGCGATGACTTCTTCGTCGACGATCCCGTCGGTGGCACGAGATTTCTCAC
>CAYUIQ010000127.1:0-24869 GCA_964444795.1 uncultured Planctomycetaceae bacterium
AAACGACCCGCTGGCAGGGGACGCACTTGTACGTGGTCACCGGCACGCATCGGGTCTGAACCTTGGGAACACAGACCGTGTAGCAGACCTTCCGGGTCTGGCAAACCTGCTTGTACGTGCAAACGCGCTCCTTGTAGCAGCGGGTTTCCGGCTTGCAGACGGTCACCGGGTAGCAGCACTTCTCCTGGACCATCTTCGGTTCCATGCATGTGTACTTGACTTCTCGCCTCACCGGCTTGGAGACCCAGACTCGGCACGTACGGGGTTGGGCCACCGGTTCGCAGGCCGCCGGTTCGCAGGCCGCCGGTTCGCAAACTTTCGGTTCCACCGTTCGCTCTTCCCAATGTCCCTGATCTTCGCAGACCGTGCGCGTTCGCTCCACCGGCACCATCTTGCATACGGTACGCGTGCCCTGACGCATCTCCGTGTGCGGCACCATGACCGTGCATTGCCTGGTGACCGTCTTCCACTCGGGCTTCATGACCATGCATTTCTCGGTACGCGTGCGCACCTCCGGCACCATCACCGTGCATTGCTTCTTGACCATCTTGGTTACGGGAACCCGTCGCGTGGTATTGATCGTCTGGCGGCGGACTTCCGGGCAGCACACCGTGGTCTTGATCTTCCGCATTTCGGTTACCATCGTCGGAACGCAAACCGTCTTCTCGACGTACTCTTGGGGCGGCTGGCAAACCGCCGGCGGATCGCACACGGCCGGAGCACACGGATCCGAACGCCTCCGGGCGGCATCCGCCTGAGTCGATGCGAGCAGCACAGCCAGGGCCGACAACCAACAAAGCGGTCGATGTACCAACATGAGATTCCTCCGTCGAATCAGGGATGTAGACAAAATGGCTAAGCAACACGTTCTGTAGGGGTTAGTGAACACTATCTCATCAATGGCCTGTTTGCAATACCCCCCGAGGTAATTTCTTACCTAAACCCCCCAACGTCCACTCAATCTGCCGGCTGTCCAACTTGCTTGTTCCCGCTGCGGCAAAGCGGTATGATGAGTGCATAAACCCTTCTTGTGGGGGAGTCTATTCTTGTGGGGAGTCTATTTCGATGGAACACTGAGACGGGAGGTGGATAATGACCCGGGCATGTCGTGCGGCGGTGGTCGTGCTGGTGGTGCTGATGCTGGGCCGGCTGCCGGAGGCGGCGCTGGCACAAGCAAGCAAATCGACGCTCCCGCGGGAGATCGAAAAGCTCCTGGAATTGGGATGGTCGGCCGCCACTCGCGCCGAGGCTCAGAAGCAATTCGAGCGACTCCAACACTGGGCTCCCGGCGACCGGCGGGTCGCTTATGCCTACGCGTTGGTGCAGATCAAACAACTTCACTATGCCGAGGCGGCCGAGTGGCTCGGCAAAGCGTTGGGATCTCCGAAACAGAACCTACCCGCCTGGGAGACCCAGATCTGGTTGCTGGCGCGCGATAGGCAATACGACGTCGCGATGGTCGAGATGGAAGCACTCGGCCGGCGGCTTCCGGCCGAGGACGCCGAGGGGGAGGCCGAGACCGAAAACCAAGAGGCGGCCCGGTTTCTTGGCGCCCTGGTGGGATACCTAACCGGGCCGGCCGCCGCCGAGGTCAACGCCGATCGACTGGCGGCAAGCCAGCGCCGCGTGGTCGCCCGACTGACGTCGACCCGACGAGCCGCCTTCGACGAGGGGCTCACCGACGTGGTACAGCGCCATCGCCAATTGCTCGGCGAGGCCGACGGCATGCGGATCGAAGCGGTCGAGACCGGCACCCGAGAGAAGGAAGAATTGATGCGGTCTCTGCAAGAGGAAGAGCGGAGAACGGCGGCCCAACTTGAGGCGGCCGAGGCCGAGCAACGGGAGACCGAGAAGCGACTCGACTACGAGAGGCAGGAAGTACTGGCCAAGGGCCGGGAGGTATCCTCGGCGATCGCCGAATCGCAGCGTCGGCTGACCGGCTTCCGGCGGGAGGCGGCCGGCATCGATCAGCGGATCCGCGAGTTGTATGCGGTGGCCGACCATCCGGATACCGAACCCCATCGGCGACATCATCTCCTCGCCGAGGCGGCCCGATGGGAACTCCACCTTCGTCGGGCTGTGGCCGAGGTGGATCAGGCCATGGCTCTGCTGGTCCGGTTGAACAACGAAATGGCCGCGCTGGAAGGCCGTAACCGGGAAATCCTCGCGGCCTTGCGCGAGGAGGCCAAACGCGTTGACGCCGTCAGGAAGATCCTCAAGCGTATCCACTTCGATCAGGGAAAAGCCGGGCGGGAGCAGGTCACCGGCAGCACGCCGTTGGTGCGCAGTCGATCGACCCGGGCCGGCGCGCTGGCGACCTACGTGCCGATGCCCCTGTCGCTGGAGGTAGCCAAACGCCGCTTGCTGGAGTTATTGCAGTGAAGAGCAATCAGTTCGCATGGCCAAGTGCGCGAACTCGATGTCTTCTCATCAAATCTCTCAACGAAGCGGGTGATTTGTCCGTTTGAAACGAGAGCCTCAAACTCCACGGATGCTTGCCGGATTGCGTTCCTTCTCTAATACGCTCGAATCTCCTCCAACCCACGAAACGGGTGGCGATCCTCGCGTTCGACATAGATCGCGGGACTTGGAGACACGGAAGGCAATTCAGTTTACCGACCCGGAGGACAAGCGGAAGAAGCCGAAGATTCGACTGGGAAAGGTCACGGATCGGCACGCGAAGTTCGTGAAAAACAAGGTCGAGTGGCTGATCTTCGCATTGACGCTACGGCGGCATGCCGCTTCTTGTCGCGTCGCTGCCCAAGAAACGCAAGAAACCTCGGGGAATCCCGAGGTTTTGCGAAAGGACGCCGGTTCTTGCTGCGCTGAACGGGCGTATCTAGTACCCCCTAGGGGAGTCGAACCCCTGTCTTCGGACTGAGAATCCGATGTCCTGGGCCACTAGACGAAGGGGGCGAGTCTTGCCTGTTATCGGCCACGAGACGATAGGAACCTCATTTTTTACTCCGGATTCTGCCAGTTGTCAACCGGCCGGCCGAATCGCTCGACGATTTCCTTCCATTGTTGGTAATTCGGGGAGTCGGCGGCCTTGGAGGAGCCGGCGGCCAGCGCCTTTTGGTTCTCGCGGATCACGTAGGCAAGCATTTCCTCCATCCGGGGGTCTAGTTGGCTGCGGATCGGATACAGTTCTTCCAGTAGTGCGCCGCAGCGAGCGTAGTCTCCGTGAAGGGTCAGGATTCCACACTCCCCGGCCAGACCGAAGGCGCGGAGGCCCGGTTCGTCGTCGGCCAAACGGGCTAACTCCTCGAACAGCTCCATGGCCCGGCGGTCGTCGCGCCGTTGCAGGTAGATTCGGGCGAGTTGTTGTTTGGCGCGATGGACGTAGTAGGGCTGGTCGGGAAAGTAGGCGGTCACCGCTTGCCAGGCTTCCTCGGTATCCCGTTCGGCGGCGTCGAACCACTGCCGGAAGACGGTATTGCGCCGTGGAAACGGCGATGTCTGGGAGACCTCGCCGGGAAGCAGCGGCCCGTCTTGAGTTGTCGTATACCCGAGCACGGCGCCGGCCAGCATTGCGGCGACCACACCGATGGCCGCCAGCGCAACATGCCGCCGAGTCCGCAGCGATTCAAGCCGGGCGGTATCCATCACGGCGGCCAATCGCCGGGTCGTCTTGTTACGCAGCTCGCCGGAATCACCCGCCAATCTTACATGCCCCTCTATCGAGTCGTCCGGCCACGGTTCTCGCGGCAGGTCGGCGGCAAACTGGCGAAGATCGCGTACCAGGGCCGCTGCCGACGGATAGCGGCCGTCCGGCTTCTTGGCGAGCATTTTGTGAACGATGCGACACAAAGCGTCGGGAAGATCGGGACGGAGATCGGCCAGCGGCTTGGCGTTCTTGTTCAGATGTTTTACCGCCACCGACAGAGCCGTCTCCCCTTCAAAGGGGGGGCGACCCGTGAGCAGGTGATAGCAGGTGACGCCCAGCGAGTAGATATCGCTTCGCGGGTCCAGCGATTGGCCTTCCACCTGCTCGGGGCTCATATACAGGGGGGTTCCCAAAGTCAGGCCGACTTGGGTCAGATCCAGTTTCCCCTCTTGGCGAGCAACACGGGCCAGTCCAAAATCGGCCACCTTGACCTCGCCTTTGGCGGTGACCAAGATATTCTCAGGTTTGATATCGCGATGCACGATATCGTGTTCGGCGGCCTTGACCAACGCGGCGGCTACTTGCCGGATCATGGCCACGGCCACGGCCGGATCGGGGGTTCCGTTTCGGGCGATCCACTCGCTCAAATTGTGGCCTTGCACGTATTCCTGCACGATCAGATGGATGCCGTCGATCTGCCCGACGTCGTGGATCTGCACAATATTGGCGTGGACCAGCGCGGCGGCCGCTTGTGCTTCTCGTCGAAAACGCTCGACAAGCGTGCGTTTACCTGCCAACTCCTGCCGGAGCACCTTCACCGCAACTTGCCGTTGGAGCGAGAGTTGCTCGGCCAGATAGACCTCCGCCATGGCCCCTCGTCCGATTCGGCGGAGCAGTCGATAGTCGCCCAGCAGACGGCCGGAGAGATCGGGTTCGCCGGGCGAGGAGGCGGAGTTGTCGTTGGGTTGGCTCATCGTGGCGGCGGAGGGTAAGGGAAGCTCGGAACCACTCTTCCAGTATGAGGTCAAGCGGGTCGTGTGGCAACATCTAGCCCAACTCGCCCCAGAGTCGCTCGAAGGCTTGCGAAAACGCCCGGGTCAGACGGTGGTCGTGGGTGACAATAAAGTTTTCGGCATTTCGGTCCGCCGCGCTGCGGGTCCAGTTGTAGCTGCCGGTCAAGAGGGTGTCGTCGTCGAACAGGGCAAACTTGTGGTGCATGTGATACTCGCTCCGGTCGACACGCACGGCGATGCCCCGTCGGCGGAGCCGGTCAATGTCGGATCCCCGATCCTCGGCCTTGTCGTTGTCGGAGATGATCCGCACGGCCACGTCGTTGCGATGAGCCTGGAGGATGGCGTCGGCGATGCGGTCGTCGGTGATCGTGAACACGCAGATGTCGATCTTTCGGGTGGCCCGGCCCAGCAGATGCACGATCCGCCGGGGACACGCATCACCGGGTCCGAACAGGGCCTCCGGTGGTTGCTCGTCTTTGGGGGGCTTCGCTTGCAGCACCTTGACCACCTCCTCCAGCCACTCGAGGACTCGGTGGGCGTCGACCCCCAGCAGTTCCCCCCGGGCCAACTCGAAGGCCCGATGCCGGAGCACGCCCAATTGATGTTCGTCGGCGCCGATCTGCTCCAGGATAGAGCCGAGCATCTGCCGCTCGCCGCGCGAAAGGCGGAAATCGGCCAGTGTGTGCTTGAGGATGCGATCGAGTTCGTCCAAAGACATGGGGGTAAATCCTGGGATCAAGAAAGGTATGCGCGTCCGGAAGAAGGGCGTGTCCACGTTGCCCGATTATCGCGGTTTTTGCAGCCCACAGCAACCCATCGGCATCGTCGGGGCTTGTCCAATCGCATAGAATGAGAAGATGATCGGTAAAACCCCGGCGCCGGGCACAAGCGCCGGGGCTAAACTAATTGAAAGGGAACCAACGTGCTGGAACAACTTCTCCGACGGCGGATTCTCGTGCTCGACGGGGCGATGGGCACGATGATTCAGCGGCTCGGGCTCGAGGAATCGGACTATCGGGGCGCCGAGTTGGCCGACCACTCGCGGCCGCTGGCCGGATGCAACGACTTGCTGTCGGTCACGCGGCCGGAGGCGATTCGCGAGATCCACGCCGACTATCTGGTCGCCGGGGCCGATATTCTGATGACCAACACGTTCAACGCCAACCGCATCTCGCTGGCCGACTATGCGTTGGAAGATCGCGTCGGCCAGATCAACCACGCCGCGGTGGCTTGTGCCCGGGCGGCGATCGACGCAATGGCCGGCAATGGCGATCGGCCCCGTTTCATCGCCGGCTCCGTCGGGCCGACCAACCGCACCGCGTCGCTCTCGCCGGACGTCAACGATCCGGGATACCGGGCTGTCACGTTCGACGGGCTGGTGGAAAACTACGCCGAGCAGGTGACCGCCCTGATCGAAGCGGGTGTCGATGTCCTTCTGCCGGAAACGAGCTTCGACACGCTCAACCTCAAGGCGTGCCTGTTTGCCATCGAGCAGTGTTTCGACCGGGCCGGCACGCGGCTTCCGGTGATGGCATCGGTCACGATCACCGATCGCAGCGGGCGGACCCTTTCGGGGCAAACGCTCGATGGGTTTTGGACGTCGATCGCTCATGCCGATCTGTTGAGCGTGGGGATCAACTGCGCGTTGGGCCCGGAGTTGATGCGCCCGTTTGTCGAGGAACTTTCGGCCATCTGCCCGCGATACACGAGTTGTCACCCCAACGCCGGGTTGCCCAACGAGTTTGGCGGATACGACGAAACACCCGAGCAGATGGCCCGTGTGTTGGGTGAATTCGCGGCCGCTGGCTGGTTGAACATCGTGGGCGGTTGTTGCGGAACAACACCCGACCATATCCGCGCGATCGCCGCGGCGGTGGCCCCGTGCGAGCCTCGAAAGGTTCCCGAGCTGGAGCCCTACTCCCGCTACAGCGGCCTGGAGCCGTTGGTGCTGGGAGCCGACGGTACGTTTACGATGATCGGCGAACGGACCAACGTATCGGGCTCGCGGCGGTTTGCCCGGCTGGTTCGCGAGGGCCAGTTGGAGGAGGCCGTGGCCGTGGCCCGGCAGCAGGTCGACAACGGGGCCAACGTGATCGACGTGAACATGGACGACGGCCTGTTGGACGGCCCGGTGATGATGACCCGGTTCCTCCATCTCATCGCCGCCGAGCCGGATATCTGCCGCGTGCCGCTGATGATCGACAGTTCCGACTGGGCGGTGATCGAAGCGGGGTTGAAATGCGTGCAGGGCAAGTCGATCGTCAACTCGATCAGCCTCAAGGAGGGCGAGGATGTCTTCCTCCAGCACGCCCGCCTGGTACGCCGGTACGGAGCGGCTTGCGTGGTGATGATGTTCGACGAGCAGGGTCAGGCCGTAACGACCAAGCACAAGGTGGAGATCGCCCGACGAGCGTACCACCTGTTGACCGAGAAGGTCGGTATGCCGCCCTGCGACATCATCTTCGACCCCAACATTCTGACCGTGGGCACGGGCATGGAGGAACACAACCGTTACGCGGTCGACTTCATCGAGGCGGTGCGGCGGATCAAGCAGCTCTTTCCCGACGTCAAGGTCACCGGCGGGGTGAGCAACGTCTCGTTTTCCTTCCGCAGCCATTTCGCCGTCCGTGAGGCGATGCACGCGGTCTTTCTTTATCATGCCATCGGCGCGGGGCTCGACATGGCCATCGTCAACGCCGGGCAACTGGCCGTGTATGAGGAGATCCCGAAAGATCTCTTGGAGCGGGTCGAGGATGTGCTCCTGGACCGTCGCCCCGACGCCACCGAACGGCTGATCGAGTTCGCCGAATCGACCGCGGCCGATCACACCACGACCGAGAAGGCCGCCGAGGCGTGGCGCGAAGGGACCGTCGAGGAGCGATTGTCACACGCCCTGGTACGGGGGATCGTCGAGTTCGTCGATGCCGACGTCGAAGAAGCGCGGCGGAAATACGCCTCGGGACTCGATATCATCGAGGGGCCGCTGATGGCCGGCATGAAAGTCGTCGGCGATCTCTTCGGCCAGGGGAAAATGTTTTTGCCCCAGGTGGTCAAGAGCGCGCGGGTGATGAAGAAAGCGGTGGCCTATCTGTTGCCCTTCATGGACGCCGAGAAGTCGCAAAGCACGCCAAGGGGTCGCGGAAAGATCATCATCGCCACGGTCAAGGGCGACGTTCACGACATCGGTAAGAACATCGTTGGCGTGGTGTTGGGGTGCAACAACTACGAGATCGTCGATCTGGGCGTGATGGCCGCTTGCGAGACGATCCTCGATACGGCCATCGAGAAGGGGGCCGACATGATCGGGCTCAGCGGTCTGATTACGCCCAGCCTGGAGGAAATGGTCCACGTTGCCCGGGAGATGCAGCGGCGAGGCATGACGCTACCGCTGTTGATCGGCGGGGCCACGACCAGCGCGAAGCACACGGCCGTAAAGATCGCGCCGGCTTATGATCAGGTCACCACCCACGTGGTCGACGCATCACGGGCCGCGGGGGTTGTCGATCGGCTGATGCAACCGGAGTCGCGAAAGCAATTCGATACGGAAAACCGGGAGCAGCAGCGGCGGATGCGGGAAGCTTTCGAGCGGCGTCAGAAGCGCGATCTGGTACCCTATCGCGAGGCGCGGCGTCGGCGGTTCGCAACCGATTGGCAAACCGTCGGCATCGATACGCCCGCGTTTACCGGCGTTCGCGTGTTGGACGACTATCCGCTGGAGGAACTCGCCCAGTACATCGATTGGTCCCCCTTCTTCATGGCCTGGGAGATCAAGGGCAAGTATCCGCGGGTGCTGGACGACCCGAAGGTGGGCGCTCACGCGAGGGAACTGTTCGACGACGCCGGTGAAATGCTCCGGGAGATCATCGCCGACGGGCAACTGCGTGCCCGGGGAGTCTACGGGTTTTGGCCGGCGGCCTCGGTGGACGACGATATTCTCGTGTATGAAGACGACCGGCGGCACGAGGAGCTGGCCCGGTTTCATACCCTGCGACAGCAGTGGGAGCGCAAAGGGCAAACGTGCTTCCTCGCCCTGGCCGATTACATCGCGCCGCGGGACGTCCAGCGAGAAGATTATCTGGGTGCCTTTGCCGTCACCACGGGTCACGGCTGCGCCGAATTGGTCGCCCGATACGAAGCCGACAACGACGACTATCGGGCGATCATGGTCAAGGCGCTGGCCGACCGGTTGGCCGAGGCATTTGCCGAACGGTTGCACCAGCAGGCGCGCGCCGACTGGGGGTACGGTGTGGATGAATCGCTCGACAACGACGGACTGATCCGCGAGAAATACCGGGGGATCCGTCCGGCGCCCGGCTATCCGGCCTGTCCCGACCATACCGAGAAGCGGATTCTCTTCGACCTGCTCGGCGTGCCGGCCGCCACGGGCATCGGCCTGACGGAAACGCTGGCCATGGACCCGGCCGCCTCGATCTGCGGCCTCTACTTCGCCCACCCGGAGGCCCGCTACTTCTCCGTCGATCGTATTACGCACGATCAGGTCGAAGACTACGCCCATCGCAAGGGGATGAAGATCAAGGAAGTGGAGCGGTGGTTGGCACCGAACCTGGGCTATGATCCGGAGTGATGAGTGTTACGGTGGTGTTGGCCGCGGCCGGTGTGCGATATAATACGGTCTCCGAGGCGATCGGCCGGATGGTCCGCCCCCAGCGAAGTTTCACGCCCGATCCCGAGCGGGTCCGTCGTTACGGCCGGCTGTTTGCCCGGTTTTGCGAGGAGATGGAAAGTCGAGGTTATGGGTGAGTATCTACAAACCGTGCGACGTGCGTGGCCGCGTGGCCGACGAGCTTTCGCCGGAGTTGTATCGCGATTGGGGACGCGTGCTGGGTGGGCAGATTGAACCGCCCGGGCCGCTGGTGGTCGGCGGCGACGTACGCGAGTCGACGCCCGAGTTTCTCGCCGCTCTGGTCGACGGGCTGGCAGCAGCCGGGGTAACCGTGTTGAACCTCGGCCTCTGTCCCACGCCGATGATCTATTTCGCCAAGGAGCATTTCGCCGCCGGCGCGTGTGCCATTGTCACCGCGTCGCACAACCCGGCCTCGATCAACGGTCTGAAGTGGATGATGGGCGACCGGCCGCCGGCCGAGGAGGACGTGCAGCGGTTGGCTTGCGAGACCGAATCGTTGGACGACGCGCCGGGCAGCCCGTTGAAAGAAGTTCATCCGGGCATTCCGAGCAGGGTGCCTGGGGTCGAGTTGCGAGGAACGAGCAACGAGCCCCCAGAACGCAACAAACTGGGGGCTCGCTGCGCTCGACCCCAGGCACCCGGCGGATCGTCCGCGGGAAACGTGCGGCAAGTCGACGTTTCGACCGAGTACCGGGCGATGCTGGTCGAAACGCACGCACGCACCCGGCGGCCCGTCGAGTTGCATGTGGTGCTCGATCCGATGCACGGTTGTTGGGCGACTCGTGCCAAGCCGCTCTTGGAAGCCGTTTTCCCGCGGGCCCGATTCACGGCCATTCACGACACGCCGCGGGGTGATTTCGGCGGTCACGGTCCCGACTGTTCTCGCGCGGCCCGGCTGGCGGAACTTTGCCAGGCCGTAACCGAGCAGGACGCCGACTTAGGGATCGCTTTCGACGGCGACGGCGATCGCGTGGCGTTTGTCGATGGCGGCGGTGTGGCTCTTTCACCCGAGGAGGCGACGCACGCGCTGTTGCACGGCTTCGGCACCGAATTGTCCGAGCAGCCGTTCGTCTTCGATCTCAAGTTCTCGCACTGCATCGCTGAGACGGCCGCGATGCTTGGCGCCGAAGTGGTGGCCGAGCGGAGCGGACACGCCTTCATCCGCCGGTGCATGTTGCGGACCGACGCCCTGTTCGGCGCCGAGATCAGCGGCCATTACTTCTATCGCGCACTGGCCGGCGGCGACGACGGACTCTACACGGCCTGCCGGCTGCTGGCCCAGATGGCCCGAACGGGCAAATCGCTCGCCGAGTTGCGCGGGAACTGCCCGGCCGTTTATCTCACGCCCGACCTGCGCGTCTCGATTGCCGCCGGCGCCCGGCAATCGATCATCGAGCAGGTTCGCGCCGCCTGGTCGGATTACCCCCAATCGACGATCGACGGCGTCCGTGTTGCCTTTGACGACGGCTGGGCCCTGATTCGCGCCAGCGTCACCGAGCCGGCGTTGACCTTCCGCTTCGAGTCGATTGATCAGCCGTCGCTCGACTCGCTGGTGCGGCGGTTCTGCGACAAGCTGCCCGAGGTGGGCGAGGAGTTGTGGGGGAAGTATGAAGCGGTGCGTGCCAAATGACGCCAAGAACATTTGATTTCCCCGGCGGATTGAGCTATTCTTGCAGTTCGAGGAAGAAACAAGAGCGGTTGTACACGACCATGATAGAACCTGCTTCACGAGGAAAACCATGCTGAACCAGAACACGACCCTATCCAGACGAACGTTTCTCGGCGGTGCCGCGGCTTTGGCCGCGTCTTCCATGATGCCACGCCGCGCGCTGGCCGCTTCGGCCGCCAGGCCCAATTCCAAGTTCAACGGCGTGCAGATCGGAGTGATCACCTACAGCTATCGCTCGCTGCCCGGCTCGGCCGAGGATCTGTTGAAGTACGTGACCCAATGCGGTATCAGTTCCGTCGAGTTGATGGGCGGCCCGGCCGAGCAATTCGCCAAGGCGGCCTCTGGTGAAACGGGTGGCAAGCCGTCGATGGACGGTTTCAAGAAGCTGCGAAAACTGTACAACGACGCCGGTGTGAATATCCATATCGTCAAGTTCGGCAACATCGGAAACGGCGGCATGCCCGACGAACAGATCGAATACTACTTTCAGGCCGCCAAAGCACTCGGCGCTAAAGGCATCACTCGCGAAATCTCCCCAGCGGCCGCCGAGCGACTCGGTCCGGTGGCCGACAAGCACGAGATCATGATCGGCTTCCACAATCACACGCAACTGCGGCCGACCACCTACGACGGCGACATCCTTTCCCACGGCAAATACCTGGGCATCAACCTTGATATCGGCCACTATGTGGCCGGCACCAACCAGGACCCGGTAGCGCTGATCGAAAAACACCAGGACCGCATTCTCAGCCTCCATCTGAAGGACCGGAAGAAGGACAACGGCCCCAACACGCCCTTTGGCCAGGGAGATACTCCCGTGGCGGGCGTGCTGCGGTACATGGCGAAGAACAAACTGACCTTCCCCGCCGACATCGAGTTGGAGTACGGGATTCCCCAGGGATCCGATGCGGTGCGGGAAGTCACGAAGTGCGTCCAGTTCTGCAAGGAAGCCCTGTCGTAGCAGGCACACTCCGTGTGCCGTCCGCCCATCACGCCAAACGGTAGGTGCCCACGACTTCGGAGCTGTCGCCATGTCTCTGAAACGTCTGTCGTCCAGCATTGTGCTGCTTGCCGTGCTCCTGGTGTCCGCCGGTATGGCCCAAGCGGAAGCAAAGCGGCCGCCGAATGTGCTGCTGATCATGGCCGACGACTTGGGCTACGAGACGCTCGGCTGTTACGGCGGCACGTCGTACCGGACGCCGCGGCTCGACGCACTGGCGCGTGGCGGTCTGCGCGGCGATCAATGCCACGCCATGCCCGTCTGCCATCCGACGCGCACCACGCTGATGACCGGGCGGTATCCGTTTCGCGATCCGTCGGGCTGGGGGTCGTTTCCCAAGGATGCCAGGACGTTTGCCCATGTGCTGAAGGGCGCCGGCTATGCGACGGCGGTGGCGGGCAAGTGGCAGCTTGCCATGCTGCGTAAGAATCCGGAGCATCCGCGGCAGTTGGGGTTCGACGAAAGCTGCCTCTTCGGCTGGCACGAAGGGCCGCGGTTTCACAAGCCGTTGATCTGGCAAAACGGCGTCCGCCGCACGGAACTGGAGAAGCCGGACGTCTACGGGCCGGACGTTTACTGCGAGTTTCTCATCGATTTCATGACCCGGCATCGGGACCGGCCCTTTTTCGCCTACTATCCGATGGCCCTATGTCACGAGATCGCCGACGACTTCAAACCCGACCCGCCGCCGGCTCCCGACGGACATTATCTCACCTTCAAGGAAATGGTCGAGGACATGGACCGCATCGTCGGCCGGCTCGTCGATGCGGTGGATCGGCTCGGGTTGCGGGAAAACACGCTGATCATCTTCATCGGCGACAACGGCAGCCCGCGTAGCTATCTCACGGGTATCGAGAAGCGGGGCGCCAAGTCGGTCCGCCTTCACGCCCCGGTGATCTCGAAGCTCGGCGAGTTGGAAATCCGCGGCGGCAAGGGCCAGTTGACCGACTCCGGCACCCGAGTCCCCCTGATCGCCTCCTGGCCGGGCACGATCCCTGCGGAGCACGTCTGCCCGGTGCCGATCGACGTCAGCGATTTTCTCCCCACGCTAGCCGAGTTGGCCGGCGCCGAGTTGCCGGCCGGCGTGCGATTGGACGGCCAAAGTTTCGCCGCCCAGCTTCGCGGCTCGCTCGAAAAGCACCGCCCGTGGATCTACGCCCAAGGCGGCAAGGGCCGTTGGGTGCGTACCGAACGTTGGAAGCTCTACAACAACGGCCGACTTTTCGATATGCAAAACGATCCGGGGGAGAAAAGGCCGGTTGAGGGCGGCGATGCCCGGGAGATGTTGCAGGGGGCGTTGGATTCGTTGGTGAAGTAGTCATCTCGCTGGAGCGAGATGTAGCCTTTCCGTCGACCGCCGTTTGACCCTTCAGCCCTGCCGTGTGATTGTTTAACGCCCAGCCGAAGGCGCCGGCTCGTGGGACGATGGCATCAACTGTACGCGGGAAACTCATCGACGGCAAACTCGATCACACGCAGTAGTTGACGACCACGGCCGGTCTCCGTTAGCTTGCTCCAGATGTCGAATTCAAACGTTACGGGCGCGCACTGGGGTGCATCTTGAGGCCACGGATATTCGGGGTTCGGGCCGTCTTGTGCGAGAGCCGGCGCCAGACGCTGCAACTCGTAGGCCAAGGGCAAGATTGCTCGGATCCAATTCTGGAAGTCTTCGAATCGGGCAAAGGCAAACGCATCGGCCACCTGTTGACGGTCGGACTGTCGAACGCCTCCCAAGAATCGCAGGTACTGCACGAAACCAGCGTGACTTCTCGGGGGTGGATTCCCGGATCGCCAGAAATACGCTTTACCGAGTTTCTCGGTCACCATTTGAAGGTAGTGAAGTTGATGGCAAGGAGCGGCCCCCCGTCGCCGAAGCAAGACCAGCACTGAATGATCGGATCGTGCCTGCTGCCACCAGAGTTGTTGGTAGTTATTCATTTTTGCCTTGGCTATACGATACGGCGTCTTCCAAGGACCAGTCCTGCGGTAATGCCAGCGAAGCTTGCCTAATCCGATCCCATTGGCTCGGTGTGACATCCAAGACAAATAACTTGTGTTCCGATTCCATGCCCGTATCGACACCAAACTCAATCGGTTCCAGCGTGTCGTCGTGTCGGTCCGCGACCAGTTCGTTGATCTCAAGGAACCGGATCTCGCGGTCGGGGGCATTTGCCGGCAAGTAGTAAACCGAGCGAATCCCCGGATCGGTCTTCAGGTGCTGCTTGGCGTACCAGTTCGCCATGGAGTCCCTGCTGAATTGTGTTGTGGACATTATTCGCCTCGACTGCAAAGGGGTACTCTATTCGTGTTGTGTTGGATCGAATAACGGAACCGTTCGCCGGGGCGCGTCCGGCGGCGTTGATTTGTGGGATCCAGTGACATTATACCCATTTCCCTGCGGATGGGTACAAGTGCCCGGGCTAAACGGGTTGGGTGCGGCCATCGGCGGAAAGGACCGTAAACGGCCCTCTTTCGGTTTTCAGTCCGACCCGGGCACTGCTCCACGCCGGGCACGAGTACACGGGCTAAACGGCTACATCTTGCGGAGCAAGATGGCTACTATACGCTACTTCGACCGTGTTACATGTGCGAACCGCACGCCGCGGGAGCCGCCGGTCTCGTCGATCCAGGTTTCCAGCCGTTCGGCCGGACTGGCCAATAGCTTGACCGACTCGAACGTGCATTGCCCCGTGCCCGCGTCGAGCTTTTGTTGGAGTTCGACGCCCTGCACGGCCAGATAAACCGTCACCGGCTTCTTGCCCGGATCAAAGCGGCATTGGATGTCGAACTTGCCGCCGCGGGGGACGGCGATTTCCCAGTAGCCCAAGCCTCGGGCTGACCAACTTGCTTTGGGGCCGCGCCAGTCTTGACGGGTGAGGATTGTGGTTTCTTCGTGGGGCGTGCCGATGAGGATCCGCGGCGCTTCGTAGCCGTGGTCGCGGCCGACGTCGTCGAGCCAAGCGTCGTATGCGGTGCGCATTTGCGTCACGATCTCGGGCTTTTCCGCGGCGATGTTCTTCGTTTCCAGCGGATCGTTTTGCATGTCGTACAACTCGAACGGCACGCTCGCCGGATCGGCCTCCGGCGCGACGTTGCCGGCGTGGACCAGCTTATGGCTCCCGGATCGCGCGGCAAACGCCCGATAGCGGACCGGGGCGTCGCCGCGATGCCATTGAAAATAGAGCGTGCGGTCGGGCCAGGCGGTCTTTTGGTTTTTCAACAGCGGCAAAATGCTCCGCCCGTCGAGTTTCACGCCCTCGGGTACGGCCACGCCGCAAGCGTCCAACAGCGTCGGCGCGACGTCGATATGTGCGGCGATCCGGTCGACCTTGGTGCCCGCGGTCAGTTGGGCCGGCCATCGCATGTAAAAGGCCGTGCGAATGCCGCCTTCGTAGACGCTGCCCTTTTGGGCTCGCATTCCGGCGTCGTAGCGCGAGCCGTTGGGGCCGTTGTCGGTCATAAAAATGACGATCGTGTTATGGGCCAGCTTCAGTTCGTCGAGCTTCGCCAGCAGCCGGCCGACGTTGTCGTCGATGTTCTGCACCATGCCGAACACGGCCGCCGTGTTGCCCGGCACACTCCGGCGCGGGTGACCCTCGGTATTGGGAAAATCGTCGGGCTTCATCTTCAAGTCGTCGTACGGCTGGGAGTACTCCGGGGCGATCTGAAACGGACCGTGGGGACAGTTGAAGGGCAGGTAGACAAAGAACGGCTCCCGGCGATGCTCGGCAATGAACTTCATGGCGGCGTCCGTGTAAACATCGGAGCAGTAGCCGGTGGTCTTGACGCGCCGGCCGTTATGCATCAGCGAGGGGTTGAAGTAGCTGTTGTCCGGTGGACCCGACGGCTGACACAACCCGCCGCCGGTATGCACCAGCGACTCCTCGAACCCCTGGTCGCCGGGGCGCATGGGATAGCTGTCGCCCAGGTGCCACTTGCCAAAGATGCCGGTGCGGTAGCCGCCGGTGCGGAGCATCTCGGCCAGGGTCATCTCGTCGGTGTGCATCATCGCCCGGCCCAGGTAGGTATCGGTCACGCCGGTGCGGTAGTTGTATCGGCCGGTCATCAGCGACGCCCGGGTGGGCGCGCAGACGGGACAGACGTAGAACGAATCGACCGAGGCGCTGTTGCCGGCCAGACGGTCGAGGTTGGGCGTCTTGATGATCGGATTGCCGTGGACGCCCAGGTCGCCGTAGCCCTGGTCGTCGGTCATGATGAGAAGGACGTTGGGTACATGGCCGTAATCGCGTTCTTGAGCTATTATTTGCGAAGGTATCGATAATTGGCCCGCGACGGCAATAGTGGCTAGTGTAGCTTAAAAAATGTGTAGCTGTTGACGGGGGTGTCGAGATCCCTCTGGCGTTATCCGTGGCATGACATCGGTTCCTTTCGTGACAGCGCCGCGCTCGGAACGGCAAACGTCTTTCGAGCATCGCCGGGCTCTAACCCCGACGAACGTGGAGACATCTCAGGTCGTCCGCCCTCAAGTATCGCGATTCCCGACGGCTGGGTCAATTCGCTAGAGGAATCCGGGGAGAATCCCAGGTGGGTTACCATGGCCAAGAAGCGAAAACACAAGTCGCCGAAAGGCGTTCGACGAAAACGTAGGCAGCCCCGCGACTCCGCCTCAACATACTTGAATGACTTCTGCGAGTATTGCGGGGCGCTTCCGGTCTCCGGGTTGAAGAAGGGGCATTTGAAGACCTGGATCGAGCGTCACGCCGGCTGGCGTTCGCCGGCGACGCATCGCCACGTCATCTCGGTCGTGATGGCCGCCTTCAACTATGCCGAAACGATGTATGGTGTGGTGAATCCACTCAAAGGCTACAAGAAGCCGAAGGCGACGCCACGTCTGCAATCCTTTTCGCCGGCGGATGAGGAAGTGATCTACGCCAACACGGATGAAGTGTTCGGCGCCTTCATCTTTGCGGCGATCCACTCCGGTCTGCGGCCGTTTTCGGAGTTGGCCCGGCTGACCGCCGACGATGTCCACGAAACGGATCGCGGTATGATGTGGCGGGTGTACGCCACGAAGACCAAGAGAACTCGAAAGATACCCGTGTTTGGGAAGGTCGCGACGTTAACGCGAAAGCTGATGAAAACGGCTCCGAAGGGATCGGGCGTTCCCCTGTTTCGTAATTCCCAAGGCAATCCGTGGACGCGAGTGGCCGGCGCGGCGCGATTCCTGAGCCTGAAGAAGAAGCTCGGCTGGGATCAGAATCCGAAGAAGAAGGGTTATTCGTGTTATACCGCGAGGCACAGCTTCTCGCGCAGAATGCTCTCGGGCTACTGGAACGATGGTATTGGCTGCACCATCGAGACATTGGCGGAACTGATCGGCGATACCCCGAAAACCGCCTTTGAACATTACGGCAGAGAGTGGGGGCAAAACTATCAAGAGCCACTGTGGGCCGCGGTCGGCGGGGGCAAGGAGGCGTGAAAGGAAAGCGCTCCGCCATTAGCACGCCGGTGGTTTTCCCAGCGGGACGGTGATGCCAGGATAGCTCGGAACGGGCTTCGGCGAACGCCGCACAGATTCGCGATGAGGCTTGACCCGCATGAGGTCCTTCAACCTTTCGATTTCGTCAGCTTCGATCTTGATCCGGCCCTGGCCCTTGGGCCCACCTTGCAGATAGTCAATCGTAACCAGTCCCCCCCGGATCGCTAGCGTACCAGCGTCCGATTGGGCAAGCCATGAATACATGGTCGCAGTCGACGAGCCAAGTTGTTTCGCCGCCTGAGCGACTGTGAGTGGTTCGGACATTATGGCAACATGAGTGCAGTGTTCTTGGGCGACATGCGCCAACTGCGCTCCGCCTAACCAAGATTATTGATGTTGCCGATTGCATTGCGCTCGCACCATGCAATTCAGTGGGGCCTTCCGACAGAACGGGAAAAACATTGCGACGGGACGGAACATTGCCCTTGGCGCCGACTGCCCTCCGTGATTAGCTTGAATGGCAATACTGCACTTCTTCCGAACTGATTCATAAGGGAATCCCGAGGATGGCCACGAAATCAAAACCTGCAGCGCCCGCACGGATCCAGCTAACCGAACTGCAGGAACTTACCCTGCGTGTTGAGTGCGTGATGTCAGCGAAACGGCTCTGGCAGCGCCTGACGCCCGAGGATCGGCGCCGGCTTGGTGGTGACCTGGAAGCCGCCTAAATTCAGCGTCGGACGGTCGGCATGTGGGCGTTCCTCCGTGGCGCATCGGTTCAAAGAGCGGTAGTGGAGGTCGCCGGAAAGCTCAACTTCCTGTTTCCCGGCGATGTCGAACGTCTGCTTCGTGAGGTTGGCGAGGAGATCGATGATCCTGAAGAACTCGTTGCTCAAGCGATCCGTGCAGGGCACTTCGTGCTCCTGGACCACCCAAGGGAGGCGTACTGGTGCGGAGAAATGATCTTGATCGACTGGCATCGTTTGAACATTCTTTGGGAATTCGTCTGGGAATTGGCGCGCCGCGGAAAAGCTGGCGATCCGATCGATCGCATGACTTTCGGCTGCGCTGCACATGAAAACGTCGTGACGAACCGAAAACACCGTCTTTCGAAGACGCCGGGTTTCCCTGAGGATTTGCTTGCCGAGATCCGAGTGGTCGGCCAGGGAACACAGCAGCTAAGACTGCCGCCGGAGCAGATCCGCATCTTCGAAGCGCTGGCCGGCGAGGTTCCCCGAGAATGGCGGCCGTAAAGGGAATACTCATCACCCGTCGGCTATCGCGTTCAAGTAGGAGCCGCATCGCTCCGGCTCATCCGCTAACAACAGGCCCAATACACGGCATATTGTATTGGGGCATTCTAGCTATGTGGCGACGATATCGTTATAGGCTCAACGGCCGCGACGCTAGTGAGAAAGTCGCACTCTCCTTGTTTTCGGTTCGATGCGGCCCTCTGCTTATGGTTTGCCATTGTCCCCATGTGTTGCCTCGCCATCTATGCAAGCATTGCTTGATCGCCTCACGACGAATCTAGCTTGAGGGCCGTCATCGTCCCCCCAATCACTCGCGATGTCGGAGCGGCGGCAACTCCGCCTCATCTCTAACAGACTCGGTCGATTTCACGGCCGGGGCTCCGTGTAACGCATCTCCTGGATAATCAGGGCGCGGAAGTCTCTTTGGAATTTCCGACGTGCGCTCGCACGATGCGAGCGCAATTCAATCGCGGCTTTCTACCAATGGAGACTTGTGGCCCGCGACGCATTCAACGGCGTGCTACTGTGGCGCCGCGACATGAAGAACTGGGGTTCCCACGCGTGGAGCTATTGGACGGAAAGCCACGCGGCGCGGTTCAATCACCCGCTGCACGTGCGTAAGCGGTTGATCGCCAAGGGGAACCGAGTCTACACCACATTAGGGTTCGACAGCCCCGTCACGGCCATCGACGCCGCCACTGGTGAATCGGTCATGACCTACGAAGGGACCGACTACGCCGATGAGTTCGTGCTCTGCGATGGCGTCTTGTATGTGGCCGTCAACGATTCACCACAACGACCGTGGCCGGGCAGAGGGGTGAGGCCCGAACCGACCGGCGAGCGTCCGGCGACCTCTCGAAAGCATGTGTGGGCCACCATCATCGATGTTATCCCAACCGAGCTTCGGTGAACTTTGCGGTGCTCGGCCGTCGCGGGGCCGAATTCGTCGACCTCAAGACGGGTGAACTTGCTTTGCATCATTGGTTGCGGACCGGTTGCCGGTCGGGACACGTGCTCGGCAACGGGCTGTTCTACCGTCCCCCCGACCACTGCCAGTGCTACATGGCGTTCCAACCCCGCGGTTTTCTGGCGATGTCTTCCAGCCAAGCTCCAAGCACGCCACCGACCCCGGATTCCCGCCTAACCAAAGGGCCCGCATACCGACAAATCCCGAATCCCAAATCCGAAATCCGAAATTCCGGTGACTGGCCCGCCTTCCGCCACGACGCCATGCGGAGTTCCATGGCCACCAGCCCGATTCCATCGGCCCCCAAACGGTCGTGGCAGACCAAGCTCGGCGGCGCGCTGTCTGCACCGACCATCGCCGGCGGCAAAGTGTTTGTCGCGTCGGAAGACACACACCAGGTAATCGCGCTGGATGCCGCCACAGGCGAGCGCATGTGGGCATTTACGACGGGTGGCCGCGTCGACTCGCCGCCGACGGTGTGGCAAGGATACGTGCTGTTCGGTAGTCGGGATGGTTGCGTCTACTGCTTGCGAGCGACCGACGGCGAGTTGGTCTGGCAATTCAACGCCGCGCCCGACGACCGCCGCGTCGTCGCCTTTGGGCAGCTTGAAAGCTGCTGGCCCGTTTGTGGCAGTGTGCTTGTGGGCGGCGGCACAGCGTACTTCGTAGCGGGGCGAACGCCCCTGTTGGACGGCGGAGTCTGCGCCTATGCGTTGGACGTGGCCAGCGGCAAGATCCTGGACGCACAGCACATACAAGAGATACAAACCGAGACGAAAACTACGGGACAACTGCCGGAAGGCGCCTTGTCCGATATTCTGACAACCGACGGCGAAAGCGTGTACCTGCGGAAGCGGAAACTCCCCTTGGCGCCGCCCGTGAAAGACGTTGAACCGCAGCAATTGGCCGCCATGGGTCCCGTGCTTGTCGCAGAGGGCGGTTTTGCCAACCGACGTTGGTTTCATCGGGCTTTCTGGCATCTCAATTCAAGGGCGGCCAGCGGCAAGGGCAACCTGATTGCGTTCGACGACCGGCGTGCGTACGTCGCGGCGGCCAATTTGCCCGGCGGCGCGAATCAGACGTTCCATATCCCGGCCGGGGGGATAACGGACCGCATCGCCGGCCTCGACGGCGACGGCCCCAGTTGGCTGGCCGATCCCAATGTGCAAATCGGCGGCACGATACTCTTCGCGACTGCGTCGAGAGCCGATGGAGAACGCGGGGCAACGACGGATCCTCGCGGTCGGGGTGTCGGCAAGAGGCAACCGCCTCAGCGAGCGATTTGGCGGCACGATCACTTCCCGCTGTATCCGTGGGCTATGTTGGTCGGCCAGAAGCACTTGGCGGTGGCCGGCCCGCTGGCCGAGATCCAACCGGACGACCCCTGGGCCAACTTCGAAGGACGCGCTGGCGGCGAGCTGCAAATCCTCCACAAGGAGACAGGCAAGCCCATTGCCCGGGTAGAACTCGCCTCGCCACCCGTCTGGAACGGCATGGCCGCCGCCGGCGGACGGTTGTACCTTTCAACATGTGACGGAAGGCTGCTTTGCCTCGAATGACTCGGCATGGTTCACCACGGTAACGGTTGAGAGAAGACGTGTATGGAGGGCTCGAAGTTCTTGGTGCCTTACCCGTAACGACATGGAAAGACGGCGAGCACAAAGAATTGAGCATTGTTTGGCCGGACCAGCAGAACACGATTTCCTTCACGGTCGATGACAAGGGACGGACTTCCCTGACGAGCAGACGTGGAACGACACGAGACAATCAAGGAGAATCACATGCGAAATACCTGGGGAATCGACTGCCTGAGCACCGCTCTTGTGGGCGTGGCGCTACTTGCGCGTAGCGGCCACGCGGAAGATACTGCTGGCGATTGGTCGGCCTATGCGATGCAGCCGGGCCAGTTCGAGGGAACGTGGGAATCGCTCGAGGAGTACGAGTGTCCCGAGTGGTTCCGCGATGCGAAATTCGGCATTTGGGCCATCATCGGGCCGCAGTGCGTGCCGATGCAGGGCGACTGGTATGGCCGGCACATGTACATCCAGGGGCATCGACAGTACGAGCATCACGTGAAGACGTACGGTCACCCGTCCAAGTTCGGTTACAAGGATCTGATCGAGAAGTTCGATCCGAAGAAGCTCGACTTCGACAAACTGGTCGGCTTGTACAAACAGGCCGGCGCGAAATACGCGGTGATCCTGGCCGTGCATCACGACAATTTCGATCTCTGGAATTCAAGACACCACGAGTGGAACTCGGTCAAGAAGGGGCCGCGGCGCGATTTGGTCGGCGAATTCCGCGACGCGGCGGCGAAGCATGATATCCGGTTTGGTGTGACCACGCATCTGGCCCGTGTGGAGAAGAAGGCCAGTGTAGACAAGAGCAACATCGGCTATTGGGATTCGGCCAGCGACTGGGTCTCATGGCGCGTCAAGATCCCCAAGGCCGGGGTCTACCACGCCGTCGCCCGTATCAGTTCGGCGGGCCGGGCAACTCCCTTTGCCGTGGATTTGGACGATCAGCGCATCAAGACCGAATCGATTCGGACCCGAAGCTGGGACGAGTTCGTGCCGGTCGAGATTGGACGATTTCAGGTGGATAAACCGAGAATCCACACGCTCAGCGTCAAACCGCTGAGCAGAGAGACGTGGGCCCCCATCGGATTATTGGAGGTCAAGCTCGTGCCGGTTTCCAAGTAAGCGAAGCCGGCGATGGAATGCGTTCTGTTGCCACGTCCCCAACCGCGAGAGTCGATACCGCGGGCGCGAGTGTCAAGACGCCCTCACTCGCAAGACATGTAGGGATAGGCTATCATGATAGCGAGTATTGGCCCCCGGATCAGGCTGGATGGGACGGGTTTCCCACCCTGTGGTTGGCTGTTTAACGAACGTGCAGAGCCCTTGGGAGAATCGTATGCGGTTGCGATACCCGTGCAGCGTGATGGTATTCTGCGTGTTTCTGGTCGTTGCTTCGAGTGAGCAGTTGGGACTGGCTGCGCTCCAAGGGAACCTCGCCCGGAAGGCCACCGTCTCGGCAACCTCTACCCACGACGATCGTTTCCTGGCGAAGTTCGCCGTCGACGGGGTGGTTCCGGCGCGCGACTGTACGCAGGCCGAATTGGGATACGCCTGGTGCGTGCTGAAGGACAAGACCGGCGACCGTGCGGATTTCACCTTGCGGTGGAAGGAGCCGGTCGACGTGACGGAAGTGGTATACTTCGGCCGTACCGCATGGATGATGACGGAGTGCTTCCGAGACTTCGAGGTTTATCTCGACGAATCGAGAGAGCCGGCCGTCACGGGGTCGTTTCAGATGATTCACGGCCCGCAGCGGATTAGGCTTCCCAAGCAGACGAAGGTCGGGAAGATCACCATCCGCTTTCTCAACTCATACGGAGGTATGAACCCGGGCGCCGCGGAGATTATGGTCTTCGCCGCCAGTCCGTCCGATGAGGATCTGGCACAAATCGTCAAACGCAGTGGGCAGGTTGCCACGATCGGGGAGGATACGACCTGGGTAAAGGAGATCGAAGGCAATCGACTGGTGGTGATCCAACGACACGAGATCAACCCGACTCACGTTTACACGTACCATGCCGAGGACTTTCGGCCCGGAGGCGGATTGTACATACTCTCGGTCGCCGACGGCGAAACAACCCTGCGGGAGTTGGTCGCTTCGCCCGCCGGACAGATTCTCGATTGCGATCTTTCTTACGATGGCCGGGAGATCCTGTTCAGTTGGAAGACGCGCGCGGATCGGCCGTACCAACTCTATCGGATCGACGTTGACGGTGGCGAGCCGGTTCAACTCACCGACGGCGACGCACACAACTTCAACGCCTGTTGGCTGCCGGACGGGGGAATTGCGTTTCTCTCGACCCGCAAGCCGGCGTTCGCCTACTGCTGGACCTCGCCGGTGGGCGTGCTGCATCGGATGGATCGTGACGGGGCAAACGTGCGGCGGTTGTCGGCCAACTATCTGAATGACTTCACGCCGAGCGTTACCACGGACGGCCGAATCATTTACAGCCGCTGGGAATACGTAGACCGGCCGGCAATCCCCATTCAGAGCCTCTGGACGATCAACCCGGACGGCACCGGATTGTCGGTGTTTTTCGGCAACCGGGTGCTCACGCCGGGTACCTTCATGGAAGCTCACGCCATACCGGGGACCACGAAACTTCTCTGCACGATGACCGGGCACGGCGGCCCCTGCCGTGGCGCGATTGGCATCATTGATCCCGCGCATGGCGTCAATGCCCAAGCAGCCATACGCAATCTCACGCCCGAAATCGGCATTGGGCAGGTCGATCGTGGTTTCTCAACCCACGACCGTGTTCGAGGGCCGTACGAAAGTCCGTACCCGGTCGATGGCGAGTATTTCCTTGTTTCTCGACGCGGCACTCTGCTCTTGCGTGATTACCGGGGCACTCGTCAATGGGAAGTGCTTCGACCCGACGGCGGACTTGGATTCTACGGTGCCCGGCCCCTTCGTCCTCGGCGACGTCCTCCGTCGATCCCTTCGCTGCTCCCGGAAGAACCAGACAACTGGGCAACCGTATGTCTCCAGGATGTGTATAACGGACTCCAGCCATACGTGAAGCGGGGCGAGGTCAAACAGATCTGCGTGGTCCAGGAAATCGAGAAGAGTCGGCTCGCGCCGCTTGACCGCAGGGCGTTTGGGTTTCAGTTTCCAGTCGTTTCTTGCGGTGCGACCTACGCGCCCAAGAAGGTCTGGGGATACGTCCCGGTGGCCGACGACGGTTCGGCCGTCTTCAAGGTACCGGCGGGCGTACCGATCTACTTCATGGCGATCGACGCGGAGGGACGAGCTGTCCAGCGTATGCGGAGTTTCACGCATCTCATGGCCGGCGAAGTGCAAGGCTGCGTCGGGTGCCATGAAAACCGGCTCACTTCATCCGGCGTGCGGGAAATGCCTGCGGCGTTGTGCCGTGAACCGCTGGAACTATCTTCGCCGGAGTGGGGAGTCAGGGGATTCAGCTATGCCCATATTGTCCAGCCGGTGTTCGATCGGCATTGCATACGGTGTCACCATTCCCTCGAACCCTCGGAGGGCGTTGACCTGACCGGCGATCTGACCGATTTCTTCAATGTTTCCTATGAAGTGCTCGCCCGGCAGGGCACGATCGCCACCAATCCCAATCAGGGCGGGCTCTCC
Source organism: uncultured Planctomycetaceae bacterium (assembly GCA_964444795.1). GTDB lineage: Bacteria > Planctomycetota > Planctomycetia > Pirellulales > Thermoguttaceae > JABMRP01. The sequence goes on from CAYUIQ010000127.1 coordinate 24,776, forward strand.
CGACGGGGGCAGCAAGTCGGGTCCAACCCGTATACGAAATGGATCCCAACGTACAACGGAGCGGAGGACAACATTCTGCACATTGATCCGAAGA
>CAYUIQ010000128.1:0-24793 GCA_964444795.1 uncultured Planctomycetaceae bacterium
CTGGCGCGCCTGCGCGAGGAGATCGCGCGCCTGCTGGTGGCGGCCCTGGTCTGCCTGACCGGGAGTCCCGTACCGGCCCAAGATGAAGAACCGAACGAAGCGGTCATTCAGATGGTCGCCGAACTGGTTGCCGACGCCGATCGCGACATGCGGGCGTTGGGACTACAACAGGTTCGCGAGGAAGTGCCGGGCGAAGCGGCGACGAAGAAATTCGCCGAACTTTTGCCCAAGCTGCCGCCCGACGGCCAGGCCGATCTGCTCGAGGCGCTCGGCGATCGCCAAGACGCGGCGGCCCTGCCCCCGGTCCTCGAAGCACTGAAGAGCCCGTCCGAGGCGGTTCGTGCCGCGGCGCTTGGCGCTCTGGGCTCGTTGGGGAGCACGGCCGAAGTGCCCCTTCTGGCCGCCAAAGCGGCAACCGGCTCCGATCTGGAGAAAGCGGCCGCCCGGCAAAGCCTCGTCCGAATGCGGGGCGATGAGGCCAGCGCGGCAATCCTCGATCTGCTGGGCCAAGGCGAACCGCCGGTGCGCGTCGTCTTGCTCGATGCCCTGGCCGCCCGAAACGCCAAGGAGGCGCTGCCCGACGTGCTCCAAAGCGCGGCCGATCCGGATCCTTCGGTACGCGTCGCCGCGTTGGGGGCCCTGAGATTCCTGGCCGACGAGAGCCAGGCCGCCGCCGTGGTCAAGGTACTGAAGGCCGCCCAGGGCGAAGTCGAATGCAAGAAAGCCGAGCTGGCGCTGCTGGTCCTCTGTAGTCGTGGCCGAGAAGCGTGTGCCGGGGCAATTATCGAAGGTCTGGCCGACGCCGCCCCGCCGGCTCGCATCGCCCTGCTGCGTGCCCTGGCTCGAGCCGGCGGCGCCGAGGCAATGGCTGCGATCGTCGCCCGACTGGAAGACGAAGACGCGGCGGTTTGCGACGAAGCCGTGCGGATGCTCGCCGGCTTGGGAGACCCGGCCGTGGCAACCCATCTAAGCAAGCTCGCCGCAAGCGACAACCCGAAACATCGGGTCCTGGCCATTCGCGGCATGGTTCGGCTGGCCAACCCGCTGGGTGATCGGCCGGCCAATACGGAACTGCTCGACGAGGCTTTCCAGGCATCCCAGCGGCTCCAAGAGAAACGCATCGTCGTGGGCACCTTGGGGGGCATCGCTTCGGCACCGTCGCTGGCCCTGGTCGTTGCCATGCTGGACGACGCCGAATTGGCCGAGGACGCCGCCCTTGCCGCCGTGCGGATTGTTGAGACAATGAAAGACGGCGACGCGGCCCTGACCAAGTCGGCCATGGAGAAGGTGCTGACCGTGGCCAAGGACGAGAAAGTCCGCGGCCGGGCTCAAAAGCTCGTCCAGTAGCCTCGCGAAGCGAGTTGCCGGATCGGTTCCATGGAATTCCGTTTTGAATAGCATGTATATTTGAGGAGATAAGCCGTGAAACACATACGACAATTGGGCCGCCCGTGGCTGCCCCTGCTTGTGATTGCCTTGCTGGTGCCGCTGGGTTGCTCCCCGGTGGCTTCTACTTCGAGCCCCTCCGAGGGTCCCAGCAAGAAGACCGAGGCGCCGAAAAAGGGCGAGCCCGTCGAAACCCCCGCGAAGCCGGAAAAAGGCACCACGCCCGTAACTCCCGAGCCACCGGAAGAGGGCACCACGCCCGTAACTCCCGAGCCACCGGAAGAGGGCACCACGCCCGTAACTCCCGAGCCGCCGGAAGAGGGCACCACGCCTGTAACTCCCGAGCCGCCCGAGGAAACTCCGACCGCCGTCGGCGACATGGTTGAGATCGACCTCGATCTGCCGGCCCCGGCGTTTCGTGGCACGCCCGTGCCATTGAACGAGCCCAACGTGGCCAAGCCCCGAGGCAAGCCGCGGGGACCGTTCCTGGCTCCCAAGGGAACGATCAACCTGTCGCGTGGCAAGCCGGTCACGTGCAGCGACCCGGCCCCGGCCGCCGGCGAAGTCGACTTCGTGACCGACGGCGACAAAGAGGCGTCCGACTTCGGCTACCTCGAACTTCGCCCGGGCACCGAGTGGGTGCAGATCGATCTGGGACAAAAGTCGACCATTTACGCCGTGTTCCTCTGGCACAATCACGCCGAAGCCCGGGTCTATCGCGACGTGATCGTCGAAATCAGCGACGACCCCGATTTCCTCGAATCGGAAGTCGTTTTCAATAACGACTACGACGGTTCCTCCGGCATGGGTATCGGCCCCGACATGGGCTACGTCGAGACGTCGGAAGGGAAGCTGGTCGACGGCCGCGGCTTCCAGGGCCGTTATGTCCGTCTCTCCAGTCGCGGCAACAACGTCGACGTGAAAAACGACGACGACAAAAACCACTACACTGAAGTCGAGGTCTACGGCAAGCCGGGAACGTAATGGCGTAGGTCCCCTCTCCCACCGGGAAAGGGTTAGTGTGAGAGGGGCGTTAGGGGCTTGGTCGCACTCGGCTCTTGGGGCAATGCGTTTTCGGATGGGGACGGAAGGAAGACTGCAAACTGCAAATTGGGGATTGTCGATGGACCCGAACCCCGCGAGTCCGCCTCCCTCACCCCCGGCCCCTCTCCCAAAAGGAGAGGGGAGCCGGTGGACGACCCGTTTCCTGGGACCCGCCGCACTCCTTGCCATCGTCGTCGTCGCTTCGGTCCTGCGGCTGGCTTCTCTGGACAACCGGCCGATGCACTGCGACGAAGCGGGGCAGGCGCTGAAGTTTCGCCTGCTGCTGGAAGACGGCCGGTACGAGTACGATCCCTTCGAATACCACGGCCCGACGCTCAACTACCTAACGTTGCCCATTGCCCGCCTGGCATCGGCTGACACGCTGGCCGAACTGAACGAGGTCCACGTTCGCCTGCTGCCGGCGATCTTCGGCATAGCCCTGGTGGCGACGGTCTGGCTGTTGCGAGACGAGTTGGGGCGCGGAGCCGCGCTCTGTGCCGCGGGGCTGACGGCCGTCTCGCCGGCTATGATCTTCTACAGCCGCTACTACATCCACGAAATGCTCTTGGTCACGTTCACCTTCGGCGCGATCGTAGCCTTGCGCCGTGCGCTGAAGACCTTCCAACCGCATGCACCCGCCGGAAAGAGAGGATGGACCTTTCTGCTCCCCTGGGCGATGCTCGGCGTCTGTCTGGCGATGATGCACGCGACCAAGGAAACGTGCATCATCCCGATTGCCGCGATGGTGGTCGCCGTGCTGGTCGAGATGGGCTGGGCGGTGCTCATCGCGAAACGTTCTCCGGCGTCACCGGCGGAAGCGTCACTGGGCAAGGTTAACATTCGGTGGATGGCCGCCGGATGCCTGGTCGCCGTACTAGTGGCGGTCGGCGTTTCGGCCCTGTTCTTCTCCTCGTTTTTCAGCTACCCCGAGGGCATCGCCGATTCGTACAAGACGTTTACACATTATTTCGACCGAGCCGCCGGCGAGGGAAGCGCCGGCCGTCATGCCCAGCCGTGGGACGATTATCTGCGACGGCTCTTCTGGTGGCCCGGCAGCGATGGACACATTTGGACCGAAGCGCTCATCGGCACCCTGGCGGTCGTCGGGCTAACGGCCGGGATGATCGGACGGGGGATTCGCCCGGAGAGCCGCCGGCTGGTGCGATTCTTGAGCGTCTACACGGTCGCGATGACGGTGGTTTACTCGGCGCTGACCTATAAGACGCCCTGGTGCGCGTTGGGGTTTCTGCATGGGATGCTTCTGCTGGCGGGCGTCGGTGCGATGGTCGTGGTCCGGCTAATGCCCGGGCATCTGGCCAAGGCCCTTATGATCGGCGTGCTGGCAGCCGCCACGTACCATCTGGCATGGCAAGGCTACGGGGCCAGTTTCGTCGCCCACGAGGATCGGGAGAATCCCTACCTGCACACCCCCACCACCAGCGACGTGCTGCAGTTGGTCGCCGACGTCGAGCAGCTTGCCGCTTCTCATCCGCGGGGCACCGGCATGTATATCCAGGTGATTTGTCCCGACGACGACTTCTGGCCGTTACCCTGGTACTTTCGCCGTTTCACGCAAATCGGCTTCTTCCGGTCGCCGCCCGAGTTACCCGCCGCGCCGTTGGTGATCACCGGTCAGGGGTTAAAGACCCCAGTGCCGAGGTCGCTGCTATCCGGCGGCGAACGTGTGGCCTACTTGCCGGTGGTTCCCGAAGGTGTGCTTACTGGCTGGGAACTCCGCCGATACGTTCCGCTGTCGATGGTCGTCCGGGACGAACTCTGGTCGGACTATTGGAAGGAGCAAACTGCCCGCACTTGGAAAGGCCGAATTCCTGCGCGACTTCAAACCGACACGGCCGACGATGCCCTGCGACTGGCAAACCGCCTCAAGGCAATCGCCGCCAGATTCCCCGACGGCAAGGCGACGCACATCCAGGTGATTTGCCCCGAGCACGACTACTGGCCGCTGCCCTGGTATCTACACGATTTCACGAACATCCAATGGCTCGACCGAATTCCGCAAGAGCCGCCGACGCGCGAGTCGCTGCCGGCGCCGCTGATCGTGACCCAACCGGCCCTTGAGTCTGCGATGAAGAAATACGTTTCCGAGGATCCCCCGCCAGGATACCGCTTCCTGTACGCCGCCGACCGACCCGAGGAAGGCGATCCCGACTGGCGGTTGCGTCGAGATACATTGCTTTACGTATTTCTGCAGGTCACCCTTCGCGATCGGCATCTGGACGACGAGCTGGAAGAGTAGGCTAATCTGGAACAAGTCGTGCCTGCCATTTCGGGTGCCACTGGCATCTTGCCAGTGCTTCTTCACGTCGTAGCTTGCACTTAGAAGCAACCAAGAACCATTGCACGAGTTGATCGACCCGAAGCGACGGGATATTTCGTGGCTCGCGATTAGGTGAGCACACCCTATGCTTGATTCCCGGCTGTTCGGAATCGATTGCCGCGGTGGGATTGTTTTGGTTGGGCATAGTGCAAGCTACGAACCAAAGAAAGCACTGGCAAGATGCCAGTGGCACCCAACCCGGGCTCAACGGCGAAGTCTCCGCCGCACACGCCATAGCCCGACGAGAATCTTGAACAAGTGCCGGGTCAAGCTCAGGTGGCCGCCGGGGATGTCGGACCAGTTGACGGGGACTTCGGCGATGCGGTAATCGCACCGGTCGGCTAACACGAGCAGCTCCAGGTCGAAGAGGTAGCCGGTCTCCTGGCTCCGGGAAAACAACTCCCGGCCCGGCTCGCGGCGAAACATCTTGAAGCCGCATTGCGTGTCGCGCACCGAGATCCCCAGCAACCATCGGGCCATCGCCGCAAACAGCCGGCCGGCCAGCCCGCGATGCCAGCTTCGTCGTCGACTGACGCCGTTGCCGTCGACCAGGCGCGAGCCGATCGCCACGTCGGCCCCGTCGGAAATCGCCTGCCGCAGCCCGGCTTCCTGATCGATCGGCGTGGCTCCGTCGGCGTCGGCAAAGAGTAACGTCTCACCGGCGGCCGCCAACATGCCGCTTCGCACGGCGGCCCCTTTGCCCCGGTTGGCCGGATGCCGCATCACCGTCAGTTGCGGCCAGCCGTCGGCAATCGGCGCCAAAACGTCGGCCAGCCCGTCGATGCTCCCGTCGTCGACGACGATCACTTCATAAGCGTCGCCGTAACGCCGCCGGACATACGGGCGGATCACATCCAAATAGGGCGGTAGCCGATGCGCTTCGTTGTAGGCCGGGATAATGATCGACAGCGTAACGGCCATGGCAGTGCATCTCGGGCGGGAGTTCTCCGATCACCAGGCCGACACCGGCGAAACTCGCGGGGAACGTGATCGTTGGAGTGTATTCTCCACAATCGCGGAGGTGTTGCAAGGGTTGCTCGCGAAGAGGCAAAGGCACCGGTATTTCCCGCGAAGGCGAAAACCCCCTCGCCGGTTTCCCGTGACGGCCCGATCGGTGTATACTGGTGTCTTCCCGCACCGGATTGTCGACAATGAAACTACACACACTTGGGAGATAGGTAATGAGATTCCGTTTCAGGGGCGTCACTTCTCTACTGTTGGCATTGACCGCTATCGTGGTGGCGGTCTCTGGGGTCGTGCTGTACATCGGACCGCGAGGACGCGTGGCGGATTGGACCGGTTGGACGCTCCTGGGGATCACCAAAGATGCGTGGGAAGAGCTGCACATTATCATGTCACTGTTGATCATTCCAATCGCGTTGACGCATTGGTTCTTGAACTGGTCAACGTTCTGGGCATACCTCAAGAAGAAGACGGGCGGCTTGAACCTTTGGGCGGAGACGGCCGTTGTCTGTCTTCTCGTGGCGGTGATCATGGTGGGAACGCTCATGCTGGTTCCACCCTTCAATTCGGTGTTTTCCTTGGGCAGTTACTTCCAAAACTGCTGGGAACAGAGTTTTCCCGCTCCTCCGGTGGCCTACGCCGAGAAATTTCCACTCGATGAATTCGCCGAGACGATCGGGCTTGAGGTGGATGAGATGGTTTCGGCCTTGGAGCAGGAAGGGCTGGAAGTGGACGATCCAACCATGACGGTCGAAGACTTCGCCCTCGGGCATGGCGTCAAGCCCCCCGATGTACTGGCCGCGATTCAGAGGCATTATCCCCAGGCGGGGACAGGCGAGTCTGAATTTGACTAGGCCCAATCTTGTTCATGTTTTGCACTACCGGGTCGGTAGACGCCGGAGAACCCGCTGTTCTCCGCCACTTCTCCCATAGTCTGCCGACTGACCCAATGCGTCCGTGAGGCCGTGGCTCTGTTGCGCACAAACAAAGTGCACCTCGCTGGTCGTGTTTGCCGATAACACTGAAACATGATAACCAGCAAGGTCCCCGTAACCCATACAATCGCTACAATCCACATCCGAGAGGTTCCGCGATGCCCATCCGGAAGTGCCTTTGCGCCACGACGCTCATCATGGCTGTTTGCATGATGCCGGCATATCTCCACGGTCAGGAAGATGAGACGCTGGCTCCGCCCGACCCTGCGATCCCGGTATTGCCGCCCACCATCGTTACGGGCACTCCCGAGAGCGGCGGCAGGGGCGAGGGCACCGGTCCCGCCGGGCCAGCCAGGTTCACCAACTCCCCGTTCGATTCGCCGCCGGCAAACGGCTATACTGCAAATCGCGCCACGACCGGTACGAAGATCGATGTGCCGCTGATCGACGTTCCCGCTTCGGTGGAGACCATCACACGGCAGGTGATGGATGACCAGGAGGCCGTTACGTTCTACGATCTGATGCGAAACGTCAGCGGTGTCTATCGCTACGACGGCGGTGCCGGCGGGACGAACGACAAGCTGATGATGCGCGGGCTCGAAGTCGAAGGCAACAAGGGCATCGACTTTCGGAAGAATGGTTTCCGCAATTCCTGCCGGACCCAACGCGAAACTGCCAACGTCGAGAGAATCGAAGTTCTCAAGGGTCCCGCGTCGGTACTGTATGGCGCCATCGGTCAGCCGTCGGGAATCATCAACTATGTCACGAAGCAGCCGCTGGCCAGCCTTCATCATCAGGCCGATATTCGCTTCGGCTACTTCGACGATTACCGGTTCACCGCGGACTCGACAGGGCCGTTGACCTGTTCCGGCAATTCTGCATACCGGTTGAATGTCGCGGCGCAAGACGCCGGCAGTTTTCGCGATTTCGTCGACATGGACCGCGTCTTCATTGCGCCGGTGGTGGAGTGGCGCATCGATGGCGACACCTCACTCTCGGTCGAGATGGATTGGCTGCACGACCGGCGCGTCGGCGATCGTGGTATTCCGTATTATAACGGCAGCTTCCAGGCCGTTCCCATCAGCCGGTTTCTCGGCGAACCCGATAGCTGGGTGCGGACGGAAACGGGTCTGGTCGGCATCCACCTGAACCGTCGTCTCGGCCCCTATTGGGCATTTCGGGCGGGTTACGTCTCCAATTGGGCGGAAGAGTCGCGTTACGTTGTCGAGCAAAAGAAGTACGTGGCCCCCGGTTCCAGCGAAGTGGTGCGGCGGATGAAGGATCAGGAACTGACCGACGGCGACCACTTCTTCATTGGCGACCTCATGGGAGAGTTCGCAACGGGTTGCTGGCAACACCGTATTGTTCTCGGCACGGAATTGGGGACCAAGATTCGGCAACGAACGACCCTCGAAGGAAACGGCACGAATATCGACATCTTCAATCCCGTCTACGGGTTGCCTCAGCCCGCGCCAAATCGACTGCGGAATGAATACGATCAGAATAACCAATACGGATTGTACTTTCAGGACCTCATCGAGATGTCGCCGTACCTGAAGGGGGTGGCCGGAGTCCGATGGGATTCGTTCCGGCGACGCACCTTCGAGACATTGCTTGGTCCCGGCCCGGTCGATTCGAGCGATACGGCCTTGAGTCCGCGATTCGGCTTGGTCCTGCAACCGGTTCCCGAGATCTTCTCGATCTATACCAGCTACAGCGAATCGTTTGCACCCCAAACCGGGGTGACTCGGCTTGGCGTACCGTACGCTCCGGAGACGGGGAGGATGTACGAGGTCGGACTGAAGTTTGTATTGCTCGAAGAGCGTCTGCTGTTGAATTTCGCCGGTTTCGACATCTTCCACGAAGGCATTCTCGTCGACGATCCGATCGACGATTCCTTCTCCATTCAAGCGGGTGAGGCGGAGAGCAAAGGCGTCGAATTCGACTTGTACGGGCAGCTCACCGCACGCTGGGGCTTGCTCGCGAACTGCGCCTATATCGATTCGAGAATCACCGACGACAGCGACGTCGACCGCGTCGGCAACCGTCTTCCCAACGTGCCGTATTTCGGAGCCAGTGTTTGGACCCGATACGATTTGATCCAGACCCCTTGCCGGACGTTCGGCCTATCGACCGGCATGGTCTACCTTGGAGAGCGGCAGGCGAATATCGACAACAAGCTTCAAGTTCCCGGCTACGCACGGTGGGATGCCGGTCTCTACTATCGCAAGGGCAGGCTCAACGTCAGCCTGCTTGCCGAAAACCTGCTGGATACGTTCTACATCGCCGCCGGGAAGAGCGACGTCGCCAATGTGCCGGGCGCTCCGTTCAATATGAAGGGAACCGTTCAGGTAGTCTACTGAAAGGTCAAATCTCCTCGCCGGTTTCCCGTGACGGACCGCTCGGTGTATACTGGCATCGTCCCGTACCGAGTCGCACCCGCGGAAGAGGAGAACAGACATGCCCCACAACCGACCCCCCGCATCGACCCTCGTGGCGGTTGCCTTGCTCGCCGTATCCTTGCCGACGTCGCTTGCCGCCGAAGACAAACAGGGCGAGCGTCCGAACATTCTCTTTATCATGTCCGACGATAACTAACAGCGAATTTCGCAGAAACGCCCGAAACACGGAGAATTCCGGGAAATCCGATTCTTTTCCTCCCCGCCAGATGCGATAAAACCACCTGGAATTAAGCAAGATTCATGACAATTAGCTACACTTTGCTACATCGCCAAAGAGATTTTCAAGATTCGATTCGGTGGCAGAAGAGCCAGCCTGGCCCTCCGCTGCATCGGTACGTGGGTCGGATTGGATCTCGCGGCGAAGTATGAACTTGGCCGCAATACGTAGCCCGCTCGCGGATGTCCTTGAAGTTCTCAGTGGTTCCGGTGATTGTCGGCTGTTGTCCGTTTCGTGCGGTCTGTCATGGGCGTATGCCATATCAACCGAAGAGAGTGTCCACCTACAATAGAAGCTCTTCGCATCGATCCAATTGCCCGATCACATAATCTCGCATGCATTCCAAAGGCGAATCGTTGCCTTGAGGGTTGGCAGAACAGTTGAATCTTTATCAAAGGCAACCGTGTAGGCCGTAGATGGCAAAGAGTCATTCCCGAGATGAGAATGCAGACGCAGTCATTCAAGAGTTGAGAAGGCCCGTTCGCACGACCGAGGAAACGGAGCGACAACCTGAAAGCGCGATCCGAGAGCAGGAAAAGGGAAGGGGGGAACATTCGCCGGAAGAATGAGAATCATTCGGGCGGACTGTTTGGAGTGGATGCGGAAGCAGCCGGGCAATTCGGTCGACCTGATTCTCGGTTCACCGCCGTATGCTGAGAAAGGGCTGCGATACAGGGATTGTCGTAAGGTTGTCAGAACGAAGGACTGGGTCGAGTGGATGCTTGAAGTGACAGCGCAAGCAGTCCGGATTAGTTCTGGCTGGGTCCTGTGGGTTGTCAATGGCGCCGTGAGAAACGGGCGCTATTTGCCTGCCTGTGAGGGACTTGTTTGGGAGTGGTGTAAGAGAGGCTGCTGGTCGGATCGCTCCTGCATCTGGCACAAGAATTCTTTCCCCAACCGCCGTGAGTGGTTTGTCAATGACTGGGAGTATGTCCTTGCGTTCAAGAAGGCAGATGGCCATCCACCATTCAACTGGCAGAGTGTGGCTCACCCGCCAGGGAAACGTCGCATGCAGACGTTTTCACACAGGGATTCGCGTGGCGTTCGCAATGATCTCAGGAAGGTCTCACCGAACAAGCTTGCTCGCCCCCGAGACGTGATTCGCGTGACGGTTGGCGGCGGTCACTTGGGCCACTGCCTCGCGCACGAGAATGAAGCGCCCTTTCCACTCAAGCTTGCCAGGCACTTTGTAGAAGTCTGCTCGAATCCTGGAGATACCGTGCTCGACCCATTTGTTGGCAGCGGAACAACGCTCCATGCGTGCGCTGAAACTGGAAGAGTGGGCATCGGAATTGACGTCAGACAATCGCAGGCCAGACTGAGCATGGATCGGCTCAAAGACGTGAGAGCAAACGCGCGAAATTGAAGCACGTCAGCGAATGTTGCGGTACGCGGTCACCGTGATCGACTGCTTCTCCCGCCATCTGCTGGCTTGTCAGTTGACGAGCAGCTACAGTGCGGTCGAGGCGATTCGGGCATTGGAAGTCGCCCGACAAGAGGCGGAACGACTATCGGGCCCTTTGAAGGAGCGTCCGTTCCTGGTGACCAACAACGGCTCGTCGTTCATCGCCCGACGATTTCAGCGATTTATCGAGGACGCGTACACGCACGTGCGGATTGCTCTCTAATCCCAACGAACTGCTACGCCACCTTCCGTCTCGGAATTTCGCATGAGCCTAGGCGAAGTCGTAGGCTTCCATCTGGCCGGCCTTCACGGGCGTCCAGCATAGGAGCTTGCCACCATCAGAACCTTGCGGACGCGGTCCACGAACGATTGACGCGACCGGCGTGCTTTGCCTACGCTATTTGGGTGGCAACCGGGCAGTTTCGCGAGGGGAAATCCCTACCTAACGCGGGGTGTGAAGCCCACACTGAAGAGCTGCCGAAAGTCGCTGGGCTCGTACACCCGGCGATTATTCTTTCGTGCAAACGGCAGCCGAACTGACCGGCCATGCCCTGATCGCGGTCGCCGAGCAAGAAAAGCAGAGGATGGAACTCTCCCTTCAGCGAACCCTGGGCGAATACTTCCGCCGGCCATCGTCGGTAACCGAACTCCGTCCCTGGCGAGCAAATCTCCTGGTCGAACTGGCCGAGCAAGTCGTCACCGGCACTGGCGCAAGTCGCGCGTCGCTCCTGGAATTCGACCCGGCCAATCGCGTATTCCACCGCACACACGCTCCGCCGCCTGACAAAAGAAACGAAACCGATCTCGCCGAGGCGGCGGTACAAGATGCGATGAAAGACCGTCCACTCGTCGTCGTCTCCGACTCACGGGAAGACCCCCGTCTGGCCGATCTCTTCGACACCCTTGAACCCACCGCCGGCCGCGCCGCCATCCTCGTCACCACCGACCAAACCCCCGTCGCCCTGTTCCTCCTGACATCCACCCCCGCCCGTCCCTTCCGCTACCGCCGCATCGAATCGGTAGCCCAAGTCCTCCAAGACCTCGCCCCCCAACTCGCCTCCCTCCTGAAGCTCGGCAAGCCTCACCCCAAAGCAACAAGGCCGCACAAGAAACAGCAGGGCTAACAACTCCAACGTAGTACCGTTTCAAACGCCCCGGCGGGTGGTCGCGTATCGACAGCCGCGATCACCCGCGGGCTTCTGTTTGTCCCGCGCGTATTAACCTCCCCTGGGGATCGTGAAGGTGTCCCTGCTGGTGATTCCGTTCCCGCCCCCATCTGTCCTTGGATCGCAACTCGCCAAGACCGCGTGAAGTGGAACCACCGTCGCAGGGCACAGTCGTCTCGATTCCGCTGGTCGGCGGCCTGCACTATCGGTACGCCCGGCGCGCCGCGTAAACACGAACGCCGGCTTCCCAGGCTGGTTCCTCGCTACCGGTGCGCGCCTGATCGTGAAACAGCCTGACTCGCGCGGAATTTCAGTCCCCTTCGCGGCCATTTGTTCGGTCGCCACTCCACGCAACGTGTGTCCAATCGACTGGAACCATGGCCGGATGGAGTTATTGGGAAGGACACCTTTTAACGCGCTTTTAACGCGCGGTTGTATTCGTAGAATGTGGCAAACCACGTTAGAAGGTGATGCGACAGTCCAGGAACTCTCCCAACGCTTTCGCCCCTCTCGGTGTGACCGCCGTGTCGTCAAGGTACAATGCCTCGAGCGTCGTCAGACGCTGGAGGTGTATCAGCCCCTGGTCCGTGATCTTCGTGCCCCGTAGGGTCAGGTACTTCAGCTTCTTGAAATGGCTCAGTTTGGCTAGATCGGAGTCAACGATTTCAAGACCATCGAGAAGGAGGCTCTCCAGGGGAGCCGTTCCGGCCAGTCTGTTCAGTTCGGCTCCCGTAACGCGTGTCCCGGAAAGATCGAGGTACTCCAAAGCGACCATGTCTTTCAACTGGGCAATGCCCGCATTGCCGACGCGGGTGTCGGAGAGGTTGAGCTTACGCAGACGGGGCATGTCTCTCAGATGGGCTATCATCGAGTCGTCAACAGGGGTGTTCGAGATGTCGAGGAACCACGCGCGTTTCAACTTGGTCAGAGCCCCCAGGCCGCGATCACTAATGGGGCATCCTCGCAACTGCAACACACCGAGGCTGGGCAATTCTGTCAGATGAGTAAACCCTGTCCCGGTAATATGCGTACTCTCGGCGCGGATGGTGTGCAACCAGCGCATGTGGGCTAGGTGGCGTAGGCCATCGTCGTCGATCCGGCTGTTGTTGGCGTACAGCCACTGCAACTCCGTCAGCTCGCCAAGATGGGCAAGACCCTTGCCGGTGATGCCCGTGCTCGTTATTTCAAGAAAGATGACCTTGCGATGCCTGCCCACCTCCTTCATGTCGTCGTCCGTCACTTTGCTTCCCGAGAGCCTGAAAGAGCACAGGTTGCGGCATTGGCGCAGGCTCCGCAGACGCTTACCGGGAGAATCCTCTAGCCAGATGCGGACCGCCAGAATCTCCTCGGCGTAGCCCTCGGGGGCCAGTAGTCGCACCAATACGGGTTGATACCTGTCGCTGGTTCCCACTCTGGTTCCCACTCTGATGCCTTCAGAGCGCACTTGCTCCTGCAAAGCATGTTGGTCCTGGCAGTACGTGACTCGGTCGGCGCACCAGGCGCCGGCTGTCGCCAGGGCCAGCGACATGGTAATCGGGCAGGCACCCAACCGATGGCTTCGTCGACGCCGACGAGGAATCGCGGGACCATCGCAACGGTAATCCTCTGTCATCACAAGCCCTCCTCTTCATTGTTCTGAAACGATCGGTCGTGGCTGCTATCAGCCTGGCGTATGCGGTCGCCCTTTCCACTCGTTCCTCAATCTGCCCCAAGCTTGGCCGCATGGATCCTGCACCCGTTTCTTACATTCATCTGACGGAGGCTTGAACAAATCCATGGGGCCGGTGAGCGTCATCATCGCCGGCCGGCGGTCTATCTCCAGGACTGGCTCTCCCCGCCTAGACCGATCAAGGTCCTCATGGAATCCCGGCTCAAGAGTAAACTCCGGCAGCTTGTCCCCCTCGTATTCAGTTCGTGGTTTCCACTGTGCGTAAGCCGTGGGGTCTGCAAGTACCATTTCCGCAATGATTTGCGCCTCACCCCGCAAGGCATACACTTCATTCCATTCCATTCCAGAGACCACGTCATATCCTGCCTGTCCGGGTGGACGTCCCACCTCATGCTTCGAATCCTCGTCCAACCCCTGCGTTCCTTGATGCACATCCCGCTCGTACTTCGGCGGCTTGTCATCAAAATTGTCTGTCATCCATGCATGCACCAACTCGTGGGCAAGGATGCCGTTTGCGTTGGGGAGTCCGGGATACTGCGATGCAAGCTGTTCAGCCGACACGTCGGGGCCCCAGTTCAGGAAGCCGTAAGCATCGTAGTGATCAGTCTCTTCCATTGGCAGAAAGCCGCCAAGAGGATTGAGTGTGCCAAGCATTGTGTTGAAGGAATGCTCGATAATCACAGTCCTCTTCGAAGAGAGGAGATCCGCAACCACGGTGCATCCCGCCGGATGAAGGTGGAAGCAATTGCAGAAGTTGTCCATCCCGCCACGTAACTTGTCTTTGTCGTCATGTTTTTTCGCCACAACGCCGAACCACCCCGTATTGTCTATCCTATCTCCCCGGGTCCTGAATCTATCCTTGTGCTCCTCGGCCCATTGTCGCGTGATGAAAGCTTCGTACTCACTCACTGAATACACCGCGCACGGACAGATTTCTGTCAACGCCGCCAGCACCTTCTCCACCATTATCTTGCCTCTGAAGTGTGGCCTTAGCAGGATTCTCAAACCATCCGGATCGATGTATCGGAGTGGAACGTTCCGCACATACCTTCGCAAATTCACATCCCCGCCGGCGAAACCGATCGGGTCGGCGCTGATGAACTGACCCGTTTCGGGGTCGTAGTAGCGGGTGTTGAGATGGTAGAGACCCGTCTCGGGGTCGTGGTGGTAGCCGTGGCGGGCGAGATAGGTTTGGTGGGTCGTGCTCGGGCCGGTGTGAGACTCCAGCGGGCCGAAGGCGCGGTGGGTGTAGGTGTCGGTTTCAGAAGACGTCGCGTCGGTGAGGTTGACGGCGGAGCCGACGGCGTCGTGCTGTTGGTATTCGGGCGATCCGGTGTGATCGCGCCGGGCGGTCAGCTCGCCGAAGGGGTCGCGGTGGGTGTAGTCGTAGGTGAGCGTCGTGCTGCCCGCAGGGGTTGTTTCCAACAGCGGCTTGAGCCGGTCGTAAACGATCCGGCGATCATCGCCGGTCACCTCGCGGCGCACCCGCTGGCCGGCGGCGTTGTAAGTGAACGTCGCCCGATCGCCGGCGGTCTGCTCGACCGTCGAGAGGCGGGCGAGCGGGTCCCAGGTGTAGGTACTGACTGCCGAGGGGGTTTCCTTGATCTGGCGGTTGCCGACGGGGTCATAGGAATAGGTGGTCGTGCCGGTGGAATCCTCGGACGTCAGCAGTTGGTTGGCCGCGTCGTAGGTCGAAGTGGTGCGCGAGGCGGAGTCTTCGACCAGCAGGCGGTTGCCCAACGGGTCGTAGGTGTAGGTGATGTTAAACGCTCCGCCGGCGCCGGTGGTTTCGAGGGTGGCCCAGCCGTCGATACCAAAATCGTCCCACTGGTTGACGGTGAGGCCGTCCCAACTGGCGGCGTCGGTGCGGTGTTCGGCGGTGAGTTGATAGGCGGGGTCATAACTCCAGGTCACCCGGGCGGCGTCAGCTTCCAGCACGCTGGTGCGATTGCCGACGTTGTCGTAGGTGTACGTGAAACTAGAAAGGACCGCGGCGGCCGAATCGAGGTTGAACAGCCCCGTAAGCCGGTCGGCCGGGTCGTGGACGTAACTGGTCCGCGCGCCGTTGCCCAGTTGCACCGACGTGGTGCGATGGGCCTGGTCGTATGAAAAAGTCGTCCGATGGCCCAGCGGGTTGACTTGGGCCGTCTGCCGGCCGGCGAGGTCGTGCGTGTAGGTCGTACGCCCTCCGTCGGGATCGAGCATCGCGCGGCGCCGGCCGAGGGAGTCGACCGTGTAGCTGACCGTCTTATCGGCCGGGTCGGTCTTGGTTGCCAGCAGACCCCGGGCGTCGAACGTCGACGTGTACCGCCCGGTCGGATCGTGGGCGAGCGTGCGATGGCCGGCCGGGTCGTAGGCGAACGTATGGCGCGAGCCGTCGGGCATCCGGCGGCCGGTGATCCGACCGGCGGCGTCATAGAGCACACTCACCCGATCCCCTCGTGCGTCGATCCGCGAAACTTGCCTGCCCAGCGTATCATACGAAAACGTCGTCCGCCTGTCCAGCGGATCCCGCTGCCGTGTATTTCGTCCGGCCTCGTCATAGACGAACGATGTCCGGCTTAGCGTCGACTATGATGTAGAGCTAGCACACGACTTCGCAGTCCGGCAAAGCGGCCCGGAGACGTTCCACGCCGGTCTTGCTAACCTGTGTGCGTTCAATGTTCAAGTACTTGAGCGCGTTCAGGCCCTCAAGCACCCGAATGCCCCAGTCGGTGATCGGCGTTCCGTCCAAGTGGAGCCTTTCGAGCTTGTGCAACAAGCCGACGTACTCCATGGCTGCGTCGGATACCCCGGTAGACCCCAGCGTAAGAGTTCGTAGTTTGCGTATGGCCGACAAGTGGCGCAGGGCGAGGGCCGATACTCGCTCGCCTCGAAGGTCCAGGTTTCTCAATTCCGTCGCTCCGCCAAGCAGCGCCAATCCGTGTTCGGAGATGCACGTACGGAATATCCTCAGACGATAAAGGCGCGGAATCTCCACAATGCGTGCTAGGCCGGCATCGGAAATGGACAGGTGGGATAGCGAAAGCGACCAGAGTTCCGGCAGTTCCTTCAGCGGCGTCATTCCTTTGTCGGTCATCGGCATATCGACCAGTTGGAGTTCACAAAGTGTCGGTGCGTCGCGCAAGAAACTGATCGCGGCATCTGTCAGCGGCAAGCTGCCGAGGATAAGTGATCGCAGTTCTGGCACGTCTTTCAGCAGGTCCATCCCCCGATCGGTAACCGGCGAGTTCGTGAGGAACAACTGCACCAACGCTTCAACACGAGCCAAGGCCGCCAGACCGGCGTCATTCACTGCCGTTTCCCTCAACTCAAGACTTTTCAGACGTCCTAGCCGAGCAATATCTCCAATGGTCGAATTGCTAATTCCTCGGCCCTGGAGCGACAACGTCTCCAGCCGAGGCAGATCCGCAAGAACATGAAGCCCTTCGGCTGGGGCGCCACGAGCATATACGACCACGGCCCGCAACTTCGGTTGGTCAAGTAGCTCCAAGCAAGGATTCTCCGCCTGATCGCCTTTCAACGTGATCATAGCGCACTCGTCCTCCGCGGCGACGGCTGATGATCGGTCTTTCGCCGACCGCTGCGCTGCGGAAGATAATGAATCCTCAAAGCGTTCCCAGTCGCGGAAATCGTGCCTTGCGTCTTCAGGGGCAGCGAAGACGGCAACGACATCGGACACGATCCAGTTTCCGTCGGCAAACTGCAAGAGCGAAAACTGGTGCAACGTCTCCGGCCCACCGCAAGTTCCCGATGAGCATCCCCGGTAACACGGACCGTCGTAAACGTATGTTTCCAGGACGGTGCGCATCTGCTCGTTCCATCCCGTCTGGATCATGCGGTAGTAGAACGCGCCGATCCTGAGTACTCCCGTCTCGGCGGTCGCGTACTGCTCGGCTGCATTGTGTTCGGCCGCCCCTCCGACCTCGGGAAACCCGAACGCACCCCTGTGTTCGTGTCGGCATGATTGGCGGAGCATCTCGCGCCGCGTTTCTGGATCGCCCATCGCTGTGGCGAAGTCGTCCCAGGATCGCATCTGCCCTCGGATGTTCGGCAGATTCGTCGCGGTACACCGGCAATCCGATCGACGCCACCCCCGGGGGATTTCGAAGTAGAGTTGCGAGAACACGGGTTCGCCCGCGAGCGTATCCTCGCCCGCAACGGAATCATCCGCACTGCCGACGACGTCGTACACCCATGTGCTGACAACCGGTGCCGTCACGGTGCCCCAGCGAACGTACTCCACCCGGTAGTAGAGCTCACCCGGCTTGAACCTCGATGCGTCAGGGGCCATGAATTACCTTCATTCGGACTGGAGTCTGCGAGGGAGACATGCACAAGCATGCACACCGGCATGCTCCGCGTCCGATTACCACCTCGTGCGCGGATGGCCTGCGTTTACTCGAATTCCTTCAGTTTACCGCGAGCCCGTCGAATGGCCGTGGCCGCGTTGGATCGAACTGAGTCTCTGCGATCCGTATTCATCAGTTCTTCCAGTGCTGGAATCAGTTGCGGATCGGCGTATGCAGCCAGTCGCCGGTCGGGAGGAAAGCAGCCACACTCGCCAAATCCGCGTCCTTTGGCAAACGTCCAAGCTGCAGCACTCCGCACGAATAGATTAGGATCGTTAAGCGCTGCAATGGCGGCTTGGTATGCTTCTGCCATGTCGGACTTGGCCAGCGCCCTAACGATCGCTTCTCGCAGTGACTGATCCGTGGTAGGGTCGTCGAGAATGGCAACGAGACGGTTGATCGCCGAAGCGTTCGTGCCTCTCGCAATTCCCTCGGGAACCTGTATTCGCGTGCCCAGATGGATGCTGCGATCAGTCAAGGCGGAAAGGGCGCGAGCTACTCCTTTCTCGGTCCCAAGGCGGCCAAGGGCCTTCAAGGCGGATGCTTCATCAGATTGAAGCATGTGGAGCAGCGGCTCTTCCGCCCGAGGGTCACCAATGTCGGCCAGTGCTTCACAAAGAGTGCTCGGATTCGGAGCACACGCTGGAGAGACAATGCTATCCCTTTGAGACGTCTCTGCCAAACGCGAAAGCGCTTCCAGGGCGCGCGTATCCTTCAAGATGCCAAGCGTCCGGGCCGCGTGGTCCCGAATCACATAGTCTTCCAGTGGGTTCAGCATTAGAGCAATTAGTGGTGTTACGGCCCGCGGATCGCCAAGAGTCCCCAACATGCATGTGGCATCAGAGCGAATTCTCGAATCCTCGGTCGAGTCATTGACAACTGACAGAAGCGGGTCGACCGCGCGCGCGTCGCCAATCTCGCCTAAAGCACCGACTGCACTGCAGCGCACTTCGACATTCTCGGAGCTGTTACGCAGTACGACGAGCAAATGTTCAAACTGATCCACCGCCTTAAGAGAACCCAACGCCCAACATGCCGATCTGCGGACTTGGTCGTTTGAATCCCCAAGCAAGGGTGCTATTTCAGAGGATGCTCGCGGATCCGCGCTACGTGCCAGGGCACTTATCGCCCGATCGCGAACGGTCGGTGAAGGATCTGTTAGCGATACGAGAAACGCTTCCACGGACTCAGGGGCTTGGTCGCCACGCAGTTGTTTGAGCGCCTTAACACGCGAGTCTGTATCCGGGCTCCGCAATTGCTGAAGCAACTCCTGCCGTTTGTTCCGGTTCATGGAGGACCCGTCCTCTTTCACTTCACACCCTACCGATAGCGCGACGGCTACCGACATCAACATCGTGACTGTGAGTCGTATCATCTGCCCTTCCTCCACGGAATGTCGATGATTCACAGAGCTCGGCACATGCAAGGGCTAGTCATTCTTCCCTGCAGGACACCGACTGCGGGTCTCATTCAAATCAAACGGTCAAGGCAGTGTGCCGAACACACATTGCATCTCGGTTCGCCGACTACCCAGCGGAGTGCCCCTAAGGCAATCTGGGCCGCCAATACGCAAACGATTCTGCAATCTCAAGGACATGTCTTCCCAGGGCTCCCCATCGCTCCGCCTCAGTGCTTGGCGCTTGGAACATGAAGAATGTGTTTGCCTGAGACTGATGTGTTTCCGGTATCCACTCAGGATGACCGCCTTCCTCGCACAATTCGTGCCATGTTTCCTTGCCCATTCGCCGCTCGTTGATTTCCAGACTGGTAGTTGCCCCTTTGTCACACTGCAAGAAAGAACTGGTTGAGAACCCCCCGGCTGCGGCTACTGTGCATCCGCTGGCATCGGCCAGACGCCGCGCAGTTGTGCCTCTTCCCTTCCAGGTTCCGATAACGCACGCTTGCAGCACAATTAGGCAGGGCTTACACATCAGTGGCCGGAGTCGTGATCCAACGTACCATGCATTGTGCCTTGAGAGGAGGTTTGCAGTTCCATCATGTGAGTCGTTGCGAGCGTCCTCCCATGACATACTTCCGATGGTGGGAATCTGTGCCTCTGGAGAATTAGACCAAACCATCGGAGCATCGTTGTAGTACTCGTAGCGTGTGATTGGATCTCCAATGACCGCCCCAAAGCCAGCTTGGTTGTGATCCGTAATCTCCAGGACTCCAACGCACGCCCTCGACGGCTTTCCAAGAAGTGCGTCCAGCGCCCTGGCAAGCGCGTCATTTGTCTGGAAGGAGAATTCATTCCTGGCGTTCACTGCGCTCAGGCCACTCAAAATCCCCCCGAGGCTGCTGGGTTTGAAATGTATTGCCGGGACAATGCTAGGTACCTGAGACAGCACCGAGCCGATCGGTCCGAACTCAAAAGGCAAGCCCATTCCTCCCTCGGGGGAACTGGTGACGACGTGAGCCGGTGCCATCCCTTGAGCGACTGCGTTATCAATCATCTGTCCAATCAAGAGCCTTACATCATCTATAGTAGCCGTGGAAGCGCTTTCCGAGGGTGACTGCAACCCGCTAGGATCGATGAGCGTGACCGGCCTATTCCTCCCATATCTCCGCAGATTCACATCGCCCGCGGCAAATCCGATCGGGTCTTCGCTGATGAACCGCCCCGTCGCCGGATCGTAATACCGCGCGTCGAGGAGGTACAGGCCGAGGGCCGGTTCGGCGTGGTAGCCTTGTCGGCCAACGAACGTGAACGGCGTCGTGCTGTCGCCGGTGTGTGCGGCGATTTGGCCGAAGGCGCGGTAGGTGTGGGTGTCGGTGGGAGTTTCGGACTGGTTGGTCAGAGCGGCGGTTGAGCCCAGCGCGTCGGGGTGATAGTGGGCCGTGTCGGTGCCGTCGTGCGAGGAGAGCAGGTCGCCGTAGGGGTGGCCAGTTTGGGTGTAGGTTTCTTCGGTGGCTCCCGCACTGTCGCTTTGAATGAGCAGGTTGCGGCCATCGTGGGTGTAACCGGCGGTGGCCGAAGGAGTCTCCTTGGTTACGCGGCGGCCGGCGGAGTCGTAGGACATGGTGTGACGACTGGTGTCCGATAGCTCCACACCGACCAGCCGATTGTTGATATCCCAAGTGTGCGTCGTGCGACCCGAGGGCGTTTGCTTCACCTGACGGTTGCCCGTGGCGTCGTAGGCGTACGTGGTAACGCCGGCGGAGTCTTCGGCCGCCAGCAGTTGGTTGGCGACGTCGTAGGTGCTGGTCGTGCGCGAGCCGTTGTACTCCATCACGAGGCGGTTGCCCAACGCATCGTACGTGTAGGCGGTGCTGAAAGAGGTCGTGCCGTCGACTTCCATCGCGTCCCAATCATCGACCGTCATCGCATCCCAATGGTCGACGGCGAGATCGTTCCAATTGAGCGCGTCGGTGCGATCTTCGGCGGTGAGTTGATAGGCAGGGTCATAACTCCACGTCACCCGGGCGCCGTCGACTTCCTGTACGCCGGTGCGATTGCCCACATTGTCGTAGGTATACGTAAAGCTGGAAAAGACCGTGCCATCGGACTTCGTGTGCCGCAATGCCGTCAACCGATCGGCCTCGTCGTAGACGTGTGTGCTGACCGTTCCGGCCGCCGCTTCTTGACGAATGGTGCGGCCCGCGGCATCGTAGGCAAACGTCGTTCGGGCGTCCTGTGGGTTGAGCAGCAGGGACAATTGCCCCAGAGAGTCGTGGCTGTAGGTAAAACGCCCACCGTCGGGATCGATCATCCCGGCGCGTTGGCCGAGTTCGTCGTAAGCGTACGTAATGCACTTCTCGGCCGGGTTCATTGCCGTGGCAACCCGGTCAAGTTGGTCGTAGGTCCAGGTGGTGGTTCCCGTGCTGTCGACCATCGTGGAACGGTTCCCGACTTCGTCGTAAGAAAGGGTAAACCGAGTGGCGTCGCTGAACGTTCGGCCCGTCTGGCGGCCGAGTTCGTCGTAAACGTAGCTGGTGCGATTATCCCGGGCGTCGTGCCGTGACGCCTGGCGACCGTTTTCATTATACGTGAACGTCGTTCGCCGGTCCAGAGCATCGATCTTGACCGTGTTCTGGCCCGCTTCGTCGTAAACGAACGTCGTCCGTCCTCCCGCTGCGTCAACAATCGCCGCCGGATGTCCCGTGGGAGTGTAAACCGACGTGGTGCGATGCGAAAGCGCGTCGACTCCGGCCACCGCCCGACCGGCCAAGTCGTAGACGAGCGTGCCCCGATTGCCCTCGGCATCAATGGTAGCGATGGTCTGCCCGGCATCGTCGTAGACGGTCGTGTTGCGTTGCCCGCGGGGGTCGGTGACGGCGATGGTGTGGCCGGCCGTATCGTATGCAAACGACGTGCGGTGGCCCAGGGGGTCGATCGTCGCGGTGGTTTGACCGGCGGGGTCGTAAAGCGTGGTGGCCAAAGCGTTTTGGGCGTTTTCCACCCGGGTGCGACGGCCCAGTTCGTCGTAAGACAACGTCGTTCGGGCTCGCAGCGGGTTGACCACCGCGGTGAGGCGTCCGGCGGCGTCGTGGAGACTGGTCGTGCGATGGCCGGCCGCATCCTGGACGGCCGTGCGATTGTCCAGTTCGTCGTAAGAAAAACTCGTGCGACGCTCCAGCGGATCGATGCCCGCGACGGCCCGGCCATCCTCGTCGTAAAGCGTGGTAGTGCGAAGGTTTAACGCATTTTCGACCACCGTTTGCCGATCGGCACCGTCGTAGCTGAAGCTGGTCCGATAACCCTCGGCATCCACCTGGGCGGCGGTCCGTCCCACGGAGTCGTAAACCGTCGTGGCCCGCTGCTGCAACGGGTTGCGCGCCTCGATCCGCCGGTTGAGCACATCGTAGGAAAACGTCGTCCGACGCCGCAGCGGATCGACCTGCGCGATGGAGCGTCCGGCGGCGTCGAAGACGGTCGTGGCGATTTCGTTCTCAGCGTTTTCGACCATGCACCGGCGACCGGCCGCGTCGTACCCGAAGGTGGTGCGGCGCAAGAGGGGGTCCACCTGTGCGATGGCTTGCCCTGCCGGATCGTAAACGGTGGTCGTGCGACAGCCGCAGGGGCCGATGGTCGCCTCGGGGCGGCTGGCGTCGTCGTGGACGGTTGTGGATCGACGCAACAGCGGGTCGACCGTGGCGACCGGTTGGCCGGCCGGGTCGTAGATGGTGGTCGAGAGGTGGCCCTGGGCGTCTTTGATTTGGACCTGACGGCCAGTTTCGTCGTAGCCCATGGTCGTGCGATGGCCCAAGGGATCGATCGCCGCGGCGGTGCGGCCCGCGGGGTCGTAGACGGTGGTGGAGACGAATCCTCGCGCGTCTTGCACGGCGACCCGTCGGCCCGCTTCATCGTAGGTGAACGACGTGCGATGCAGTAGCGGATCGATGGTGTGATCGACCTGCCCGGCGGTGTCGTAAACGGTCGTGTGGATCTCATGCTCGGGGTTTTCCACCCGCGTCACGCGGCCCGCGGGGTCGAAGGTGGACGTGGTGCGTCGCAACAGCGGATCGACGCTGGCGACCGGTTGCCCGACCTTGTCGTAAACGGTCGTGGAGATCGCATTCTCGGCGTTTTCCGTGCGGATCCGCCGTCCGGCTTCGTCGTAGGTCGACGTGGTCCGATGGCCCAGCGGATCGATCACCGCGGCCGTGCGGCCGGCGGCGTCGTAGACGGTCGTACTGCGCTGCCGTAGCGGATTCATCTGAGCCACGGGACGCGAGGCGCCGTCGTAGATTGTCGTGGTATGCCGCAACAGCGGATCGGTGCGACGGACCGGGCGACCGGCGAAGTCGTAGCTGACCGTGTTGCGATGGCCCAGCGGATCAACCACCGCCGAAGGCCGGCCGGCGGAGTCGTAGACGTGGGTAGTGGTGCGATCCAGGGGGTCGGTCACGGTGGCGAGGCGGTCGCAGCCGGTGACGTAGGTGTAGGTGGTGCGGGCGCCGGCCGGGTCGATTCGAGTGGTGAGCTGGTTGACCGCGTCGCGGACGTACGTGGTGCGATGCGAGAGCGGGTTTTCGACGCACTGGACCTGGTCGTAGGCGTTGTAGGTGTAGGTGGTGCGCTGCCGGAGTGGATTGACGTCGGCCGTGCGGCGTCCCAGCGTGTCGTAGACGGCGGTCGTGCGGCGATCGAGCGGATCTTGGACGCCCGTGCGCTGGCCGAAGGCGTTGTAGGAAAACGTCGTCCGGGCGCCGGTCGGATTGACGTGGGCCCGGAGCCGCGACTGGGCGTCGTAGACGTAGCTGGTGCGATGGCCCAGGGGGTTGACGGTCGCGGTGATGAGGTTGTCGCCGTTGTAGACGTGGGTCACCCGGGCGCCGGCCGGATCGATTGCGTGGGAGAGCCGCTCGACGTAGTCGTCGCCGGTGGTGTAGGCCAACTGGCTGGTGTTGCCCGCGGGGTCGGTGATCGAGGTGATACGGTTATCCGACCAGGTATAGCTGGTGCGATTGCCGACGGGGTCGACGTGGGTGGTGATGTTTCGCGCGGCATTGAACAGCAGCGTGGTGGTGCCGCCGGCCGGGTCCTGGATCCGCGTGGTCGTGTCGTCGAGGTAAGAGAACGTGGTACGCAGGTTGCCGGGCGTAATGACACTGGTGACCCGGTCTTCGGCCTCGTCGTAAGCGTAGGTGGTACGCAGCCCGGAGGGCTCGACGTGGGCGGTCAGGCGGTGCATGCCGTCGTAGACGAGTTCCGTCTGGCACAGTTCGGGCGAGACGACTTCGGTGAGGTTGTTGTTGCCGTCGACGGTGAAGCTGGTGATGCGGCCGGCCGGGTCAACCACCCGGGAGATATGCCCCTCGCCGTCGTAGGCAAAGGTGGTCCGCCGGTCGGTCGGGTCAGTGATATGGGAGAGGCGGTCGGAGCCGTCGTAGGTGTAGGTCCATCGGGCGCCGC
>CAYUIQ010000129.1:0-24734 GCA_964444795.1 uncultured Planctomycetaceae bacterium
CACTACCAACTTCGACGCGGTCGACGCGGTCTACACGGCGTATTGGGACTAGGGCGGTCTTGTCGGTGGGACCGGCGTAGCGCCGGCCCACGATCGCATCACAAGTCGAGTCATGCCCATCGGGATCATCCCGCCCGGGTAGGAGATCGGACGACTCCGTTCTTGGCTTCTCGTTGCGTGGAAACGCACGGTTGCGGATGAATGTATCTCATTGATGACACCTCGGTCATCTGGTCATCCGTCGTCTTTGTGGCCGAATCAGGTGTTCCTGGGCTGCCCCTTGAACCCGGTCTATTCATCCCCCGGACCAGGCAGTCTACCCATCGCAATGCGGTGGAGTTAGGCTCACCAGGACAGAGGGCAGGGGGTGAGCAGAAGATTTTCCCGCCCAAACACCGAGTGACACTTTTCAAGTGGATGGGGTGTCATTGCTGCGCATGCTCCCTAAATTGCTTATTATGCCATCATGCCCCCCCTTAATGGCAGGAATGAACGGCATTTCCGACAAGGCTTACCGATCTTACTCAACTGGTGCGACTGGCACGTCCGATACTACCGTCACGGCCACAGCGCAGGCTCTTTGCCGAAGGAGCAAGCGTTACGTTCTCCCACTCAGCGCAGACGAAGGTGGAACCAAATAATGTCGATTAAGCACGCAAAAACATGGGTAATCGCCTGGCTACTTGTTCTCCTGGCAGGTTCTACCGCCTTTGGCCAGGGGTTGCAGGAGTTCCAGCTTTTCAAGCCGGCCGATACAGGGACCTACGGGAAGTTTTTCAATCCGGTCGACCCGATGCCATACGGGGACTCTTCTCCTCCTAATGAGGGGTTCTTTGTCCTGTGGGACGGCTTGATTTGGTCGATTTCGTCGCCCGACGTGACTCCGATCGGCGACGCGGGTCTGGTTTCTCGCGTCGTGTACACGGGGCCATGGGCCGAAGACTTGTTCATCCAGACCAACACACACGACACGGGAGCATTTGGGTCGCGTAGCACCCAAGGCGAGCGAATCGAGTTTGGCAAGATGACAGGACACCACGGGTGGGTTTGCAGTACCTTCCGGCTCAACAGCCAGACCCAGTCTATCGCAACCTCCGACATGGATGTCGTTTGGATTGACGACGCGTTTGGCCCCACCGGGACTCGGTATCTGCAGGGATGGTATGAAGTACCGGGCGGTGACCCCGAAGCGGACCCCCCGGTTGATCCGATTTGGCCACCGGACGTTCCTCCGTCCGACTATTGGGTCGCCACCAATGCGGACGGCGACCCCGTTTGGGCCGTGTACCGCGATCTTCCCGTGACGTATGAGGACGTTCTGATTCAGAACCGGGTGGAAACGTGGAGCGTCGAATTGATGTACGTCTACCGGACTCACCGCCAGCACCACGGAGGCTACTACGAGCTGTTTGGAGGCGTCCGCTACATGGAATTTGATGAGAGGTTTACGGTGCAGGCCTCCGGCGGCATCCTCGACGAGAGCGTCTGGCAGACGAATGGCGAGAACCATATCATCGGCCCGCAAGTTGGGGGTCGGTGGTTCCAACAGAAGGGCCGTTGGCAATTGTCGGTAGAGGGCCGGTTCTTTGCCGGGATCAACTTCCAGAGTGTCCGCCAGACAGGCACGCTTGGCACCAATCTTGCGGGAGGCGTTGACGCCGCCGGCGATCCGATCCCGGGCACCGGCACCGAAGGTATGCCACGGGTCCTGTCGGCCACTTCGTTCAACAGCGTCCTCTACGAAGAAGAGTGGAGTCCGGGAGCCGAGCTACGGGCAGAACTCAAGTACAAAGTGACCGGGGCCATCAATTTGCGCGTGGGTTGGACGGGCATGTATTTAGACGGTATTGCCCGACCGTCGGGGATGGTCAACTACGAGATTCCCACGATGGGTGTCCGGGCGGACAGCAATCGCCAGGGGATTTTCGTCAACGGGCTGACGCTGGGCGTCGAACTGAATCGCTGATTGAAGGCGGGCGAACCGCAACACGATGCACGGCAATCCGGGGAATCCTCACCAGACGGCGAGGGTTCCCTGGTTGCGTTCTTGGGAGAAATCAGCGGAGCGAGTCCGAGCGTCGATGGGCTCGCCTCACCCTTTCTTGGCGACCATCTTGCGGATTTCGTCCAATTCCACCCCAAGACGGTGCCGCAAGGGGCTTTCCGGCCTCAGTTCTTCCAGCAGCGCCGCGGCTCGGTCCACCGCTTGGTCACTGATCGAATCACTACCTTTGAAGAGATTTCCCCAACTTCGCGATACCTGCTGTTCGGTTAGCAATCTTCACTCCTCGCAAAAAAATGTGACGGTCGGACAACCGCGGCCACGTGGTGATTTCAACGTCGTTCTTTCTTTGTACTCGAAGAGGCATCGTCGAGGCAACCCCGAAGGGTGGACCTCCCCGGTCCCGCTATCGGTGGTATTTACCCTGGCTTGATCGATTTGACCGGCGACGGTTTTCCCGTCGTTCGGCGCTCGGAGTACTCGGGGTCAAGCTTTGACAATTCCTCGGCAATTGCATCGGCCGTATACCGCAGCTCGTCCTCGGTGTGCAGCGAAGTAATAAAGAACCGTAATCGAGCCGCGCTTTCCTCGACGGCCGGATAGAGAATCGGCTGGACATTGATCCCGCGAACGAAGAGTGCCTTGGAGAGTTGGACGCAACGCATCGAATTGCCCAGGATCACGGGCACCACCGGCGAATCCTCGCTCATTCCCGTATTCAATCCCTGCTTTCGGGTCAGATTCAAGAAGAATTTGGACCGCTTCCGCAGGCGGACAGCGCGTTCGGGTTCGGCTTGCAGCACCCGGATCGAGGCCAGCGCGGCGGCGGCGTTGGCCGGCGAAATGCCCACACTGTAGACAAATCCCGGCGCGGTGTATTTGAGGTACTCGACCACCTCACGGCAACCGGCGATGTATCCCCCACAGCTTCCGAACGACTTGCTGAGTGTTCCCATCCACAAGTCGACGTCGTGCGGGTCGACGTGGAAGTACTCGCCAAGTCCCCGGCCGTGTTCTCCCAGCACGCCCGCCGAATGGGCTTCGTCGATCATCAGCAGGGCCTTGTGACGCCGCTTCACTTCGATGAACTTCGGCAGATCGGGGATATCGCCGTCCATGCTATAGACGCCCTCGATCACGATCAGCACACGTCGATACTCATGCCGAAACTGGGTCAGCAGTTTGTCGGCGGCCTCCCAGTCGTTATGTGCAAACGGCCTTCGCCGGGCACCGGAGAGGATACATCCCTGGACGATACTGTTATGGGCCAGACCGTCGTGAAGGACCAGATCCCCCGGCCCGAGCAGATGCCCGATGGTCGTTTCATTGGTGGAATGTCCTCCCACGAAAACAACCGCGTCCTCGGTACCGACGAACCGGCTGATCGCCTTTTCCAGCTCTCCGTGCAGATCCTTTTCGCCGGAAACCAACCGGCTGGCCGAAACGCTGGTCCCATACTGCTGGACCGCTTCCTGAGCGGCGAGCACGACCGCCGGATCTCCGGACATGCCGACGTAGTTATAACTGGAAAAGTTGATCAACTCTTGGCCGCCAATGACCGTTCTGTTGTTGGTAACGCTCTGGTGCACGTTGAAGTAGGGGTTGTCCAGACCGGCCGTCTCGATGAGTTCGAGGCTAGCCTTCAATTTGATGTATTCGGGAAACTGGTCGAAGCAATAGGTTTCGGCCGGTATCTCCTCCTCCGGCGGGGTGGTCGCTCTGTGGCGGGGCTCGGTCCCCAGATACTTCTCCACGGCCTCGATTACCTGTCTGCAGGTTTCCAGTTCGGGCAGGATTTCCTCGGGAAATCGACCGCCGAAACACTCTTCCAACGAAGCCAGGATTTCCATGCGTTCGAGCGAGTCGAGCCCCAGTGCCGCGATGGTCGAATCGAGAGTCATGCCGGTGGCCCGCTCCTTGGCCACCGCCTGAACTTGCCGCAAGACGAGATCGGTTACCGAAAGCTTCTGCTCCACGGCTACGCTACCGTGGCCGTTGGACGAACGCCCAGCGGCACTCTCCGCGACCGGGGCGGCGGCGTCGCTGGTGACCGGTGTCGATTCTCTTCCGCCAAACTGCGCGGCGGCTTTCTCGCCGACCGCCGCACGAGCCGCGGCGGCGGGCCAGCGAGCGATGGCTGCCAGCGTGCCGTCGACATACGCCTTATGGCACGCGTGTCGCTGGATCTTGCCACTGGAAGTTTTGGGGATGCTCCCGGCCTTGACCAGCACAATGGCGTTGACGACCAGATCGTGCTCGGCGGCCACATCGCGGCGAACGGCTTCGCAAATGGACTCCATGCCCCCTTTCTTCCGGCGTTCCACCTCTTGGACCACGACGAGTTGCTCGCGGCCGTCCGTTTCCACCGAGAAGGCCGCACAGCCACTCGAGCGAAGCCGCCGGTGCGCCTGTTCGACGGTCAGTTCGACGTCTTGCGGATAGTAGTTCCGCCCGTGGATGATAATCAGATCTTTCAGCCGCCCGGTGACGAACAACTCTCCGTCGCGAATGAATCCGAGATCGCCAGTTCTCAAAAAGGGCCCTTCTCCCGTGTCCTGGAGGCGGGCATGGAAGACTTCGTCGGTCAGCTCGGGTTGTCGCCAGTATCCCTGGGCAACGCTCGGGCCTCGCACCCAGATCTCGCCGACCTGTTCGTCATCGCATCGCTTCATATTCTTGGGATCGGCGATGACGATCTTCTGGTCGGGTATCGTGCTGCCGCAACCGACCAACCCGCGCACTCCCTCATCGCCCGGCTCGCCGTCGACCACCTGATCTTCTTCCAGCGAGCTGGTCTCGAATGTTCGGATAACCGGGGGGTTGCTGGCGTAGCCGCCGGAGACCAACAGCGTCGCTTCGGCCATGCCGTAACAGGGAAAAAAGGCCTCGCGACGAAAACCGCAAGGAGCAAAGGTCTCGGCAAACCGGTTGAGGGTCTCTTCCCGGACGGGCTCGGCCCCGTTGAAAGCCACTTGCCAAGAACTCAAGTCCAGGGTCTTGCGTTGCTCGGGGGTAATCCGCCGCACGCACAGGTCGTAGGCGAAATTCGGTCCTCCGCTGATCGTGCCGCCGAAACGCGAAATGGCCGACAACCAGCGAAACGGTTTCTGCAGAAACGACATCGGCGACATCAAGATATTGGGCCGGCCCACGTACAGCGGCAGCAAGATCCCGCCGATGAGGCCCATGTCGTGGTAGCTGGGAAGCCAGAAGACACCCATCGTGCTGCGGGACAATTCAAAGGCCCAGGCGATCAGGGCCGAGTTGTGCATCAGATTGGCGTGATCGAGAACCACCCCCTTGGGTGTTCCCGTCGAGCCGGACGTGAACTGCAAGAATGCCGTCGTGTCGCCGTGAACGTCGGGCATTTCCCACTGCTCCTCGACCCCCGGCTGCACGTGGCACGTGGCCAGCCAGGCGAGTTGCTTCAACACGGGAGTTTCTTCGATCAGCGGTTCGACGCGCTGGAGCACGACGTCGGTCGTCAGTGCGACTTTGGCTTCGGCGTCGGCAGCGATCGCCTGGATTCGATCCAGTGAGCGGTTTCGGCGCGGCGGATAGACGGGCACCGCGACCACGCCCGCGTACAAGCAACCAAAGAAGGCGGCGACGAAATCCAGCCCGGCCGGATAGAGTAGCAGAGCCCGCTCTCCGACCAGACCGTGGGATTCAAGCCAAGCGCCAATGGCCCGGGCCTGACGGTCCAGTTCTTGATAGCTCATCTCGACGCGTTCATCCTCGCCGTCCAGGAGGTAGACGAACGCCGTATCTTCCCCCTGGTAGCGTACCCGATGGCGAAGCATCTCGACGAGATTGGAGGGTCCCAGAAACGTCCCCGGCAGTTTGTCCAAAGCCACGACGATCCTCGCGCTCGCTACAAGGCAACAAACAGGAAAAATGCGCTCCGGCCGCCACGCACAGCCGCACATGAACCGCTCGCAACACGACCCCAACCAAGAAAAAGAAAACGCCTTTCTTCGCGCACGGGACCGCTATGGATGCGTTGTCGAAGCGAGTCGTCGGTCGCGACACGGTCGTGTTCACGCCGCGGAGGGGCAGGACAGCGCGGGAAGAACCTGATGATCGGCCTCCTTCCCGAGGTAGGATTCTTCGTCACGATGGCAAGCCAGCCGCGACTCTTCTTTCTTCGCGACGGCACTTTGCGCCCCATCAGCCTACCACGGCGGCGTAGCAATTTCAAACGGCCGCACCACAAAGAACGCCCACCAAGGCCCGTTCTTCGGCACGTCTGGCGGCAGACTCCGGAAAACCGGGCATCATTCCCAAGTCGCCTCATTTTACGCACCCGGACCCAGGGGATCAATATCTACCCCTCTGAAGTGTTACGCTAATCCGTTGACACACGTCCAATAACCGATTACACTAAACCCCGTTGGAGTGGGTCTCGCCGATCCGGCCATCGCGGCTATTTGCCTACCAATTTCTGGAACAAGCAGGAGGGGGCAAAGGAGGTGACGTTGTGATTCGGTTCGAGTGTCCCGGCTGCAAGAAACATCTCAATGCCAAGGATGGCCTGGCAGGCCAACAGCGGAAATGCCCAAACTGTGGCTCCGCGGTGACGATTCCGGCGCCGGAGGCTGCCGCTGCCGAGACGCCCGCCGCTGAGACGCCCGCCACTGAGACGCCCACCACTGAGACGCCCACCGTGGAAGTCAATCCCGGCACCGAGCAGGGACTTCTCCATGTGGACGCGCCCGAGCGACTCGATCGCCGCTGCCAGTACATCATCTGCGATAAGAGCAAGATCATCGCCGCCTGGCAGAACGACGGCAACGGCTGGACGGTGAAGATGGGTTCCGGATTCCGGCCGGCGCGGCGTAATCAGGGAGAGATCCCCACCCAGGGGAACTTCACACTGATCGAGATGACCATCTCGATGACCGACGACGGGCTTCGCCTCAAGGGCATCCAATCCTACAAACTCACGCCCCGCTACGCCCTGGTCACCTTGGAACGGGGCGACGACTACATTCTCCGCAAGATCATCGGCCCGGGATCGCTCAACCGCGAGCAGAAGAACATTGTTCGCACGCGGATTCGCGAGCAGTTCATGGCCCAAGTCTGGGAAGACGCCACCGAAGTCTTCGCTTACCTCACCAACGGTGATTTCCACTCCCAAGGCGTCACCACCTCGCCGGCGTCCGGGTGAACGGCCCGGCCCGTTCTTTGGTCGGAATTCGGTTCGTTTAACGCCCAGCCGAAGGCGCCGGCTCTCTTGGCACTACGCGCGCAAGGAATTAAACCATGAAACGAATGAGACTCACAGCCCTGGTGTTTCTGGTTGCCACGGCCTTCTGCGCCTCGACCGGCCGGTGCCTCGCTGAACCGCCGGCGGATCTCGATGCCACACCCGTCTTTGAGGTGCAGGACCTTTTCGAGTCGGTGCGCATCCCGAACATCACGGTGGCGGCCGATGGGACGATCCTGGCCTTTGCGAAAAGCGGCCGAGTACTTCGCCGAAGCGAGGACGGGGGCAAGACCTTCAGCCCGGTCCAGGAAGTGGGGCACGACGCCGCCGGCAGCGCCATCGTCGACGACAATACGGGCGACGTAATGGTGGTTCGTTCCAGAAGCGGCTATCTGTGGCGAAGCGGCGATCACGGGAAGACGTGGCGGCGGGAGGAGATCGTCATCAAGCCGAATCCGCTGGGGCACGGAGCCACCGACGGCGTTCCGGCGCAGACGTCCTGCTCGGAGTCGGGTGTCACGCTGCGTTACGGCAAGCACAAGGGCCGGCTGTTGATGCCCGCCCGGGTGCAACCTCCCGAGGGCAACAACGCTCAGGAGTGGTGGCCGTATAACTACAACACGGCCATCTACAGCGACGACGGCGGCAAGACCTGGCAGACCGCCGCGCCGGTACAAAGCGGGACCGGAGAAGGGACATTGGCCGAGCTATCCTCCGGCTCCATCTATTACAACTCCCGCTCCCACATGTCGGTCGACCACCGCCGGCGCATTGCCTACAGCCACGACGGCGGCAGCATGTTCGTCGACTGGCGGGTATGCGAGCAACTGCGCGAGGTCGGCCAGCCGTTTTACTTCAAGTACGGCACCAAGCCCAGCTACGGCTGCAACGCGGGACTGGTGCGTCTGCCGCTGGAGGTGACCGGCGGCAAGGACGTGCTGCTGTTCAGCACCCCGGACGACCCGGGCGGCTCGCGCGTGCGGATGACCGTCTGGGCGAGTTTTGATCGGGGCGAAACCTGGCCGGTCAAACGGCTCGTCTATGAGGGCCCCAGCGCCTATTCGTCGTTGGCCGCGGGGCCGGACGGCACCGTCTATCTGCTCTTCGAGCGTGGCAAGACGAAACTCTACCAGAGCATCGCCGTCGCCCGATTCAACCTGCCGTGGCTTGTCGAGGGGCGGGACTTGCAGGAGTTGCTGGGGGATTGACGCGGGCTGTGCGTGGTTTTGGGGGACACTCGTACGGTGATGCCGCGTTGTCTACCAAGACATGCCGGACCGTGCTGCAAACAGGGCGGGTGCATCACCGGCCGAAGCGCTTGAAATCATCTCTCATTTCTTTCATCTGAGATTTCTGTTTGGATTCGAGCATGTCCAGGTGAATCGCGTCGCGGATGACTCCTCCGGCCGTGTTGGCCGCAATGAGAAGCAACCCCACAAGAACGACGCTAGAAATCGTCCAAGTTGCACGGTTTTGGATGCTGTCCGCCGAAATCGGCTCTCCTGGCTGGGGCGGTTCCTGGAACATGGCAGCGACCTGACCGTCGACCGCCGACTCCTCGGCGTGGGTCGATGGTGCCGGCTGGTCGTCTGCCGAGCGCCTGTCGGCCGGATCAGGCCGGGGAGTCTCGCAATTCCAGCACGTATCGAACTGTGCTTCAATCTCTTCCCCGCAGCCGCGACACTTCCATATCTCTGGACTCATGGGTCATCTCCCTCAGTATGATACCAAGCGGACGTCATGACGCCGCGGCTAACGTTGCGCCGCAACTTCCGTAATCATCTGCTCGAATCGCTCGCTCGTTCCGGGACCTTCGGCGCTGCCAAGAAGAGCCGAATTCAGCCGGTGGCCGCCGGGAAGAATCTTCAACTTAACGCCGGTTGCCGCGGCAAGCAAGTGGCTGTGCTCGACGGGTACCGTCGCATCTTCGGTGCCGTGGACGACCATAGCCCGGCGCACGGCGTCCGGGGAAAGGCCTTTGCACAGCGCGTCGTGGCGGCTGCCGTCGGAGTCGCCGAGCTTGTCAAAGACGAGTTTCAGCGGAGGTGCGATCAGCAACTGCGGGCCGGAATAGACTCCACGCGACGTACACATCAGCGCCACCACGGATCCCCAACTCGAACCGATCACCACCTCGGGGCGAAACTCGCCGATCGCATCGGCCTGAACTGCCACGCAACGGTCGAGCGAAGCGGCCAGTGCTTGGCGGATCAACGGCCTTCGAATCGCGGCCAGTACGGCCACGAACACAGCCGCCCACGCAGAGATTGCCACCAGCCCGTACGTCAGCCAAGCCAGCGGCAGTGTCACCGTGGCTGCCGTTGCCCATCCCAGGAAGAGCGGGCGGCGCAGCGCGTTTCGAGCAACGCTATTGGATTTCGTTAGCCGGTAAAGCGACATCTTCATGTCCGGTGTGCGGACGTCTTCGAAGTGCTGTCGCAGGTACCGATCCTTGCTGCCTCCCGGCCCCGACTCCAGCCCGTGCATGAACAAGATTCTCAGCGGCTTGCGCGGTTTGGTGCCGTTGTTGTCCACCCGTGACGCCTCCCGGGGGTATCTCGCGATTGCGGGGAAATTCAGATGGTCCCTTACTCGCCCTTGTTCGGAATCTTCTTCTTCAACTCGACGAGATCGGCGGCGGGGAGTTCACGTTCTTCCCTGTCCTTCACGCGGGCGAGATCCTTCTCCGCTTCCTCAAGGTAGCCGAACCAGGGTCATTGTACATGTCGTGCGACAAAGCCCGTGTCTTACGGATCGGATCGTGAGACCTCCCGAGACCGCGCACCGTAACGCCGTCAGTTTACCACGCAAGCCACGGAGCGACCAGTATTTGCGCCTTGCTGCTATCGCGTTTTTCTTCTTTCCCGAACGGCCGGGTACTGCCATTGCGTTGACCTGCCGTCGCCGGGCAGCGATACTGAGTTGAAGGTCGAGCTTGATGGCGTCTGATCAACCACGAACTTCAAACGGTGACGAGGTCGCGAGATGCAGGAGATTTCAGCCAGAGCCGAACGCAACTCCGCTTATTGTTCCCCGGACCACTTTCTACGGAAAGCTGCTACGCTCGTTCTTGTGATCCTCGCCGTATGCTCGTCATTGGGTTCTGAAAACAAAGGACTCTGCGACGACACGGCGCGCGTCCCCAACGTGGTGTTCGTCCTGGCCGACGACCTGGGTTGGGCCGAGTTGGGGTGCTACGGCAATACGTTCAACCGCACGCCGCTTCTCGACCGTTTGGCAGGGCAGGGGATGCGGTTCACCGACGCGTATGCGGCCGCACCGGTCTGTTCGCCCTATCGGGTGAGCCTGATGGCCGGCCAGTATCCGGCGCGGGTGGGTATTACCGATTACTTGCGCCCGAACGATCCCAAGCATCTGCCGGTGGAGCACGTGACCATTGCCGAGCGGCTCAAGGAGGCCGGTTACGCCACCGGCATGATCGGCAAGTGGCATCTGACCGGCTATACCCATCACGGGGCCGAAGAAGTCGGTCCGGCGAAACAGGGATTCGACGAGGTGATGTGCAGCGAACGGCGCGGCATCGGCGGCGGGAGCTATTTCCATCCGTACCACTTTGACCCGGCGATCCAAGCCCGGCTGCCCGACGAATATCTGGTCGATCGGGTGAACCTCGAAGCGGTCGAGTTCATCCGCCGGAACAAGGACCGGCCATTCTTCCTCTACGTGAGCCACTACGCGGTCCACACGGCCTTGGTAGGCAAGCCCGAGGTGGTCGCCCGATACGAAGCCCTGCCCGGCGCCGGTAAGGGTAACCGGGCGGCCAAGAACAATCCCCATCTGGCGGCCCAACTGGAATCGATCGACGGTGGCGTGGGCATGATCGCCGAAACGCTGGACGAGTTAAAACTGACCGATCGGACGATCGTGATCTTCACCTCCGACAACGGCGGCGAAACTCGGGTCACCTCCAATGCGCCGCTACGGGGCGGCAAGTCGATGCTCTACGAAGGCGGCATTCGCGAGCCGCTGATTGTTCGCTGGCCCGGCGTGGTGCAACCCGGTTCGATCTGCCGCCGGCCGGTGTGCAGCCTCGATTTCTATCCCACGCTACTGGAGGCCGCGGGCGCGAAACCCGACTCGCGGCAACCGCTGGACGGCGTCTCGCTGATGCCCTTGCTGCGCGACTCGCAGGCCGAGCTTTCTCGCGATACGTTCTACTGGCACTATCCCCTGGCACGGCCCCATTTTCTCGGCGGTCGTTCCGGCGGAGCCATTCGCCAGGGTTCGTGGAAGCTGATCGAGTTTTTTGATGACGGCCGCCGGGAACTCTACAATCTGGCCGACGACCCGAGCGAGGCGAAAGACCTGGCCGCGGCGATGCCCGATCGGGTTGAACAGTTGCACGCGACGCTGGCCGATTGGCGGCGGAGCGTCGGAGCGGACGTGCCCGAGTCGCGACCGAGGATCATGCTGAAACTCGGTCCCCGGCAGTTACCGCTGGAAGTCCACGGCACGCGACCTCTCCCGGACATCTCGGCCACGGCCCGGCGCTTCGACGGCGCGGACGACTTTCTCGATCTTCCCCGCAATCTGGCACCGTCGGTGGCCGGCAAGTCGCTGCGTATCACGGCTCGCATCGCGGCGGCCAATCCCGACGGTGTGATCCTCGCCCACGGCGGCGATCGGCAGGGCTACGCCCTTTATCTGACCGATGGCCGGCTGGCATTTACTACATGTGTCGATTGGAAACGCACGACGGTTACCGCGGCGGAGCGAATCTCCAAGGGTCCGATCGACGTCGCCGCCACGCTGGCCGCCGACGGCCGTTTGACGCTTGCCGCGGGCGGCAAGACGGTCGCCGAAGCGACTTCCCCCGGCCCGCTAACGGCCGACCCGGGCGACGGCCTCCAAGTCGGCGCCGACACGATCAAGCCGGTCGGCCCGTACCAGGCCGCCAACCACTTCGGCGGCGTTATCGAGCGGATCGCGATGGATATTGGGGGGTGATTCAGCCTTGCTCGGCGCAGAGTGACTGGTTGGCTTTGTGGCCAGTGTCATACGTGTGTCACCCCCTAATGGGTTTCCTTCACTATTCCGCTCGAAAGACTTGCATCAGGGCCGGAGTAGCAATAGGATGAGCTTGTTGCCAGAGCCTGCAGCAACTTCGATGATGATCCCGCGGAGATAGATACGGGAGAAACAGAGATGTCTGAGCAAACGGCGGTCACTTCGCGCGGTAACGGTCATCGGGAAGCACCGCCCAGAGCGCGGGATCCCTTCCTTGAAAGAGTCTATCACAAGACAGAGGCGGCCATTCGCAAGTTCATCTGGTACTTCTGGATCCAGATGGGAGTATTCGTCGGCGCAATTCTGCTGACCTTCGCAGTGGCCGTGGTTCAGATCCCTCAGTGGATTCAAGCTAGCACGGAGAGCGTGGGCGCAGCGGATAACGCGGCGAGCGACTCCGCAAGTGCTGCGCCCGTGGGTGGACAGTCAACGGAAGCGTCGCCCAATACGCAGCAAGAGCGTTCACAGTACTACGAGAGCTTCATGCAACTGGCGCTTCCTATCCTTGTGGTTGTGTTGGCTGCAATGGCCGGAGCGCTTGGCCTGAAACGACTGGAGCAGGTGGACCATGAAATCAGTATGGTGCGAAGCGAATTGCTCAGCGAACAACGTCGCCAGGAGGAGGTCTTAGCTGCCAGGCAGAAGGAATTTCGGGAAAACGTCGGCAGCGAACTGACAACGATGCAGAGCGATATCCGACAGAGTGCTGATCGTTTGGTCGAGAAAGCCGTCCAGAAAAGGAATGACGACTTAAGGGCAAGGATGTCGACCTTTGAGAAATGTGTGGAAGATAGAGTTCGGGAAATCGACGGCAGGCTCGAACCATATAGGTGGCTGGAAGAACGAAAGGACGATCTGGACTGGCTCGTTGGAAACGAGACGATCGAAGCCGCTCACAAAGCCGTGTCAAGCTACTTTGAAAAAGGGAAGAAGGACATGGCAATTCGGCTGTCAAAACACGTTGTCGAGGAAGAGATCCCTGGGGGCCCCGACGATTTCCACAATCTGGCTGCGCAGTTGGCCAAAGAGAACCAGTATGTGCTTGCCGTTCGCATCCTTGCCAACGGGTTGGTCTCGTTTCCCGAAAACGTCGACTTGTTAGCGGGTGCCCTGAAGTACAACATGTCCATCGGACGCCTCGACGACGCCGACGTGCTCTACAAGCGACTGTGCGCTATCGATCGCAGCCAATGGAACTGGAGGGGATTCGTCTTTGTCGGCGATTACCTCGAGATACTCGGTAAAGTCGATGATGCGATGGACCTCTACAAGGAGTTTCGCAAGATCCTGCCGGATGATGAACGCGGTTACTCGCAGCCCGGCGACTACTATCGGAAACTCGGGAAACTCAGCAAGGCGATTCCCGTCCTGGAGAAGGGAGTACAGAAGACGCGGCGGTGCTCGCAATGTGCAAGCATGCTTGCCCAGGCCTACACTGCAACGGGTGAATACGAAAAGGCCATTGCCGCGGCTAACAGGGCCCTGGAGTCGAACGCGGAGGAACAACCGTCCAGCAACGAAGCGTTCATTCTCTGGCATCGTGCTCAAGCCGAAGACTCGCTAATTCACAGCAGAGCATCCGATCCCGATCAAATGTCCGATGGCGTCCTTGAGGAGATCTTGACACTATGCCGCAATTGCGTTGTGGACTACCGCACTGCAATGCAGGCGCCCGATGCACCGCCCGTTTTGCATGCTCGAGGTCCCGCACGGCTGGCGATTCTCAACGGACTCCTTGTGAAACTCGGGGCCACCCGGGAGCAAATGGCCTTCGTGTTCGTAGAAGATCAGACGTGCGAGAGTGTCGACGCAAGAAAAACCCCAGGAGGTGAAGAGGAACGGCTGCCGCAGTTGTTAGCGTTCTTCTCAAAGGCAACGCAGAAAGGGCACACGGTCCGTGACGTCATGCGCGGGATAGCGAAGACCCATGATGTCTCTCCAGCCGAATTCGTCCGGGGAGTTGCGAGCCAGGAGAAGCTAGAGATCGACGAACTGCTGGCGGCTATAGCGGAGGCGTGCGGCGTAGAAGTCGCAGAGGTCGAGAAGGCGATAGAGGACGATCCGGAATAGGACACCCGAGTAGCACTGACACCTTTATGCCTTTCCGCACAAGGGCATCTCGCTCGCGTCAAGTCCATACATTTCGCCGGCGAGTTGGTCGATGCGGTCTTGCAGGACGCGCACGTCTTCGCCGCGGGCCGCCGCGAGGTGGGCACAGTGGCTGTGCGTGGCAAGGGCCTGATGGCGGAGGTCGGCCGGGTCGTAGCGGCGGAGGTTGACGACGTCCAACATGCCGGGGGTGCCGAATCCTTTGCCGCCGCGGACGTTGTGTGATGTGACCAGGAAATTGACGACCGCGCTGTTGAGCATTGCGCAAAGGTAATGGGCTTCCTCGCTGGAATCGGCGGCCACCAGCACACACGTCTCTTGCGGAACGATCGGGCGGATGCCCAACAGCGGATCGCCGATCGGTTCGACCACGGCCGCGTTGATCCGCCGGTCCATGCGTCGCCAGACGACCTTGATGGGCCGGACCGTGTACGGGCCGACGTTGTACATCGAATAGAACGGCCCCTTGCCCTGATAGCGACGGTAGGCCGCCCGGTCCAGCAGCAACTCTTCAAACCGCTTCAAGTAGGCCAGCGTTTGCGGATAGCGCGAGTGCATCACGGCCGGGTCGATGCCCGAGCGGGTTTGTGTGTCCTGGCTCAAGAGAATATGCCCCGAGGGCACCGCCCGGTATCGCGAGACGTCGCCCCAGCGCAACAGCGGGTAAACCAACTCGGGCTCGATCACCTGCCGCACGGCCTCGACGGACCGTTTGCCTCTGCCCGGGCTGTTGGCCACAATCAATCCGTCGCCCGTCTTCTCGATGGGGCGGATCCAATAGACACCGTTGGCCCCGCCGCTGTTGGCGCCGAGATGGGCCCGATAGTCGGACGGGCCGACCAGCGTGGCGGGGTCGGTGTGGAATCCCTCGGGCACGACGACCCAGGGTGAGGAGATTCGATCGGGATCGACGGGCCGGGCCGTGCATTGGTCGCGGCAACACGTTTGCCGTGGATCGCCTTCGGTCCCTTCACCGGGCGACCAGCGGGTATAGGGCACGGGATACTCGGTCGGCCGGCCTTTCTCCACGGTGATCGTGGCCGTCCAATTGGCCGCGTCGTCGAACGGCCGGATGTCGACCATGTCGTCGACGTGCAACACGGCCAGATGCGGCCCGTCGTCGCCCAGGCGGAACCGCCGAAAACCGTCGCCGGCGCCTTTGCTCTGCAGGAGTGTTTGCGTAACGACAAAGCCCAGACGTCCGCCGCGGGTCAAGTACCGATCGGCCGCGGCGTAGAGCATGAGCATCGACAGATCTTTCTTGCCGCCTCCGTGCCGGGCCGCATTGCCCGAGAGATTGAACAGCCCGTATTGGCGCCACAACGGCTTGGTCAGTTCGCGATATTCCTCGGGCAAATGGTCCCAGGCGATCCAAGGCGGATTGCCGGCCACCCGATCGAACTCGCCGAGTGATTGGGGTTGCGAGGGGGACCGTCCCGTTTTCGCCAAGCGAAAATTGGGACCGTCCCCGAGGATCGAATCGTAGCGAAATACGGGCACTTCCACCGCAGTGCCCTTGGGCAGAAGATCGGCCGCAGCCATCAGGTAGTTGGCCTCGGCGGCCATGACGGCCAGCGGGTTGAGGTCGAGGCCGACGACGTTTCGGGAGATCGCCTGCCAGAGGCGCGTCCGATCCCAACCTTGCGACGAGCCCTCCCGCCGATACCAGGCGGCAATTCGATCGATCGCGCGGACGAGAAACGTGCCTGATCCGCAAGCCGGGTCGAGCAGCCGCATCTCGGGATGTCCCCGGTAGTCGAGCCGGTCAAGGAGTAGATCGGCCAGCCAGTCGGGCGTATAGTACTCGCCCAGGGCGTGACGGAGCGCCTTGGGAAGCAGTCGCTGGTAGAGCGCCTTGAGGAGATCGTGGCCATCGGCCGAGCCAACGGACGGATACCGATCGAATTGTTCGGCCAAGCGGGCGATCAACCGCTGGATCGGGTGATCGGCGACGTCCACTACCCAGGAAAACGGGTTGACGACCGTCTCGCCGGCCGCTGTCGTGCGGTCTTCGGCCGGTATCGCCAGCGAGGAGCGAATGTGGCGCACGAGCAAGCGGATGACCAGGGCATAGTAGGTCTGCACGGCGAACAGCAGGTACTCCGGCGGGCGCCCGTCGGCGGGCGTATCGTAAAGCCGGGCCATTTTCCGAAAGCCGGCGCGGCGACGTTCGTCGGACTGTCCACCGCTGGCGTTGGTCAGCGCCTCCCATGTTTCCAGAGCGCGGCGGATGCGCGGCCCGGGTGAAGCGTTCAGCACGCCCCGCAACAGGCCGACGGCATCGCGCGCGAGTTGAGCCTCGGGACCAAAATCGGCCACGAGATGTTCGGGAAGCCACCGCCGGACGGTGGAAGGGGGACTGCCTGCCGGAGAGTTTTGCACAAAGATCCCCCATCCTGCCGGGAAGACTCGTCACGGGGTTCGACCCGTGGGATGCCCTATTGTGGCGGGCAACGCTTCTTCCCGCAAGACGAGCAGAAAGGGGAACTTAGGCTCGCGTTCCCGCGCAAAGCATGGGAACGAGGTTTGATTTGGCCGTGTCGCGAATCGCGGCCTCTTATTCGGCCTTCACCTTGAATCCTTTGGCGAACGCCTTCTCTCCGAAGGCCATGTCGAGTTGGCCCTGGGGATCGGCCTTGGCAACCTTGCCGCTACAACCGCCGCAGCAGAAGCCGACCGCCACGCCGGCCACTTTGGCGGTCGTGTCGGGTTTGACGGCTCGCCCGCTGATCGGGCATCCGACTTGGGCCGCCTGGCCGGTGCAAACGAGTTGGTGATTTGCCTTGGCGGCGAATTTGGCCGTGTCTTTTTCGAAGGGCTTGATACAACCGCCACAGCAGAAGTAAACCTTTCCACCGTTATAGTCGGCAGACACGGCCCGATTGATCGCAT
Organism: uncultured Planctomycetaceae bacterium; assembly: GCA_964444795.1. GTDB lineage: Bacteria > Planctomycetota > Planctomycetia > Pirellulales > Thermoguttaceae > JABMRP01. Next base: position 17,241 of record CAYUIQ010000129.1, read on the forward strand.
TTCCCCCCACGGGGCATACGGCTTTGTCTTTGGCGGGTGGGTTGTCTTCACCCATCGCCATCCCCGTGGCCAATAACACGGTGGCCAACAACACGGGACCCAACATCAGCGTAACCGGAACTCTCATGACAACTCTCCTTGGTTCGACGGTACGCATCGGACGGACCGCCCGCCCGCTGGCACCGTGATTTCTCGTCCGACCGATGGCCCTTCGCTCGATTCTACCGCGGGTCAAAGGCCTTGCGTACACAGAATGCACGACGGGAGAATTCTTCGGCATCGGCCAGCGGAGTCAATCCTTACCGTGACTGTTAGGATGGCAAGGCAGGGCAAGGTGCCGTCACACCCTGTAATCGTGTCGATGACGTCACACGGGGGGGAGTGGACATTTGGCCGCGAGCCCTGTTGCCGTTTGGCCCCCGTCGCGTGTCTCTGCCGCCGTGTCGCCAGAGGTGGCCCCGGCTTTGAAGATTCCGGCCAATCCCTACAAGCGGCCCACACCTTACTTTGCGTTTTCCAGGCCGCACGAGGTAAGAATAACCTATGATTCCGAGACGACCAAGATGCCGCGTGTGGCACGATTTTCCCGGCATCCGCGTCGCATCGTTCGGAGAAGAGAAGCAGCCAGCCTGATCAGAAGCAGAAGGAGTGAGTAATTGACCATGGGAGCAACCATCGCCCCGCCACCGCGCACGGCTCTGGAAGACGCCCTGCGCCGCGTCGATGAGATCTCGACGCTACCCCACATCGCGCTTCGGGTCATGGAAGTCGCCAACAACCCCGATTCCGGCGCGGCCGATTTGAAAGAAGTTCTCGAGACCGACGCGGCGCTCAGCGCCCGGTTGCTGCGGTGCGTCAATTCGTCGGCCTATGCCTTGCGCGGAAAGATCACGAATCTCCAGCAGGCCATCGCGTACCTCGGGATGAAGCAGATTCGCAATCTGGCGCTGACGGCCAGCGTCAGCGAGCTCTTCAAGACCAACGGGACGATCGCCACCTATCAGCGCAGCGACCTGTGGCGCCATCTGGTGTCGGTCGGCATCTGCGCCCGGATGATCGCCATGCGGCTGCAATTCCGCAATTTCGAGGACATGTTTCTGGCCGGTCTTCTCCACGACCTTGGTATCATCCTGGAAGACCAGCACGTACACGAACCGTTTGCCGCCGCGATCACGTCGCTGGAGGCCGGTACAACGTTGTGCGCCATGGAGAAGAAGTACTTGGGGTTCGACCACACGCAGTTGGGCGACCGGGTTGCCGAACTCTGGTCGTTCCCCGAAGCCGTTCGTGCGACGATTCGCTACCACCACGCATCGTCGACCTACCGCGGTGAACACGGCAACGTCGTCCGTTGTGTTGAACTGGCCAACCTGCTCTGCTCGCTGAAAGGGACTCCCTCGGTGGGAATCCAGTTGGTGAAGTTCTCGCGCCAATTGCTGGCGAGTCTGAAGATCGGCAAGTCGGACGTTGCCATCTTGGCCCAGGATCTGGGAGAAGAGCTTACCAGCAACGCCAGTCTTTTCCAGATATAGGTGAAGTATGTCTGAGGCCCAACTCAAGGACGTCGCCGATCTGTTGCGATACATCGGAGAAGACGGCCCCACCGCCGAGCTGGAGTCTCCGTACACCGATTCCCAACTCTGCGGCCGGTGTTTGCTGTTGTTCTCGGCGGATCGGTCGGGAAAACTGCTGGCGGCCGATGACTTCGGTTCCGGGTTTGACCACAATTCGGCGCGTCTGCTGGCCGCTCAAATCGCCGATCGTCTGCACGGGGCCGGCACTTGTCGTCTGGAAATCCCCGGCGATACCGGTCTCCGGCTGGCATTGGCCGTCGGGATCGGCAACACGGTGGCCGGCTGTGTCGTCGAACCATCGGAAAGCGAGGGCAACGCCGCATTCGCCGATCCGTTGCGGATCGCCGAGACGGTGGCTGCCGTCTCTTCGCAGGTTGCCCTGCGCAACAAGACGCAGATCGGCCACCTCAACACGCGTATCCGTCAACTGCAGGCCGAAAAACAGACGCTCAAACAGTCGCACGCCGAGGCCGTCGCCGCGGTCATTCGGGAGCGAGAAGAACTGTTCGTCGTGCAGCGGCAGCAGATGGCCACCTTGGAGTTCCTCGACGCCGCGGAATCGGCCAACCGGGCCAAGTCGGAATTCCTGGCCAACATGAGCCACGAATTGCGCACGCCCCTGACGGCCATCCTCGGGTTTACCGACGTGTTGCTGGGCGACCTGACCGACATGAGTTCTCGGGATGCGGCGACGACCATCCAGCGAAACGGCCGGCACCTGCTGGCGATCATCAACGACATCCTCGATCTCTCCAAAATCGAGGCCGGCAAGATGAGTATCAAGAACGAATCGTGCTCGCCGCACCGCCTGATCGCCGACGTGGCTTCCTTGATGCGCGTGCGCAGCGACGCGAAAGGGCTCCAACTGAGCGTGGAATACGTCGGCCTGATCCCCGTCGAAATATCCAGCGATAAGACCCGGCTGCGACAGATCCTCATCAACCTGATCGGGAACGCCCTGAAGTTCACCGAAACCGGCGAAGTGCGGATCGTCACCCGTTTCCTGCCCGACGAGCAACCCTCGCCGATGATCCAGTTCGACGTCATCGATACGGGGATCGGCTTGACCGAACAGGAGGCGGCCCGCCTGTTCACTCCCTTTACGCAAGCGGATTCTTCGACGAGTCGCCGCTTCGGAGGGACGGGGCTGGGACTGACCATCAGCAAGCGACTGGCCGAAGCGTTGGGCGGGAGAATCGATCTGTCCAGCGTGCCGGGAGAAGGAAGCCAATTTACCGTCAAGGTGGCGACCGGCTTGCTGGACGGCGTGGAGATGATCGATCCTTCCCGGATTTCCGAGGAAAGCGAGTTCGCCGACCCACCGGAAGCCGAGACACTCCCGTCGCTGGACTGCCGAATCCTGCTCGCCGAGGACGGCCCGGACAATCAGCGGCTGATTTCCTTCCTGCTAAAAAAGGCGGGTGCCGAAGTCGCCATTGCATCCAACGGTCGAGAGGCCGTCGAGTTGGCCATGCCCTCGCCGGGCGAGGATCAGACAGAACTCCAGGGCGGAGACGAACCGTTCGATGTCGTCCTGATGGACGTCCAAATGCCCGAAATGGACGGCCACGAAGCGACCCGCCACCTGCGAGAACACGGTTACTCGGGACCGGTTATTGCGCTGACGGCACACGCCATGGCCGACGACGTGGCCAAGTCGCTCGACGCCGGCTGCGACGCCCATCTCAGCAAGCCGATCGACCGGCGCGAGCTGTTGGCCACGATTTCGCGTTGCGTCGCCGCCCGATAAGCGGCGTTGCATGATTCCGGGGACATCGTCACCGCCCTCTCTTGCCTCCCGGGTATGCGTAACCCCATGGAGAAACCCGTCGGGGGTTGCCTCGGCTGGAGACCGTTGGTCTAATAATCGCTGGACACGCCGGGCCCGATCCGGTGTCGCGCCGATACCGTCCCGCCGGGAAATCGACCTCGCGCTGACTGAAAGAGGGGATCTTGCCGATGAACGCCGCTCGCCGTGGGTTTACGCTGGTCGAACTTCTGGTCGTGATCGCCATTATCGGCATCCTCATCGGGCTGCTTCTGCCCGCCGTGCAGAGTGTCCGCGAGGCGGCACGGCGAATGCAGTGCAGTAACAACCTCAAGCAGATCTGCCTGGGGTTCGCCAACTATGAAGTCTTGCACGGCAAGTATCCGCCCGGACGCATGGGATGCGACTGCTGGTTGTCCGACGTTTGTGCCGGCAACAAGACCTACCAGCGGCCGGGCACCAGCGGTTTCGTGATGATTCTGCCCCAGGTGGAGTTGCAGTCGCTCTACGACGCCTTGGGATTCGAGAAGGGCGCCGTTTATCCGACCGGTGGTTCTTGCGACGACGGCAGCGGCGCCGGGTGGAACGTCGGCCTGGAAGACGCGCTGCGCCAGCGACCCGCGGTCTTCGCCTGCCCCAGTGATACCATTCCCGTGCTCAATAGCGCCAACCGGGGCGTCGGCAGTTACGCCATGGTCCAGGGATCACAGGGCCCCTCCTACGGAATCGATCAGCGTCGGGTCAAACACTACAACAACGGCATGTTTTGCTACCGGACGGTGCGCAAGGAAAGCGACGTTCGCGATGGAACTTCCCACACGATGTTTGTCGGTGAAACGGTCGCCGGCGATACGCCCGAGTCGTCCAACGTGTGGATGGTTGGCTCGCGCCACCTCAGCAGTCTCCGCTCGACCGACAACCCGCTGAACACCCCGCCCGGCGAAGGCGTCATCGTCATGGGCTCCGGCGGACCGCTCTACGGCGTTAGGGTCAACGGTGCGTTTGCCAGCCGGCACTCGGGCGGAGCCAACTTCGGTTTCGGCGACGGCCACGTCGGCTTCCTCAGCGAGAATATCGATCTGGCGACCTATCGAGCCCTCTCCACGCGCGACGGTGGCGAGACCGTCTCGATTCCCGAATAGGAGCACGGCACCTGATGAAACCGATCCGCCATGGCTTGTCTCCGCTGGTGTGTCTTTCGCTGCTCGTTTTGGCGGGGTGCGGGGACGGTCGTCCCGAGCGGGTGCCCGTCGCCGGACAGGTACTGATCGACGGCAAGCCGCTTGCCGGCGGATTTATTCGCGTGGTTCCCCAGGATGCCCGGGCGGCCCAGGGGGAAATCGACGAAAACGGCCGCTTCCGGCTGACGACCTTCGATGGCGAGGACGGCTGCGTGCCGGGAACCCACGCCGTGTGCGTCAACGCGGCCATTACCCTGGGGCCCGAGCGGATTAAGTGGCTGGCGCCGGTCAAATACCGCGACACTACGACCTCTGGCGTGACGGTTACCATCGAGGGCCCGACCGACGACCTCACGATTGAACTGTCGTGGGACGGCGGTCAACCATTTGTCCAGAAGATGGAAGGCGGCGGCGACGTCGATCCCGGCGCTGGATAGCGGGTGAAGTGCCTCACACGGAAGAAGACCCGCAGAAGCAAGAAGCAAAGCAGCCGCGCCTCCGAAGAGGCGCGGCCGGCATGTCTCGCCCCAAGGGTGATTCGCCATTACGCGAACCGCCCTTGAGGGGGAAGAGACAGCTACCGCAAGTATATCATCGAGGGGCCCAAAAGGCCAGTCCGCCCACCGGCTCTTTCATCACCGATGCACTCTCCGCCCCCCTCGTATTCGGGCGAAGAACGCGGGTGGACCGGGTTTTCTCATCTGCTTCTCATGCGTCGGTTTCCACGGGCTCTCAGGACGTCGTTGCCGGGCCGGACACGCCACCTAGCCCGAACCGACGCCCAAATCGTTCGGCCCGGTGCCGGGCGTACCATTGGCGTTTGGCGTGGTTGGGGCTGTGGCGGCGTTTGCGTTTTCCGTCTGGCATCGTTCCTCTCCTTCTACCCACTCTATGGCTGCCCGCGACCAGAACACGACACGGAATCTCAGAGATCGCGGCGACCACGACTTCGACCCACCCACCAGCGTGTCTTGCCCAGGTTGGGCGCGTTAATCCCGAGAGCTTGGCGGAGATGCGTCGTCTCTGGCAGGGGGGGTGCGATGATCGCGGCAGCCCGTTGAGAAAGAGTGGGCAAGTGGAAATGGATACCATGGGCGGCTACACCCCGGCGGGCCGCATGGCAAATGATGCGAGTTCCGGACAGCAAAAGGGGACGGAGTTACTGCCCGGAATACGCGATTTGTTGGCGGGGCGAGTCAACCGTCGAAATCGACGCCCTGCACGACGCCGTCAGCTACCGGGCTACTCGTCGAGTTGCTTGAGCTTGAGATTGCGGAAGTAGATCGGGGCGCCGGCGTGTTTTCCTTGCAGGCCGATGTTCCCGTTGGTCGGCAGGTCGGCCTTGGGGCGGCTGAGCCACGGTGGGATGTCGCTGCCGTCGGGGTTCTTCTTCGCCGACGTCCATTTCCTCAAATCCATCTTCGTGACCGCCTCGCCGTTGAGCGTCACCTCGATCATCGGTCCGCGGCAGGTGACGGTCATTCGGTTCCACTCGCCCGGCTTCTTCACCGCGCTCTTAGCCGCCGCCAGATGACCGAACACGGCGGCGCACTGCCAGGTCTTCGGGCTCTTAGCCCACTTGGGCGCGAAATCGTCGGCGATCTGGATCTCGACCGCGTTGGGGATCCAATTCCCCATGTTACTGCAATAGACGATCACGCCGCTGTTGGTGCCCGGCGCCGTCTTGAACTCCAGGTCGAGAACGAAGTTCTCATACTCCTTTTCGGTCCAGATACATTGATCTTGGCTAGCCGTTAGCACACCTTCCTGGAAGGACCATACGCCCTTGGGATGGATCGCGTCGGAAAGATCCTCGGCAAACAAACTCTCCCAGCCCGACGAATTGGGATGGCCCGCCGGTTCCGCCGCGTTGCCCACACAGGCTACCAGGCCCAACCCAAGAGATACCGTCAGGAACATCATCGACTTTCGCAACATTTTCGTTCTCCGGTGTGAAACGTTCGCTGGGGAGAGGCGGGAAGATCAGAGTGAATCTCCCGCGAGCCCGTGTCCATGATACTTCGGCAGGCTGCTCTGATGCAAGGACCTCGGTGTATGAGCTGCCTTACTCCGCCGGAACTAGGACCACGCGGAAGCCGGAATACTGGCTCAGGTTTCTCCTCGCATACCGAAAGCGATTCGCCGACCGACAGTTCTGTGCGGGGTAGCGCAAACAGCCGCCGCGAGCTACGTGGCCCGAGCCCGATGCAGGTCCCGTGGGGTCGGCCGCCGGGGAATTCTTGTAGTAATCCTTACCGTACCAGTCCTGGCACCACTCGTAAACGTTGCCGTGCATATCGTATATACCCCAGGCGTTTGCACGCTTCGAGCCCACTCGGTAGGCGTACTTCTCGCCAACGTCCTTCGCGTTTCCGTCGTACAACGCATAGGCACCAAGCTCCGACGCGTCATCACCAAAGCTATACCGTGTCTTGCTACCCGCTCGGCATGCATACTCCCATTCCGCCTCCGTGGGTAACCGATACGTGCGTCCTTCTTTCGACGAGAGCTTCCGGCAGAACTCTCGTGCTTCCTTCCAGCGTACACACGTCGCCGGATACTCCGGTCCCTCTTTCACATTCGTTATGCCGATGTTCTTTTAGCTCCAAGGCTTCCATCCCATCACCTTCTCGTACTGCTGCTGAGTCAGCTCGTATACACCCAAGTAAAACGGTCTGGTAATCTGTACCCGATGTTGCGGGTGTTCGTCCTTCAGCCACTCCGCTTTGGTGCCAAAAGCCTTTGCCACCGCCTCGGCCGATTCGTGACTGCCCATCGTGAACTCGCCAGCCGGAATCAGCACCATCTTCATCGTCACGTCGTCGCCAAGGTCAACGGTGATTTCTTTCGGGGGTTTGTCACCTTCGCCGGCAGCGGAAGAGTGAACTCCGATGCACGGGACCAACAGTACGGCAGCGACGATGCCCGAGACTATCCGAGATGCCATGGGATGCCCTCCTGAGTATGCGGG
>CAYUIQ010000130.1:0-24654 GCA_964444795.1 uncultured Planctomycetaceae bacterium
GCTGCGCTCGACCGCCAGGCACCCGAAGCAAATCCGAGGTCTATTTCTTGCACGATCCTAGCCGCCGCCGTACCAACCTGACCGACCACTACCGGGGTGGCGGTGGTGGGGGTGTTGGCCCACCGGGAGGTGGTGGTGTAGCCGGACTGCGACTAGGGAGCGGCCCTCGGGTGGTTGCCGGTGGCGGAGCAGTCGCTTGCGATGGCACAGTGGTCTGCGGCCCAGCGGGAGCCGGGCGTGTGCTGGATGCCGGCTGCGGGGTCGTCGATGGGGCTTGCACGGCGGACGGGGCGGACGTCGAAATCCGTTCTCCGTAGGTCGGCTCCGGTACCGTGTTGAGGATCTTCTCGATCACCTGATCCACGTCCACCCCTTCCGCATCGGCGTTGAAGTTGGTGAAAAGGCGGTGCCGCAGCACGGGATAGGCGATTGAGCGGATATCCTCGGCGGTGACCGCGAACCGGCCGTGCAGAATGGTCCGCGCCTTCGCCCCCAGGATAATGTTCTGAGCCGCTCGAGGCCCTGCCCCCCAGGCGAGCCAGTTCTTCACGAAATCGGGGCTGGGAGGCTCTTTGGGCCGAGTCGCTCGAACCAGGTCGACGGCGTAATCGACCATGTGTTCGGCGACCGGTACCTCGCGGACCAACTGCTGAATCCACACAATATCCCGGCCCTGCAACACCGGACTGATCTCTTGTTTGGAGGATCGCGTGGTGGCCATCACGATCTCCCGCTCCTCCGATCGGGTCGGATAGCCGATGTTGATCGACAGCATGAAGCGATCCAACTGGGCCTCGGGCAGCGGGTAGGTGCCCTCCTGTTCGATCGGATTCTGCGTGGCCATGACGAAGAACGGCTGTTCCAGTTGATAGGTCTTTCCGCCGGCCGTAACCTCGTATTCCTGCATCGCTTGCAGCAGCGCGGCCTGGGTTTTCGGAGGCGTTCGGTTGATCTCGTCGGCCAATACCACGTTGGAGAAGATCGGGCCGTGGACGAAGCGGAAATCGCGCTGGCCCGTCGATTTATCCTGGTCGATAATCTCCGTGCCCGTGATGTCGCTGGGCATCAAGTCGGGAGTAAACTGGATACGGCTGAAGTTCATGTGCAGCGCTTTGGCCAAGGTCGAGATGGTCAACGTTTTGGCCAAGCCAGGCACGCCGATGGTGAGGCAATGCCCGCGAGCAAACATGCAGATGAGCATCTGTTCGAGCATCTCGTCCTGCCCGATGATGACTTTGTGAATCTCTTTGATGAGCATTTCCCGGGCCATCGATACCCGGCGAACGGCTTCCTCGGGGCGCATCTGACCGCCGGACGAGGGCGCTGCTGTCGACATGGACTCGCTCCTTCCATCTTCTGTGGTGAGCATTTACATTAGTTGATGTGGGGGCCCATGGCAAGCTTGGACCAGATCGAGGACGCCGATGAAACCCGCCGTCAACACGACAGGCCCCCTCTCCCTCTGGAAGAGGGTCGGGGTGAGGGCCGTTGCCATCTTCTTCGTCTGCACCACCCCCGCCGTAGCCCAATCCTTCCGCGTCGCCGGCACTGAATTCGAGGCGATGCGAAAGATGGAGATCCCCTCCGGTTCGCTTCCGCCGGTGGTGGTCACGGAGTTCTACCATCACGGCCTGCTCTCGCCCGACGGGGAGAATCTCGTCGTGGTGACCAAGAATCGAAAGCTCGCCGCGACGCGGATCCTGCAACAGGGCCCCGGCGACTTCTGCCGCCTGGCCTTTGAGACCGTTGCCGGCCAGACTTCCTACGATCTGCTCTACGGCGGCGATCCGCCCGAGGCGGCCGAGATTCCCCCCCGGACCAACACCGACGGCCTGCTGCTGGAAACCCGCCGCTACAAGCCTTGCACGGTAAGCGATCTCGCGTCGGTACGCGCGGCATTCGACGCGGCCGAGCCGATCGGGTCCGACTATGTCGATGCCGTGCATCACTCGAGCAATCCGTTCTCGCTCTCCGTGGGGCCATTCTTGAGCAAGTACTCCGGCACGCTGCACATTGCGGCGCCGGGGACTTTTGGGTTTCTTGTCTCGGCACAGGATTCGTGCTTCCTGTTGATCGACGGCAAGGAGGTGATCTCGCGGCAGGGCATTCTTCGCCGCGCCACGCCGGGGACGCGTGAAGATATCCGACTGACGGCCGGGCCACACAAGTTCGAGTACTATCACGTCACGGCCCGCGACACGACCCAGATGGTTGCCGCTTGGGAGATCGCACCCTCGGGCGACAAGCCCAAGCCGGCAGCCATTCCCGGCGAGGTATTTCGCGTCGCTTCGATCGGTCGCGCGCAGGCCGGGCCGGTGGCTCTGCGGGATGAGCCGTCGGCACCCGACTTCCTGTTCTCGATCGGCGGCGACGTACCGCTGCCGGACAACGACCAGCCGCTGGTCGGCGTGCAGTTTGTCGTCCCCAAGAGTCTTCCTCCCACGGCCAAGCTGCGCTGGCAGTTTGGCGACGGGCAAACCAGCACCGAGCGGAACCCGGTCCACGTGTATCTTCAGCCCGGGTTGTACCCGGTAACATTGTCGTTGGAGCGGAGTCGCACGCGGGCGGTCTCGATCACCAACCGCGTGCATATCGACCGCCCACAGCTTTTTCGCCCCAAGGACGAGCAACTGCACACGCTGGATCAGTACCTGCCGGTCTTGGATACCTATGACCCGGCGACGCTTCCGGCGCCCGCCTTGCTGCAATACGTGGCCGCCTACCTGGCCAAGAGCGACCAGATCCAAGCCGAGATCGACGAACTGAAGGCCGCCGAGACCGCGGCCCTGGCCGAGCAGCAGAACCTGCTCTCCGAGAGTGTACATCTGCGCGAGACGGGCACGGCGGTCGAAGCGGTTTCCGTGGCCGCCGAAGCCAAAGAGCGGGCTGCGGAGGCGAGGAAACTGGCCGCCGAGGCCGCGGCGATGGCCCCCCAAGTGCGAGCCGTTTTGCAGAAGCTGGCCCCAGTCGGCCTGGCGGCTTTTTCCGACGCCTCGCCGGCGACCGGCGACGAGGAACTCCTGCAACTCGCCCGGCTGGTCGGGCCGGTGATCCGCGACCGATTGGGCGACTCGCCCGCCGCGCTGACCCTCTGGAAGGCCGCCGCCGGAAAAATCACCCGGGCGGAAATCAAGGCCGAGTGTCAGACCGTGGCCGCCGACATTGCCACGAACGACATGGTCCGGTTGGACGAAGCGAAGACGTTGCTCGACGAAGCGACGAAGCATCTGCAAAACGTCCGCACCGGCAACGCGGCGGCCGCGCTTGCCCGCGTGCGGGGTGATTACGATGCGGCCACCGGCCAGACGGAGTCGGCTCGCAAGGCATACGCCCAAGCCGAGGCCATTCTCGGCCGCACCCGGGCGCATACCGAACGCACCGCATGGCAAGGCGCCCGAAGCCGTTCGACCGAGGAGTTCCTCGCCAGCGGCCAACTCGATCGGGCAATCGGCGAAATCCGCTTGTGGCAGCGCGAGTTTCCCAGCGAAAAGGTCGCCGGCTATCTGACGTTTCTGCACGCCCGGTATTGGGCGGACCGGGAGATGTATCCGCAAGCGATTTCGCTGGCCGAGCAGTTGCTCTGCGTCAACGCCGCCTCGCCCTATGCCGATCAGCTTCTGTTGCTGGCCGCCCGCTGCGAAGGCAAACGAGGCCGCCCCGACGCGGCGCTGGTCTATTTGAAATCGATCCTGGCCGATTATCCCGGCAGCCCGCTGGTGCCGCAGGTGCGCGGATACGTCAAGCAATTGGAATCGGCGCCATAGCGCCGTAACGAGTGAAAGAATTCGCCATGCCCATTTCACGAAGTTGCGTTTTCGCGTTGCTGCTGATCGCCGCCGCGGTTCCCGTGCAGGCGGCCAAGTTGACCGTCGACCTGGGCCGTTCCTACGGCGTGAGAATGATCGGCGCGTTTCACCGTTGGGACATCGACGGCAACCCCACCAAGCCGGTCAACCCCAAGGCCAAGATCGAATCGCCGGAAGTCGACGCCGTGGCCGTGGATCAAGGCGACGGGAAATGGGTCTTCGAGGATCTCAAGCCGGGCCGCTACGATCTGGTGATCATGGGTACGGGCCGGGGGCGGATCGAAGGGTGGCATTACCCCCCAGTGCTGGAGTTCGATCCCTTCTTCCCGCCCACCGCGACCACCGAGACCGATGTCCGCGAGTTCATCACCGACGACATCGGCAAAGCCCGGCACTACGAGAACAAAGTGGTGCCGCTGTACATGGGCGGCGACAAGAAGGCGGTCCGCGTGCTCGTCATGCTCATCCGCGACAAGACGACCAGCTACGAAGGGCACATGCCCGGCGCGGCCACGATCCGCCACGAAGTCTGGCAATACGACTGGCAATACGGCGGCTGGGCCAAGAACAAACGCACCCGGGTGTTCGATCGCAGCATCCTCCCCCGCGACGAGTTGCGCCGCTGGACCTGGCTTTGGGACGCGCGGCTCGGCGGGATCGAGATGAAAGACGCGCCCGTGACCATCGAGTACAAGCTCTCCAAACCGACCGACGCCGACCGGCCGAAGGGGTTGTTGCCGTATTGAGACCTGGTTCCCTCGCTTACGCTTCGGGTTTCCATAAAGCCCTCAGTTGCCACATGCCGACTCCTTTCGCCCAACAATGCTGGTTTCTCACGGGACCCACCGCCGGGGGCAAGACGGGGGTGGGTATCGAATTGGCCGGGCTGCTCGGGGCGGAGATCGTGTCGTTGGATTCGATGGCCCTGTATCGGGAAATGGACATCGGCACGGCCAAGCCGACCCCCGACCAACGCCGCGCCGTGCCGCACCATCTGATCGACGTCATCGGTCCGGATGAAGAGTATAGCCTGGCGCAATACGTCGATGCGGCGAGCCGTTGCTTTGAGGAGATTCGCGGCCGCGGACACGAAGTGCTCTTCGTCGGCGGGACGCCGCTCTACTTGAAGGCCCTGCTTCGCGGCATCTTCGAGGGCCCCCCGGCCGATTGGGAGTTGCGCCGAAAGCTGCAACGGGAAGCCGATCGCCACGGCCCGGAGATACTCCACCGGCGATTGGTCGAGATCGATCCCGTCACGGCCGAGCGACTGCATCCCAACGACCTGCGGCGGATCGTTCGGGCGCTGGAAGTCCACGAGAAGACGGGCGTGCCGATCAGCCGGCTGCAGCAGCAGTTCGAGGTGGGCACCGAGCGGGAAGATTGTCGCGTACTGGTGCTCGACTGGCCCCGCGAGCAACTCGTCGACCGCATCGACCGCCGCGTCGACGCCATGCTGGCCGACGGACTGGTCGAGGAAGTCGAACGTCTGCAATCCGAACACGGGCGTCTGAGCAAGACGGCCCGACAGGCCCTGGGTTATCGCGAGGTGTTCGACCATCTTGCCGGTAAGACCGACCTGCCTGCCACCGCCGAACTCATCAAACAGCACACCCGCCAGTTCGCCAAGCGTCAGGGGACCTGGTTTCGCAGCTTGAGCGAATGCCGTTTCGTGTCGGTGTCCGAGCCGATGGATTCGGTGGCCGTCGCCCGGCAGATCGCCCGGCTCGGCAAGCTCGCGTGAGGCGACTTGCCTACCGCAACTCCAAGATCAGGTAAAGCTGCGAGGGTTCCGCGGGGGCTTCCCGCGGCTGGCCCGCCTCCGCCTCCACCACCAGTCGACACGACCCGATCGTTCGGGGCACGAAGGTCAGTCCGCCCACCAATACCGGCTCACCCAGTGGTATGCGGAGCGTGGTGGCCAGTTCGTGATTGGTGGTCGCGACTCGGTCCACCTCGGGGGCCAGATGTTCCGGCGCCCGTTGTACGATGGAACGGGCCAATGGCTCGGCCGGTCCGGTGAGTGTTGATTTGAGGTCGACAATGGCCGCCTCTTCGCCGGAGATCAGCGTGGGGCGGATCTCCAGCAATGCGCCAAAGTTTGGCTTTTCCACCACGGGTTGGTAGCCGACGCTCCGCCGGCTTCCGCCGCTGGCTTCCGGTTGAAGTCCGCCGAGAGGGTTCTGCGCCGTGAACGTATAGCGGGCGCCACCTCCCAGCGATGCATATTGCGCGTTTTGCCGTTGGGGCCTGTCGAGACTGCCGACTATGGGAATGTAGCTCGACACGACGTTTTGCTGCGTGCCGCTTACGAGATAGACCAATTGGCCGCTAAAGCATTTCGTCAGGCCGCGGATGCTCGACGGCCGGCGGGTGAAGGTGGCGAGCATCTCGCGGTCGATCCGGGGACGGCCTTCCTGATCGGGGGAAATGAGTTGATCGAGTTCATCCGAATCGAGGAACAACCAGCGGGCGTCGACAGCCACGTTCTGGCGCTCGCCCGTTTCCGCGCGGAGTTGTGTGAGCAAGCTCTCAATCTGCTCGTGAACGGTTGCCGTTTGGCGAATCATCAGGGAGGTCCCCAGTTGCTCCACCGAGCCGGGGCCGCCGACCTCGTCCCAACTGGTAGGTTCCACGACCGACGTGATCGCGTTTCGGAGGTCGTCCATGGTGATTTGGGCCGACGCGGACGCGGTGGTCCGGCCCGCCGGTGGACTTCCCATGTCGCCGCCCATCCCTTCCATACTGCCGCCCATCCCTCCCATACCCATGCCCATGCCCATGCCCCCGCCGACGCGAGCCGGGGCCCGGTCACTGCCGCCGGGATAGGGATAATCGCGGACATTCAGCACGAGATCGCCCACCTGGTAGATCTTGAGCGTGAGTTCCTCTTCATCCGGCTGCGCCCGTGCCGCGAATGGCACGGAGAAAACGAGAACGGCGAGGATCAAGCACCGCCGGCCGAGGATGGTAAGACGGTTCGTACTCATAAGAACACCTCTTTCGTGTCAAGAAACTAGGGGGATATTCTCGCCCAGCGCACTCGGGCGAGGTTGACTTGCCCGAGCAGTCGTGGACGGCGTGTGGCATGGGCAAGAAACGCTTCGGCCCGCGGGCCGCGGCAGGCCAGAAGCGCCATCCAGGCTTCGGTCGAACTCGGCGGCTCCCGCGTTACCCGGGCAATGAGCGCGTGGGTAACTTCCGGCCCGTTCACGTGGCCGAGCACGACTGCCGCGGCCAGGCGTACGCATTCGTCTTCGTCGTCCAGGAGATCCAACAGCGAGGCCAGCACCGGTTGACCCACGGCGTCGGCCGCGGCGAGCGCTTCGGCGCGTACGGCGTCGTGATGCACCAGCGACAAGTAGCCGCGTAGCGCGGGTTCGGAATTAGCGACGAGCAGCCGGTTAAGGATCGCTGCCCGGACACGTCGATCGGTTGTCTGCCCCGCGAGTGCGGCCAACTGCTCGACGCCTACGATCTGCTGGACGGCCGCCAGAGCCTCGTCGTGGAACGTTTCTCGCCGGCTCAGCCGCAGGAGATGGGGCACCGAATGCGCGGTCCCGCAAACGGCCAGCAGTCGCACGACGGCACGTTTCTGGTCGTCGCCGTGTCGCAAGAGCCGCCGCAGCAAGAGCCGTTCCGCATCGTCTTTCGCCAACCCCGACGATTCGGCCAGTTGCCGGGCATCGGCATCCGCATCGCCGGCGAGTTGCTCGACCACTTCCTCGACAGTGTCCGCCAATGAAGGCGACTCGCTGGTGATCGAGTCTCGCGTTTGGACGGTGAAGAGGAAACGCTCGTAGGTGGTCGGAGGGCGGCCGGCGGAGAGAGATTTCTCCACGCTCGGGGACGGCACCACCGCGATGTGCTCGGACGGGGCGACCTGATTCAGCTCGGGCGATGCGGGGGCGGCGCGTTCCTCGTGGTGCGTCTTCAGAGGTCCATGTGCCTGTCCGGGCCACCAGAGCCAGACCGACACGCTGCCGGCTACCAAGAGGCTCGCAGCCACCGCGGCCAAGCGTCGAACGCGGCGGCGCCGGCCTTCGGCACGCGACTGCTTGCGCCAGAAATACTCAAGCCGGGCAAGCTGTTGCCGCGACGGTTCCGCCCGCAGGGTGACGCGGATCTGCTCGTCCAGACTATCGACGTTCATATTGGAATCGTCGGGATTCATCTCGGAATCGTTTTGCTTCATGTCGGTTTGGGGTGAGCGAAATCGACGCCGATCACCCGAGCAATGCGTTTTCGCGCCAAGTGCAGGCAGGTATGCACGTTGGCTTCCGTTATTTCAAGCACGCGTGCGACGTCGCCCGCCGCAAGTCCTTCACCGAGGCTCAAAATCGCCACTTCGCGTTGTCGTTGGGGCAAGCGGTCGATGGCCCCGCGCACGGCGGCGTGCAACTCATCGACGGCGGCTTGCTCGACCGGCCCCGCCGCGTTGGAGATCACCTCACCGGCCGGCACCGGCGATACGGCTGGCCTGCTTCTCCGCCGATCTCGATCGACGTTAACGACGATTTGCAGCATCCAGGTGCCAAACGAGGCCTCGCCCCGGTAGCTGCGCCAACGGCGTAACACGCGACAAAGCGCCTCCTGCACCACGTCCTCCGCGACATGCACGTCACCGGTCAGTCGCAACGCAAACCGCAGGGCGGCCGGCAGATGCTCGACAACCAGTCGGTCTACTTCGCCTCGATCAATCGGCCGTGCCATCTGCCGCTGGTCCTCGCGTGTTCCAACAGATTAGACGTTGGCGACGGTCCGCGACTTAAAAGAAAAGTCTGGCCTTTCGTCAAGAATCCAGTATATCCCGGTTTCTGGCCGCGTTCACGGCTTTCGCCGCTCATCCAGCGGTCGATAATTCACACTCGCCGCATCGAGACGCTTGGTGTGGTGGCCGAGCCGAGTGACGAAGGTCTCGTGGTCGCGCGGATCTCTGGACGACCAGAGCGTCTCGATCAGCGCGCAGGCGCGGGGGTACGTCATGAACTCGCGGCGATTCTGGTCGGGGATCAACTCACCCCACAGTTGGCCCTGCCCGCCGAGAACATGCTCGCCCTGCTCGGCGCTGAGTTCCGCGGGGATCGGCTCGAAGGAATAAACCTTCTCCACGTTGATCACGCTACGGCCCAGGCCGGTTTCCGCCGGAGCCTGACGGTAGTCGAAGTAGGTATGCGAGGTCGGCGCCATGACGACGTCGTGCCCTGCCTGGGCGGCGGCGATTCCCCCGGCCGTGCCACGCCAACTCATGACCGTTGCCCCGGGAGCCAGACCGCCTTGGAGGATTTCGTCCCAACCGACGAGCCGGCGACCGTTTTTCGTCAGGTACGTGTCCATCCGCTTGATGAACCAACTGTGTAATTCGTGCGCGTCGGCGAGTTTCAGCCGCTTGATTTGCGCCCGCATCTCGGGGTCGGTGGCCCAATGGCCCGTGTTGGCTTCGTCGCCGCCGATGTGGATGTGCTTGCTGGGGAACAACTCGATCACCTCGCCGAGAACCTCTTGCAGGAAGGCAACCGTTTCCGGGCGAGGAGCGATGAGCCCCTTCGTTTTACCCCACCGCTGCTCGGGCGGCACGTCGGCGAGATGGCCCATGTTGATGCCCAACTCCGGATAGGCCACGATGGCCGCGCCGGTGTGAAACGGCATCTCGATCTCCGGCACGATCGTCACGTGGCGTGCCGCCGCGTAGCGAACGAGTCGGCGAATATCGTCTTGTGTGTAGAACCCGCCGACGTATCGGCCGTCGTTTGTTTTGCGGCGGGAGCGGTCCATCCGCGAGCCGATCTCCGTCAGCTTGGGGTACTTTCGGATCTCCAGTCGCCAGCCCTGGTTGTCGGTGAAATGCACCTGCAATCGATTGAACTTGTGCAGCGACATGAGATCGACGAATCGCTCGAAATCGTCGACCGGGATGAAATGCCGCGCGGGGTCGATCAGCAGCCCCCGCCATCCGAACCGCGGATAGTCGATGATCGTAACGCACGGCAGGGACCACGCCGTGCCTTCGACGCGTTTTGCGGAAAACACTTGCGGCGGTAGCAACTGGCGGACGGTTTGAATGCCGTAAAACAGTCCGGCGGGTCCGGCGGCCTTGAGATCGATGCGGTCCGTGGCGACCTCGAGCATGTAGCCCTCGCCGCCCAGTCGCCTCTCAATCGCCGGGTCGAGGGCGAGAATGACGGCGTTGGCACCCCTTACCGCGTCGTCCGCTCGCTGGAGGCGAAAGCCCATGGCCGGCGACAGGGCGTCGATCAGCTTGTCCGCTTCGGTGCCCGCTTCGCCTTGGGCAATGACTCGGGTATCCGGCGAAACGCGAAAGACGCCGTCGCGAACGTTCATCTCCACGGGGCGCGGGATGATCGACGGGGACGGTTGCTCGGCCGTCGCAACGCGACATGGCAAAGCGGACGTGCTGAGAAGCAGAAATGCAACGATGCTCAAACGGTGGATGCGGAACATGGCGTCGGGGCTCCTTGTCTGTTGGGCGGTGGTACGTTAGGCAAAGGCTACATCTTGCGGAGCAAGACGGCTACTTTACGACTTCAGCGCCGATCATCGGGAATCGTTTGGACTCCGATAGCCGATTCCCACGACGGCGTCGGGCGGAAGTTGGGATGATCCTTGTGTTGCAGACCTTTGCGGCCATAGTACGTTCCGTAGAACTGGGCATTGGTGTCGATGAAGTTGGTAATCCGGAGGATTTCCGCCGGCGCGAGTTCGAGGTCCTCGTGGGCTTCGAGCATCTTCTCGGCGTTTCTCACTTCCGGAGGGATCAGTTCGCCTTTAGTGATGATCATCGCCAGCACGCTATTATACGACCCGACGGTCTTGGCGGGCAGGTAATGGGCGTTGCCCGTCTTGGGCCGCAGTTCGCGAATCAGCGGCATGACGTTTCGCCGCACCAGCGATTCGTACGATACGGTGAACAGATCGGTCATCTCGCCGCGAAGATCGAGGCCGCCGTCTTTCTTCTTGTCGCCATGACATTCAACGCAGTGCTTGTCGAGCACCGGTTGCACGTCGGTCATGAAGTCCAACGGGCGGTTGGCGCGCCGCTCGCCGGGCTGCGGACCGGGACTGCTGGGCTCGCGACGCAAGGCGAGCAGTTCGGACGACGTGTTCGGGGCGCCCTGGTCGGGTGTTTCGTGACACCCGATACACGCGCGGACTTCGCCGGGCATGTAGTTCACGTAGGTCCGTTCGGTTTGCAGCGCCCGATAGTCTTCGTCGAGTGCTTGAAAGAAGATGTTCTTGTTGGCCGGTACGGTGAAATGGGCCGAACCGTCGGCTTCCACCGGCACGACGCCGTGCTGCACCTTCAAGCCCAAGTGGGTAAGCGAAACGGCCGAGTGGGCCTGTTCGGGCGCGGCTTCCGGCCAGAATCGGCGGGCTGCCCAGGGACGCGGCACCTGCTCAAGGATACGAAGATACTTCACCTCGCCACGCTCGACACCCGCCATGCCATGATAGACGTCGGTGACCACGCAAACCGCCAGGCTCCGCCCGGCCATGCCTCGATCCATGTTCGACGGTTGGACGGTCGGCCGTGGGCGTTTCATCAGCGGATAGGGCATGAAACAGGATGTTTCTTCTTCTCGGTGGATCAGCCAGGTGTGGCCGTGCTCGTCGAGCAAATAGAGGGCGTATCCCTTGGGGTCGTGGTGCTCGGGGCCGCTCGGTTTTTGCGATACGAGAAAGTGCTCGGCCGAGAGCGGATACGGGTCGGTGAACAACGGATTGGTGCCCACTTTGTATCGCCCCTTAGTCCGCCGCTCCCACTCGGCGTCGGAACGGTCGCGATGGTGCCAGCCGCCTTCGGCGCGAACGTCGACGAACGGGGTCATGTAGGTCATCGGGGCATAGCCGCGGATGTCCTTGCGCGTGTCGAGCCGCACGACCGAGCCGTAATTCCCCTGCGGGTAGTGAGGGGCGGCGAGCATAACGTAGTCGCTGTTGGAGCCCGGGATCGAGCGGGGGTAGTTCATCGTCGGCGGCAGCGGGATGTCGTTGCCGTAGACCTCGGCCGACGCCGTCCCGTCCGGGTGCATCGACCAAATACACTTGACCGTCGACGCGCCCTTGTCGACGTACTCCCAGCGCGAATAGATGATCCGCCCGTCGGGCGTGATCGAGGGCGCCTGCTCGCTGACCGCGCTGTTGGACAACGGCCGTAGCCCGCTACCGTCCGGTTTCATGCGGAAGAGTATGGTCGTCGAGAAGATATCCGGCGGATCGCAGAGGATGCCGTACTGGCATCGGGTCGAGATGAAGCAGATATCGCCGTCCGGCAAGTAGCACGGGTGCATGTCGTCGGTGCCGTGGTGATAGCCGTTGCGGTACTTTTCGACGATCTTCTCCTCGTCGGCCGGCGGGGCCAGAACTTGCCGCAGGCCGGTGCCGTCGAGTTGGATCTCCCAGATGCGAAAGCCGCGGTCCTGGCCGTCCTTGTAATCGAACACCACCTTGTCGGCCTCGTAATTCAGGTCCATCCTCGCAATGGTTCCCGCGGCGGCGAATTCCTCCGGCAGAATGTCGACCACTTCGCCCGTGGTCAGGTCGAGAATGCTGATGTTCGCACCGGGTGCCCAGCGGCTGTTGATGTACTCGGTGTAGTAGTGATTCGAGGAAAACGCCTGGCGCTTGATGAAGACCACTTGGGCGACACCCCCGGGCAACTGCCCGAGCAGGTTCTTTCGGCCCGTGGCGGCATCTTCATTCGGCGGGGTGTACGTCCAAGTTTCATCCACACCGGCGGCCGGGTTGACCATCTCAACTCGCGGCAGGCTTTGGGCCCGTGCGGCGAGCGGCATCGTGATGAGAATCGCGAGAGCACAGCATGAGCGAAATAGCATTTATTGTGTCCAGAGGGAGGGGGAGGCGGGCTTCGGGGGGGTAAGGTTGGCTTGCATTGTAACACATGACCAGCCCCGTTACGACGATCGGGCGAGTGGGAACGAGAGAAGCGCGGATCCGGCCTAATCGGCCAGATCGACACGCACGCCGGGCAGAACGTCGGAGCTGGCGACGTTGGTCTTCACGGCCACGACCCAGCGCAACGCGAGCAACGAAGTGAGCTGCCGCAGGCCGGCGTCGGTCACCGCCGTGCCCGAGACGTCGAGGCTCTCCAGGGTCGACAGCTCGCGCAACAGCCCGAGCCCCTGGTCGGTGATCGCCGTGTTGACCAGCACGAGCGAGCGCAGATTTTTCATCCGGGCAACGTGTTGGAGGCCGGCGTCGGTTACCGTCGTGTCGGACAAATCGAGCCGCTCCAATTGCTCCAGGTCGGCCAAGTACAAGAGATCGTCGTCGGTCACGTCTTGCAGCCGTACGTGGCGCAGATTGGGCAGTCCGCGGAGCAGCACGACCCGGTCGCCGGAGATCGTGTCGTCGAGCCGCTCGATGTTGCTGCCTTGCACGTGGGTGAGCCAGCCGGGGGTGATTTGCGTGCCGGCCAGCTTGACGATCGTAAGCTGCCGCATGTCGCGGAAGTGCTCCAGCCCGGCGTTGGTGATCGAGGTGTGGGTCAGGTGCAACTCGCGCAGCCGGGGAAGTTGCTTCAAGTCGGCCAGCGCCGCGTCGGTAATGCCGCGGTTGTAGCTGAGATTAAGATAATTCAACCGTTTCATGCCCAGCAGATGGACGATCCCCGCGTCGGTTACTTGGGTGTGGTTCAGATCGAGCGCCTCCAGGGCGGTCAACTCGCCCAGGTGTGCCAGGCCGGCGTCGGTCAGGCTGATGCCGTGCAGCGAAAGGCGCCGCAGCTTGGGTAGTTGCCGCAAAAACACCATCCCGGCGTCGGTGGTCTTCGTGTCGGCCAGATACAGGCGCTCCAGGTGCGGCAGTTCGGCAAGGCACTCCAGATGGTCGTCCGCCAAGGGACTCTTCTCCGCGTGCAGCAGAAAGACGTTACCCCGGTCGTCGCTTTCCACGCGAACACCCAGCGACAGCAAAGGCTCGACCGCGAGAAGTTGGGCCGGATCGGGTGGGATCGTGGGAGTGGGGCGTTCGCCGGGGGATGGCGACGGCGTGTCGGGCGAGATGTCGGCGGTCGTATCGCGGACGAGCGGCGAAACGGGCGCCACCGCATGGAGCATCGAAACGGGCAGCACCAGGGCGACCGCCGCCAGGGTTGCCAGGGCCGCGGCCGTGCGTGTCAAACGTCGCCGTCGGGCGGTCGTGTCCAAAATGGCCAGCAGCCGGCCTTCGAGTTCCGACTTCCGCGCCACGGCGATCGAACTGTAGGCCGAGAGAACGTTGGACTGCAATCCCGAAGCGATTTGCAGCAGATGCTCGGCATAGCGCGACGGCCGGCAACCGGCCAGCAGCGTCAGGTCGTCGCACGCCCGTTCTCGCTCGGTTAGCATGTGCCGCAGCGCGGTCCACGCCAGCGGATTGAACCAATGGGCGGCGCAGGCGATCTGGGCAAGCAAATGGGCGAGGCAATCGTGCCGGCGAATATGCCCCAGTTCGTGCAGCAGGACGATCTCCAATCGTTCGGCCGACCAGCGGTCCGCCTCGGCGGGCAGCAGCAGCTTCGGGTGTACAATGCCCCACTGCATGGGCATGGTCCGGCGGTCGCTTCGCAGCAAGAGCACGGGCCGATCGACGCCGGTTGCGATGGCCGTTCGCTCCAACATGGCCAGCAGCGGTCCGTCGGTCACCCGTTCGGCCGTGCGCCGCAGACGCCACAGACTCAGGCTGCCGGCCAACAGCGGCAGTAGCGCCAGCACCGTTCCCCCGGCCCAGACGATCAACACCCACACTTGCCACGTCAGGTTTGCCGACCCGGCCAATGATGCGATGGCGGCCGTATCGCCCGTGGGGCTGTCCGATGAAACGCGACGGGAATCTTCGCTTTCGCTGCCGACTCGCGGTTGCCCGGTGTCCGCTACCTCGGGGGCTGCCGGCGCGGTTGCTTCACTTGCCGTGGAGTGATTGGTATCAGCGCGCGCTTCTGGAGCCGTTTTCGGATCGACCGGAGCACGGCCGACATGCACTTCGTCGGAGTGTTCGTCGACGGGCCGCACGTCCGACGCGACCGTGTCCGCCGGGCGTTCCGTCGGCCGTGTATCCGCCGCGGCGATCGGTGCGACGTTCGTCCAAGCGGGCAACACGCGCCAGGAAGGCAGCACGAGCGACAGCACGGGCATGGCCGCTAAACTCGCCAAAGCGCCAAGCCAGACCAGGTGCCGAGCCGCCGCCGATCGACGCCGCATCAAACTCGTTACCACCAGAACCAGCACGAGCACGACGGCCCCTTTGACCGCCGTATCGGCAGCGACCGGCAACCATGTGGAAGCGGCTTCCCGAAGCCACCCGCCGTCGATCGATGCCGGGGGCATGACCTCAGCCCTCCTCTTTTCGAGCTTTGGCGATCAAATCGGCGAGCCGCCCGAGGTCTTCGTCGGAGGGCTGCGCGCCGGGGTCGGACAAATGAGCCGAGACGGCCTTTTCCAGCGACCCGCCGAAGAACGTCTGCAGCACGCCGCTCAACGCCGACCGACCGGCACGCCCTCGCGGTTTGGTCGGCCGATAGACAAACTCCCGGCTCCGCTTGGAATGCTTGAGGTGGCCTTTCTCTTCGAGTATGCGCATCAGCGTGCGTACGGCCGTGCGCGAAGGCCGGTCGGGCAGCCCTTCCCAGACTTCGGTCGCCGAGGCTTGCCCATTTTCGTAAACGATATTCATGATCTGCCGCTCGCGACGACTCAGATCGTGAGGATCTCCCATGGCCGATTCGTTTCCTTTTCTATCCGATTGTTCCGCGAACCGCGCGCGCATAATCCGCCTGCTAATTTTTTAACCGATAAAGGGGCGGTTGTCAAGTCGATAACCCTCAGACATGGTTTATCGGAGGGATTTCGCGGAAGTACGGCTTCCAGGGCACGGTGCTTCCAGGGCACGGTGCATACGAGGGTAGCGGTCGGCCCGATCACCCGCGAGGGGGAGAAGGGGGCGGTTTCCGCTGCTTTCCCCGTCGCGGTCGACCGGGCTGACGCGACCGGGCTGCTACTCGGCACCACTCTCCGGTTTCTCTTGTGACTCGGACACGGTCACGGGATTCTTGTCCGTCGCGAATAGCGAATCCATGGTGAACCGGATGTTCGGCAAGAGCGTCATCGCGCCAATGAACAGACCAAGCGCCCCGACGGTCAGCAGGATGCCTTGATGCGAAGACCAGATCGCGGCCCCCAGCGTGATCGCCAGGATGGCTGCCGCGGGCAGAACGATGCCGCACACGCCCAGACGGGTTCCCATGATGGTGACGGCCCGAATCGCGATCACCGCCAGCGCGATGGCCACCGAACTGATCACGGCCGGCCCCAACGAGATGTACTCTTGGGCGAAGTACATCAACGGATAGGTTCCGGCGAAGGTGCCCACGGTCAACAGCAACATCCACCGATCGAACCGGGTGACCGAATGGGCGTGTACCACGAGCCCGACCAGCAGTCCGAAGGCGATCACGCTCATCGGCCCCAGCCACGTTAACTCGCCCAACTGGTCGATCGGGGCGAGGCCCAAAACGTCCAGGTGGACCGGCCGGCCGAACAAGAGCCGCTCGTACGCCCACCGGTAAGTCGTGGTGCCGGCCGTGCGGGAGAGATCCGTCGGTTGGAGCGACAGTTCCAGCAACCGTACGTCGGACCCATTGGCGACCATCGACACGTCAAACTTGTCCAAGATTCCGCCGGGCGGGACCGCCAGTTCGAAGAGCCCCTTGCCGACGGCCGTGTACTCAACGTCCAACTCGGTCGGCTCGGCGGTCAAGGGGCCGCGCCACACAAGCTTCCCTTCTCTCATGACGACCGTCTCGCTCGCCTGGTCGCCGGCGGTAACCGACAAGCCGGCCAATGAGATGATCTGCGGCGGCAGGGGCAACTCGATTTCACACTGCCCGTCCTTCTCTTCCGGCGCCACGGCGGTGATCTTGCCGGTAAACTGTGCCTCGTAGATCGACTCCGGCCGGGTCGTGCCCACGCTCAGTCGCGGAGTGAGCACGACTTCGGCGGTAAATGCCTGAACGCGAGCCAACGGCGGTGGAACAGCCTGTTCCTCCGTCACTTCGGTCTCGGCGTATTGGGCCGGGTAGTCCCCGCCGGATCTGCTGGCCGCCTTTCGCACCGACTGCACCGCCGGCAACAACAACCCAATCATAATCGCCATAATGACGACCACGACCAGCAATTCGACCAGCGTAAACGCACGACGACGTGACTTGAACATCGGAAAGCCCTCCAGAAGAAGTAAGGTTGACTTGCCCATTCTGCCGCGGGACCGGCACGGCTGCCACTCCCATTGTAGCCGCGGACCAATGAATTGGCGCCCAGATGGTCAATTTCTTTGACCGCCAAGGGGGAGGGAAGGCCGGTCAGAAGGCACCCGTATGTCGACAGACACCGCCAGCGATGGTATTCTACCGGCGGATGAGACGAGCCGATTGTGAAGCACGTAAAGGAGACTCTCGCGTGAAGAAGAACCGTATCTCGGCGATCGTGGCCGTCTGGCCGATGGTTGTCGTTGGTGTCATGCACGGTGCCGCACCCGGTGCCGAGTGGCACGATTCGTTGTACTCCTCCGGCGGCGATCACTGGCGGGTACGCATTGCCGTGGTGGTACACAACGATACGAACGAAGCCGTCGAGGGACAGCCGGTGGCCGTGCCACTCGGGACGGGCCAAGGGCAAGCCGATTTGTCGGGCACCTGGGTGCGCGAGGTTCGTGTGTGCGATGAGAAGGGCACCGAAATGCTCTTCGGCCTCCAGCGGCGCGGCGGAGAGGCGATCACTGACGGTCTGGTTCCCGACGGCGGCACGCTGTACATTCCCGTCGAGTGTCCCGCGGGTGGATCGGCCGTGTACTACGTCTATTTCGGCAACCCTTCGGCCGGCCGCGTGGCCGAGTTTCTGCCCGGGCGGCACGGGCTGGTCAACGGCGACGTGGAAGAGGGCAGCGGTGCGACGCCGACGGAGTGGAAACACGATGCGGGCGACCCGAGCCATCGGGCAAGTTGGAGCCAGGAAGAACCCCAGTCGGGCAAGCGGTGCCTGAAGACGGTCGTGGCCGCCGGTGCCGAGCCGACGTGGATTTCCACCCGCCAACACGGCATCCGCCTGATCGGCGGCGCCCGCTATGTGATGACGGCCTGGGTTTGCGGCGAGAACGTCAAGGGCGACGCCGGTTGGTATATTCACCTGGGCAACCGGACCAGGCCGATCATGGCCTCGCCCATGCTCACCGCCGGCGGGGGAACTTACGGCTGGAAGCAGGTCATGGCCGAGTTCACCGCACCGGCCGGCGCCGATCGGGCCGACTTGGGAACCGTGCTCCGCGGCACGGGAACGGCCCGATTCGACAACGTGACGCTCCGATGCCTCGACGCCGACCCGCTCCGCGCCGTCGCCGGCAAGCCGCAACGGCTTGGCGCTCGGGAAATCGGCGAGTCTGGCCGCTGGCATGAAGAACCCGGCTCGACCGCCACCTGGGATCATCGCGCGGTCGTGCGGCTGATGAACTTCGCCGGGCGTGACACCGGACCCGCGACGGCGAATCTCGATCTGGCCATGCTCGATGCGCGGCTGGGTGGCCAACTCGATCACGATTCGATCCGCGTGGTCGACCGAGGCCAGATCGTGCCGCATCAGGTGTTTGGTGATCGGCTGCTCTGGAAGACCGACGCACCGGGGCAAAGCGTGTCGACCGTGACGGTCTATTTCGCTCGTTCATCCGACAATCCCAAGAGGGGTGCCATGGGCGCCTTGCCCGCCCTTGCCCAAGATGGCAACCTGCTAACCAACCCGGGCTTCGAGCAGGGCGACGAGCAAGCCGACACCATGCCGGCCGGCTGGACATGCAATGTGGGCCAACGGGCTGAAGGCGGTCCGAAGGCCGGGTTCGACTCACCGCGTGAGCCCGGGCTGGGCAAGTTGTGCGCGCGGCTCGATATTCCAGAGGACACGCCCGAGGGTTGGCGAGGATGGGTTCAGAACGTGCCGGTCACGCCGGGAAAAGCCTATCTTGCGGCCGCTTGGGTAAAATGCAAAGACAGCGGCGGTGGGCTGCGGATCCATGCCCATTTCCACGATGTTGACGGCAAGCTCTGCTCGACCGGTGCGATGCAAAACGCCGGCGGGCCGCTGAGCGGAACAACCGATTGGACCCTGCTCTCGGGTTTGTTGCATGCGCCGGCCGACGCGGCGAACATGAGCATCCATCTGACCACCAACACCAGCGGCACCGTTTGGCACGACGGTGTTTTGCTCGTCGAAACGACGCCCGCTCGCTTCGCCCGATTCGAAGGCCGGCCGATGGCGGATGGCGAGGGCCTCAAGGCATGGCCGGTCGATTCGATCGTCAAGGTGTTTCCCGACGATCCCGTGCCGCGCGACGTGCGCCCGGCCGAAATCGCCCTGGCTCGGAACGAAAAGGAAGTCCTGCAACTGGCCGTCCGCGCGAGGTATCCGGCGTCACGGATGCACGTCGAAGTCGAATCGCTGGTGAGTCTCCGCGGAGCGACATTGGAAGACGTGGAGGTCAACGTCGTGGGATACGTGCCGATCGATCATCCGACGAGTTACTATCGTTCGGAGTCGCCCACCTGGCATCGCAAGTTTCCGCGACGCGGAGCCGGTTGCGACGGCTGGCCCGGCTTGTGGCCCGATCCGCTGATACCCGGGCGCTCGTTCCACTTGAAGCCCAACGCGACCCAGGCCGTTTGGATCACCGTGGGTACAACCGCCGAGACGCCCTCGGGCCGTTATCGCGGGGCCGTGAAGCTGTGGAGGGGTGATACCGTCGCCGTTCGGATCCCGTTTGAGGTTGAGGTCTGGGACTTCACGCTGCCCGTGCAAAGCCATCTGGCGGCGATCTACGACGTGCGACTGGGACCGGGCGGGGCGCTTTGGGGGAAGCCGCTGGAAGAGATGTACCCCGAGATCGTGGAGTTCATGGCCGAGCGGCGGCTTTGTCCCGACACGGTGCGGCCGTTTCCGCGGTTCTCTTACGCCGACGGCAAGGTAACGGCCGATTTCACCGAATACGACAAGGCGGCCGAGATCTACTTCGACCGGCTCAAACTGCCCGTGGCCTACACGCCCTGGACGTTCTATCTGTTCGGCTGGGGTCATCCTCCCAAGACGTGTTTCGGTCAACGGCCGTACGAGGGCGATCCGCCATTTGCCGACGCCGATCGGGGCGAACTGCGGCCGGAATTCAAACGGGCGTATCAGGCCATGCTGCGTGTGTATTGGAACCATCTCAAGGAGAAGGGGTGGGATAAGAAAGTCGTGCTCTACATTTCCGACGAACCGTTCGACCAGCACCCGCATATCCGCCGGCAGATGAAGGCCCTGTGCGAAATGATCCACGAGGTCGACCCGGCGATCCCCATCTACAGCAGCACATGGAAACACGTCCCTGATTGGGACGGCTCGCTCGACGTCTGGGGGATCGGCCATTACGGTCGCGTGCCGGTCGAGCAGATGGCCCGGCTGCGCGCCGCCGGCGACCGGCTCTGGTTCACGACCGACGGCCAGATGTGTACCGACACGCCCTATTGCGCGGTCGAGCGGTTGCTGCCGCATTACTGTTTCAAGTACGACGTCAGTGCGTACGAGTTCTGGGGTGTCGGCTGGCTGACCCACGATCCCTACCGCTTCGGCTGGCACGCCTACATCCATCAGACCAGCGAGCCGGGCAACTCGTTTTGGGTCCGCTACCCCAACGGCGACGGATTTCTTATCTACCCGGGAGCGCCGATCGGCTACGAAGGCCTGGTCAGTTCGATCCGTCTGGAAAACGCCCGGGAAGGTGTCGAGGATTACGAATACCTGTACCTGCTTCGCAGTTTGATCGAGCGCGCCGAAGCGGCCGGCCTCGACGCGACTTCGGCCCGCGCGGCGATGCAGTGGGCGAGCGGTCTGGTAACGACCCCCAACGCCGGCGGCCGCTACTCCAGCAAGATACTGCCCGAGCCGCGGGCCGTGTTTGAAGCCCGCCGTCGACTGGCTGAAGAGATCGAGGCACTGGATAGTCGGTAGCCGTCGGGTGCCACTGGCATTTTGCCAGTGCGTCTTCCGCTCGAAGCTTGCATCTTACACAATCAGAACACGCCGCAACGCCAATCTCGCTTCGAGAAGGTCAACTCGCGCGACGTTTCTCGCTTGCACTTTGCACAACCAGAACAAGCCGTAACGGCTATTGATTCCGCAGCCGGGCACTCGGCATCCGGAGACCAGCCACATTGGGCATCGTGGATGATCACCTCGCTTCAAGGCGATCAACTCGCACGGTGTTTCTCGGTTGCTCTGGAGAGCAAGCAACGGCCAAGAAAGCACTGGCGGGACGCCTGATGCTAGCCACGGGACACTTTCACCTCCTTCTGTTGGCACGGCGCTGGCGGTCGCCTATATTGAAGCGACGCTGTTCGATAGCACCCCCAAGAGAAACAGGAATTGCCATGCGTACCCTTACCTCTTGTCTCGTGCTTACTTTCCTGCTCGTCGCCACGGCGACGGTAGCCCAACAGCCCAAGCTCCGCCGAGGCAACGCACAAACGCCCGCGGAAGCGAAGAAGGAACTCGAACAATTCAAGCAGTCGTACGATGATCTGGCCGGCTGGCAGAAGCGAAAGGAGACCATCCGCCGGGGTATACTGGAAGGCGCCCGACTGACCGTTCTGCCGGAAAAGACGCCGCTGGAGCCGATGTTTGTCAAGGAGCGAGCCTACGACGGCTACACGGTCGCCAACGTGGCCTTTCAGAGTTCGCCCGGCTTCTACGTGACCGGTACGCTCTATCGGCCCAGCGACGCGAAAGGTTCGCTGGCGGGCATTCTCTGTCCGCATGGCCACGGCGGGCGGTTCAATGAGGCCCGGCAAACGCGATGTGCGGTGCTCGCCCGAATGGGTGCGGTCGTGTTGCTGTACGACATGGTCGGCTACGGCGATTGGAAAGAGGCCGGCTGGTCGCATGGCGGTACGCCCGAGGTGCTGCGGCTGCAAACGTGGAACAGCATTCGGGCGTTGGACTTCCTGCTCACACAGCCGGGCGTCGATCCCAAGCGGATCGGCATGACCGGTTGCAGCGGCGGCGGGACGCAGACGTTTGTCCTCACGGCGATCGACGACCGCGTGGCCGTTGCGGTGCCCGTGTGTCAGGTATCGGCCCATTTCTTCGGCGGATGCGTTTGCGAGAGTTCCATGCCGATCCATTGGGGTCCCAACCACAAGACCAACAACGCCGAGATCGCCGCACTGGCCGCGCCGCGTCCGCAGATGCTGGTCTCCAACGGCAAGGACTGGACGCAAAACACGCCCGAGGTCGAGTTTCCCTACGTCCGCCACGTATACGGTCTACACGGCGCGACCGACAAAGTGGCCAACGCGCATTTCCCCGCCGAGGGACACGACTACGGCGACTCGAAGCGCATGGCCGTCTATCCCTTTCTAGCCGAGCATCTGAAGCTGGACATTTCTCGGGTGCAGAACGCCGACGGCAAGATCGACGAATCGTTCGTCGTGGCCGAGGAGTACCAGCAGATGCTCGTTTTCGGGCCCGACAACCCGCGGCCCGCCGATGCCGTGAAGCCCAATACACGGCTGCCGTAGGCGGTGGGTTTCCTGTCGGGCAAACTTTGGCCCGGTCCTTAGCGAGCCGCCCACCCCCAGT
The DNA here is from genome assembly GCA_964444795.1 of uncultured Planctomycetaceae bacterium. Taxonomy (GTDB): domain Bacteria; phylum Planctomycetota; class Planctomycetia; order Pirellulales; family Thermoguttaceae; genus JABMRP01. The sequence goes on from CAYUIQ010000130.1 coordinate 22,475, forward strand.
CTCGCCCGCCGCCTTCGGCGGAAAAGCCCGGTAAATCGGGCTGGTGGTCAACCAGCGCCAACCGCCAGATGTCCCGAAGAACCTCTCACTTCAATGCGGCAGACGGCTCCGGCCAGGAGGACTTCAATTCATGCACCTTCAATAAAACAACCCGAACATCGCCGCCGACGGTGTAAACCTCAAGCGACCGGTTCTCCGCATCCGCCAGAAAACACGACGACATCGACAGCTTGCCGTCGTTGCCGAACGTTTCCAGCGAAGTACGGTCGACCAGCACGAGCGTCTTCTCATCGGTAGTGCCAAACCCGGCCGTATCGGCCGCGTCGACGACCCCCGGGCCGGAGAAGATCGCCCCGAGCTTGTCCGGCAGGATGGCGATGGGCATCTCCCGCCAATGCACCAGATCGGGGCTGACCGCATGGGGCCATCGCGAAGGCGGCTTGCTCGTGTTTCCCAGATCGCCCGGGATCACGTTGCCAAACGGATTGTGATCGTTGAAGAGGTGGTACTCGCCCGCATGATACACGAGCCCGCACGGATCGTTGATCCATCCCTTCTTGACCGTATAGTGAAACTGCGGCCGGTAGCGTTCCCGATAGAGTTCTCCCGCGTTCAGCGACGGCGCGACGCACGCCCAACTCAAGCACAAGAGAAGACCTCGACACTGCATGATCATGTTCTCCATCGTTAGCACTTGCCCGACTGACGTGAGGTGGAACGGGGGCGTTATTGCATGCGCATCCGCAGGACCATACTACTTCCGACACGCGGGGTTCTCAAGCCTTGCCGCGTGGATCGTCGTATGCGCTACACGAACACGTCGGCCAATTCCGTTCGCAGGATCTCGCGTTTCCATTGCGCTTCGTGGACGGGCCAGGCGCGAATTTCGCCCAGTCCGTCGCCCGACTCCGACGGCCAGGCGCCATCGTGGGCGGCGTCGTGGGCGGCGTCGTGGGCCTTCCGCCAACATGCCTCTTCGCCGGCGGAAAGCGGGGGAACGCGGCCGGAAACATTGCTGCGGCGAAAAGTCACCTGCCCCTGGTCGAAAATCGTGATGATCACCGGCGGGGAACAATCGAGCATCCGCCGGGCGATCAGCTCGTGGCTGGCGGTCGCATAGCGAGCCTTCAACTCCCGCAGATCCCAGCCGCAAGCCGTGCCGTCGGTGACAAACCACTCGCCCGGCAAGAGCAGGCGGCTGGCCAGGAGATTGGCCAATTGTTCGCGGCAGGATGGGTCGGCCTCACGAGCGTCGATCCCCAGTCGGCCGAAAACCTGTGAGGCCAGTTGTTCGCCAATCTCGTGAGCGACCGCCCATTGAAGCCGTTCGCGGCGGTCATCGGGACGCAGCAAAATCGCCGGCCGTCCCGTTCCGTCCACGCCAGGCCCCAGACGCACGCATCGGGCACGGCCCCGTTGGCGATCGTCCCAAGCAACGGCCAGCCGCATGCCCCGGGCAATCTCGAACGCATCGACAGGGGGATGATCAACCCCCTCGCCCATGAGCGTGTCCAGGGCGATCGAGTCGAGTTCGGCCGCCAGTTGCTCGTCCGGTATCTCGGGAAGCATCGAAAATCCTCCGTCTGCGGTAGTGGACTGGAACGGCTTGAATAATGTACGCATGTCCACTATACCACAAAGGGCACTCGCGTGCAACCAGCGGGAATGGCCACTTACCTTGCCTCACGCGAATTGCTCTTCCTCGCAGGGGGCAAGGTCTGAATACTTCTCGCCGAGGTACAGAGTCATCTCGTAAACAGAACGCTTGACGCCGCGACGCCCCACGTCCGTGCGGCACACGCTAGAAGCTCGACAGCATCCATTCTCCCTCGTGCTTTTCGAAGCTGATCCGAAACTCGCGGCCGTGCTCGGTCACCTTGTACTCAGCGAGGTCGGTCGTAATGACTACCAACTTGCGTGTCGCCAGCACGGCAGCCAGGCGAGCAAGGTCTTCCCGCCGTTCTTCAAAGACGCCTTGGTAGGTCTCCCGGATCGCCGGATGCATAGCCGCGGTGGCCAGAGCAACATCTTTCTTTTGGAGAGCACTAGCGATCCGTCCCACTGCGATGTCGAGTGCTTTCCGCTCCCGCGTGCAAGCCTCCTCGTTGGCAAAATAACTCTCGTTCGGCACGGACGGCAGGTCTTCAGCGACGGAGGCCGGCGAGGGCGGGCGATTGCCG
>CAYUIQ010000131.1:0-24583 GCA_964444795.1 uncultured Planctomycetaceae bacterium
ATACGCCCGTCCTTCATTTCCACCTGCTGCATGCGGTGAAGCGGGAAAAACGCGACATCGGCGGCCATGACGATGGTGTTCTTCCGGTCGTCAATGAACGCGCTGCCGGTGTGCATCGGGCGCCCGCCCTTGAACTTTTCGCGCGGCACATCGATCTCGGCCAGCACGTCACCGAGCGTATCTGAGTAATTGCTACGGGCCGTTCCCGAAAGATGCATTCGCACCTCGGAGCTGTTGTTGCCGCCTACCATCGGACGATCCTGGATCAGCGCGACTTTCACCCCGCGCCTCGCCGCCACCACGGCCGCGCACATACCCGCCACGCCGCCGCCGACCACAACAAACTCGTATTTGCCGGCCTCCTCCGGTTTTTCGGGGTAGCCGTGCCACTTCCGGCGGAAGGCCGCGAGCGCCTCGCCACCGTCCGGAGGAACCAGATCGAAGTCCTTCGTCAGGAACACGCCCGCGCAGCGACCAGCGAATCCGGTCAGATCGTGCAACGCGATCTCGGAGTCCAGCTTGCTCGCTTCAATAGTTCCGCCGTCCTGCCAATACCACTCTTCACCCTCATCGCCGAATGTTCCAACCGCTTTGCCATTCACGTTCACCTCAAAGATCCCCGGCGTTCCGTTGGCCCGCTTGGTCGCCGGCGTGTCCGGCCTTTTCCAGGGCGCGACCCAGTCGCGTGTACGCACCCACAATTTGTAGGTTCCCGTCTCTGGGAACTTCACCTTCGCGACTGCATTCTCGACCGGCTTGCCGATCCCGTGTGCGATGAGGAAGCCGGAGCCCATGATGTCCATGTACTGCGAGTCGAGTCCCCACCCGCCATGGTTCTGAAACTGCGCCGCTTCCAACAGCAGTGCGGCCGACTCCTTCGAGCCCGCCCACGAAAACCGCTGCCCTGCAACCACCCCACAGACAGCAAGGGCGCTCGTCTTCATCATCTCTCGTCGTTTCATATCGTCAGTTCTCCAATCATTGCGTTTGGCCTGGGATGGCCTCAAGGCGGAGACCTCTCTTCGCGGGGTGTTTCCGAGGTGGTTGAGGAGGTTGTCGTAGTCTATCTCTATCCGGCCGGTCCTGACACGCTTTCTGCCTCTTAACCACCGCTCCGGTTGAGCGATTCGTTCGGCAGTCCACGCTATTCATTCGCACGTGCCTTATCCTGGTATTTCGGTAGACGATAATCCTTGCTCTGCTGAACTGGACATCGAATGACCGTGTTGTTCGTCAATACCGCAATCGGACTGTTGGCCGCCAAGATGCCGCGGCAGAAAGCATCCTGAATGTAGCAATTGCTGATTTCGCCGCTTGCATTGAAGAAAGCAACCGCATCATCACCAGATCCGACAAATCGGCAGTTGTTGACTACATTGCCGGTTGTTGGAGGGTCGTTGGGCTGTCCAATCTGCGGCCCGCCCCCGGGCGACGCCAGGCAAGGCATCTGCCCGTTGATCGGTGGAGAACGATCCGTGACGCAATTCAGGAACTGCACTCTGCTGAACCCACCTCGGAACACACCTCGGCTCTTGTGGGTCCATTTGACCGACTCGAATATGAAGTCGGAGCCTCCCATGAACCAATAGGCCTGGCCGCCAAACTCCGTTTCTCCACCGTGTTTCGACTTGATGCCTATCAAGGCGCCTTTGGCATAACTGGCCAACTGGTTCTTTCTCTTCAGTTCGATCTCCCACCGCCGTCCATCGAGATGTTTGGCACGCGTCCAGGGTATCTGTTCATTGTCTTCTTGAACGAGTTGCGGATCGGTCCGGCTGTTCGTGTAACGTCGCAGGAAACGCCCTTGCTTGCTAAGCGGATTGAATATCATCGCCGGCGTCGGAAACCCTTCCTGTATTTCGAGAACAACTCTGCCGGGAGCGGTCTCGACGACCAGCCCTTGACTGACGGTGTAGATCTTGCGGGTCATATGCATGTCGGCCATGGTCACGCGATAGACGTCCCGTCCGTAAATGGCATGCTTGTTATCGCTGAAAACCAGGATTGTTTTGTCGATCCCTTTCCCTTGAAAGGCGAGGCGACCGTTCGGGCCCGGTCGAACCCCGCTCAGATCGATGGTTCCCTTGCTGCCGCTGTTGTCCTCCAGATAGAACGAACCTTCGTCCAATTCCAAAACCACCCTATCGTTGGGCGCCTTACTGAAGTGAGTTCTTGCCTCGAAGACTGCCTGGCGGATCCCTTCCACGGATGCACCAAATTTTGACCCGACGTTCCAATGGAGCGTTTCCGCCCTCGCAGCCGCGGCAAGAACGCCCGTCAAAACTGATACTACTGTAATCAGCCAATATCTTCTCATGTGAATTGTTCTCTTCCGAGGTTGAGCGACACCTTCGCGAGTCCATTGTCCATCGCAGTCGTCGTCCGAGGCCTGCTTGCGAGTTTCCCTCCGAGCCCACCTCCATTCTGGTGGCTATCGACGAAAGAATCAAGCAAATCCTTGGGGCGTTAGGCACCGACGTGGGCGTGACATGAGCGCGTTGTCGTGTTCGTGCTCAAGTTCGGTTAGCCGCCTTCGAGGCGGTACGACTGGCCCGCTTCCGTGCCGAACTCCAAGACGCTTCCTCTGACCGTACCAGTTCCGGTTTTCGGCGCGCCGGGCCCCGACGTCAGCTTCACGAGCGTCTTGCTTAGGATGCGGCAGCCGTAACCCAGCTTCGAGCGGACGAGCGCCTCATCGAGCTTGCCGTTCTTCCAGGAGATGTCCACCTCGAATCCACCGCGTGTGCGCAGACCGGTAACGCGGCCTTCGGGCCAGGCGGCCGGCAGGGCGGGAAGCAGGTTGATTTCAAACGGCGCGCCGGTGGGGTCGGACAACCGGGAATCGTCCTTTCGGACGTGACTTTGGACCAGCATTTCCGCCAAGCCGGCCGGCCCGCCGAAGTTGGCGTCGATCTCGAACGGAAGAGGCCGGCCCGAGAAGCACTGGTCGAAGAGGTTGGGATTCGCGTTCCGCGCGATCAGCGCGATGTAGGCCGCGTAGGACTTGTCCGCCTCCCCCAGCCGTGCCCAGAGGTTGACCTGCCATGCGAGTGACCATCCGACGTTGCCCATCCCGCGGTGGTTCAACGAGACGGCCGCGGCGTTGGCAAGGGCCGGCGTCTTGACGATGCAGATTTCACTGCCGGGAAAGACGCCCCACAAGTGCGAGAGGTGGCGATGTTTGTTGTTGGGGTCGTCCTTGTCCTCAAGCCATTCCTGGAGTTGGCCGAAGCGTCCGATCCGGTTGGGAGCGATCTTGTCCGTCAGCGCGAGAAGCTCGGCACGAAGCTGCGCATCCGTGTCGAGGATGACGCTGGCATCGATGACGGCCTCGAATATGGCGCGAATGATCTGGTGATCCATGGCGGGGCCCATCACCAGGCCGCCTTGTTCGGGAGAATTCGACGGCCCACAGATCAGCCATTTGCCGTCGCTGCGGGGGTCTACAACCAGCACATCCGCGAAAAACAGGGCGCACTGCTTCAATACCGGATACGCGCGCTTCGCCAGAAATTCCCTGTCGCCGGTAAAGAGGTAGTGCTCCCAGAGATGCGTGGCAAGCCATGCGCCGCCGGTCGGCCAGATGCCGTGGTTGGCGTTGTTTATCGGCTCGGTGCCGCGCCAGATATCGATGTTGTGGTGAGCGACCCATCCCCGGGCACCGTAGAGCATCTTGGCCGTGCGCCGCCCGGTTACGGCAACGTCTTCGACCATGGCAAACAAGGGCTCGGCGCACTGGCCCAGTCCGGTGACTTCCGCGGGCCAGTAATTCATCTCGGTATTGATATTGATCGTCCACTTGCTGTCCCAGGGCGGAAAGAGCTCGGCCGTCCAGTTGCCCTGCAGGTTTGCCGGCTGACTGCCCGAGCGCGAGCTGGCGATGAGCAGGTATCGGCCGTACTGGAAATAGAGCGCGGCGAGACTGGGATCCGGCTGACTGGCAAACTGTCTGACACGCTGATCGGTGGGTAGCACCGCCGACGCCGTTGCGCCCAGCTCCAATGTTACCCGCCTGAACAGGGCACGATGGTCCTCCTGGTGCGCGGCAAGTAGTTCGTCAAAACGCTTCCCGGCCGCGGCTTTCAACCGCTCGGCGCAGCGCATGCCGGGATCCGCGCTGATGTCCTTCCAGTCTACGTAGTTCGTTGCAGCGGCAAGCAAGATCGTGACGGCGTCGGCGCTGCTGGCAACCAGCGCGTTGTCCTGCACGGCCAAGCTTCCTCCTTGGGCCAAGATTTTCGCCCTTGCCTCCATTCTGAGCTGACATTCCACCCCCGTGCGTTGATGGGTCGTGGCCCCGGCGTTCAGCACGACGGTATTTCCGTCGATGACGGACGCCCTGTTGTCCGCGTGCGGCGTGGCCAATGATGCCGTCAAACTGATCTTGCCCGGTTTGTCGGCCGTGAGACGGATCACGATGAGCCTGGCGGGATAGCTTGCGAACACCTCACGACGGTACGTGACACCGCGGTGCTTGAACGAAACGGTTGCCAGCGCGGCATCGAGATCGAGACCCCGCCGGTAATCCTCCGTCTCGGCTTCCTCCGGCAGATCGACTTTCAGAACCAGATCCCCGCAAGTCTGGTAGGTCTCCTGGCGCAACGGCCGGGCCATGAACTTGTCCATGGCCAGTTTTTCGGCCTCCTTCTGCTTTCCGTCGAACAGGAGCCGGCGAATCCTGTCCAGATTCTCTACCGCCTCGGGACTCTGCCGGTCGATGGGTTTGCCGCTCCAGAACGTGTCCTCGTTGAATTGGATACGCTCCTCGGCGATACCTCCGAATACCATCCCGCCCATGTTGCCGTTGCCTACGGGCAGGGCCTCGACCCAGTTGCCGGCAGGCTTGTCATACCACAGGCGCAGCGGGCCAGCTCCCGCCCGGGACCCGGTAGCTTGTGTCAGCAGGAGCACCATGCTCAGGAGAGTTGTGGAACGCATGATTGAATAATCCTCGACTTCGCGGTCAATTGCACTTCCCAAATGTCGCTTGGACGGCGGAGGCCGTCGCCTGCTTCATTTCGGCCCAGGATCCGCGCCACATTGCTGATCCGTGCTACTCATCTGGAGTTCGATTAAGAACGTCTGGCATTGTACCAGCCGTGGTTCTGTTTCGCATCCCAGAAGCCAGCCACAGCGAATCCCGACAACGAGCCGGCGTTTGGAGATGGCCGGACACTCCCGGGAGCAAACCTCTCCCAGCCAGGGCGTTTTGCCTCCGAGCAGAGCGTCCCCTCGACTACTTGGGGCCGGCGTACCGATGCAAAGTCGGTCCGATCCCGGAAATGCGGCGTACCGGGTCGGTATGCTTCCTCGAAGAGATGACTTCCGCCTCTTCTTCTCGTCGATCCCGCGGCGCGGGGCTCGACGGCGTGATCGTGCTACTGATCCATGTGTTGCCCGTGCCAGCCGATTGATAAGCCCGTTGCCTTGACCAGCATCCTTCAGTTCTTACCGGCCGGCTGACGTTTTCTCTTTTCTTCGGGGGCACGTTTCTTGCGTGGTTTTTTCACGCTCTGGTCTTCCCAAGAAACATCGGGCACCGGCTTGTCGGTCAAGATCTTCTCTATCATTCGTCGGGCGGCCACCACCTCCGGGTCGTTGGATTCCGTGACTTTCTTGTAGTCCGTGCCGTCGCGACAGGTACTGCAATCGTAGAACTGGCCGAACTGGGTCGGCGAGTTGTTTTCCAGCAACCAGCGTTTCGTGCGGACAACGCGTCGGCCGCCAAGGTAGGCGTATATCCAGTCGCGAACCGGACCCTGCTCGCCGCGGAGCAGATGTGCGAAGCTACGCCCGTCGACCACGTGGCCATCGGGCACGTCGGCCCCGGCCATCTCCATCAACGTGGGAAACACGTCGGACAGGTCGATCAGTTCCTTGCAGAGCCCCGTTCCCTTCACGACTCCGGGTCCGTAGACAATCATTGGCACCCGGGCACCGAGTTCCGTCGTCTGGCCTTTGCCGCGGCCGCCGGTGCCATTATCGCCGGTGAAGAGAATCACCGTGTTGTCGGCGATGCCCAGTTCCTTCATCGCGTCGACGATCCTGCCCACGATCTTGTCCGTGTACTCGACGTCGGCCGGGAAGTTGGCTTGCGAGTGCTTCAGTTTCGACTCCTCCGACTTCACGCTATCGGGCGTAGGGAGGTGCCACGCGTGGGTCAGGCACATTGGGTAGTAGATGAAGAACGGCTCGTCCTTGTGTCGCCTGGCGAAATCGATCACGAAATCGGCGAAGATGTCGGGGCCGTAGTCGCTGATGGTCGTGGGTACGTATTTGCCGTTGCGGACGATCGACGGGTGCCAGTAGCGGCAGGTCTTGGTGCCGGGCTTGCCCTCCCAGGCGCCTGTGTGTTCGACGCCCTCGGGCAGATTGTGCTTGTAGGCCCACATGCAATACTCGTCGAAGCCACACTCGTGGATCAGGGTCGGATGCTTGCCGGTCAATTGCCACTTGCCGGCCAGAGCGGTCGCGTAGCCCGCGGACTTAAGCACCTGGACGAACGTGAGATGCTTGGCGATCTCATCGTCGGCGGGACTCGGCCCGCCGGGGCGGCCGGGAAAGTGGTACACACGGTTGTGGTGCCCGTACTGTCCGGTCATGATCTCGAATCGCGTGGGATGGCAGATCGGCGTCGAGTAGCAGGTGTCGAACCGGATGCCCTTGCACCCGAGTTCGTCCAGCCGCGGCGTTTGGTGCTTCGTGTTGCCGTAGCAACTCAATTCCGCCGCCCCGAGATCGTCAGCCATCATCACAATGAAACTGGGCGGCCGCCGGCCAGCGTTCTTCTCATGCTTCGCAAGCGCGGTCACGTCAGAAATGATGAGGATACCAATGAGAGCCACCGTTGTTGTCCAAGTCACGGTTTTCATGGAATTGATCCTTCTGTCTGCTAGCGACACCTGTCTGGCGACCATTACTCTTCCCTGGTGAACACAGAATCTCAACCTGCGTGTGGAGGACGTCGACAGCGATCGAATGGTCATTCGGGTTCGCCGGGGCAAGGGCCAAAAGGATCGCTACGCGCGGCTCACACCGGGCCTGCTGGAAGTCTTGCGAGAATACTGGAAAGCATAACGTCTTTACTCATCACTCATCCTCCGTGCCTCTTGTCTGGGCACTCAGACCTCGCGGCTCGCTCGCGACATCAGCGATATCGCCTGTTCGTCGTCCGGGAACGTTTCCTTCTGGGGATCCCACGTCAATTCGCGACCGAGCATCAGCGCGATGTTGCATAGGTGGCAGGAGGTCATCGTACGGTGGTGCGAGTAGACGTCGGACATCGGCTCGCTGCGGTCCTCGATGCAGTTGAAGAAGTTCTCCATGTGGCTGGTCGGTTGCTTGCCTTTGGACAGCTTGACGATCAGTTCGTTGAGTGCCGAGTGATCGGCCTCGGTCAGGTCCTCCATCGGGCCGCCGACCAGCTTGCCGCGGTTGACGAAGATGCGGCCCTTGTCGCCTTCCAGTAGGATGCCGTTGTTGAAGTTGATGTTGTCGCCCTGGCGAGTGTAGTGATGGCTCACGTTCATCACGGTCCCGTTGGCGAACTCGAGATCGATGCTGAACCCCGTGGCCGTGTTATAGCCGTTCGGCAGGGTTTCCTTGCCTTCGAGCAGCGCGTCCCAATCGAAGTTGTCGGGCACCAGCGGCGGGAAACTGCCCTTCGCCTTCACACGAATCGGACCAGTGTCGCTTGCGCCGAGGGCCATCTGGGCGATGTCGACGTGGTGCGCGCCCCAATCGGTCATCTTGCCGCCCGAATACTCAAAGAACCAGCGGAACATCTTCTGGCGCTCTGGACAGTAGTCGACTTTGGGCGCGGGACCGAGCCAGAGGTTCCAGTCGAGATCGTTGGGTGTGGCGGCTGTTTCAAACGGTTCTTCAGCCGGCCCGCCGCCGATGGCCAGATAGGCGTTGAGGTTGTCGCCCAGCCGGCCACTCAGCGCCATCGCCGCCGCGCGAAGGAAGAAGCCGTTGCGCTGGCTTCGTTGCTGCGTGCCCACCTGGAAGACCTTGCCGGTTTCTTTGACCACCTTGCGGATCTCAAAACCCTCTTCGATGGTCAGCGTGAGCGGCTTTTCGCAGTAGACATCACAGCCCGATCTCAGTGCGGCGATCGAAATCGGGACGTGCCAATGGTCGGGCGTGCCGATTGTCACCACGTCGGGCCGTTCCTTTTCGAGCAGTTCACGGTAGTCGCCGTACATCTTCAGACCGCGGCCGGTCTTCTCCTTGAAGTTGTCGTGAAACTTGGCCGTATGCTGGTCGTCGACGTCGCAGACGGCGATCGTGGTGGCCAGTTTACGGGCCTGTCGGGCGATGTAGCTACCCTGGCTGTACCGACCGCGAGGACCGCCGACACCGATGGCCGCCAGCGACGGCTTGCTTGCATCCGCGCCGCGGGCGATCCGGCTCGGCAAGATGATGGGGACTGAAAAGACTGCGCCAGCGGCGGCGGCACGCTTGAGAAAGTTGCGTCGCGTCGTCATCGGTATGAGGTGCCTCGCGATGGGGAAATGTGTCGAAGGTAAGCAAGAAGCAGAGATTATTCATCTATCTCGATCTCGCGGACGGTGAAACTGCGAATGGCAATCGGCCCGTGGTCACCCTGGATGGCAATGGGCCCAGTGGCCGCTTCGCTCGCCAGTGGATGAGCGCGGGTCGGGCCGGTGACGGGCTGATCTTCGTGAACGGTCCGGCTGTTCACCTGCACCTTGATGAAGCGGGCATTTTCGGTCTTCTTGCCGTCGTCATCGAAACGAGGGGCGCGGAAGACGATGTCGATCGTTTGCCACTCGCCCGGAGCCTTGGCGGCGTTGACGCGTGGCAGAACGCCTTCATACCCGGCCTTGCCCTTGCCGCGACTGGTGTCCCAGCGCTGATACAGACCGCCCAGGTCGCCGTGCGTCGGCTTCTCGACGCCGAAGCTATCGAGAATCTGGATCTCGTATCGACCCATCAGGTAAACGCCCGAGTTAGAACCCTTGGGCACCATGAACTCGACACGCACTTCGACATCACCGAACTCGTCGGCGGTGAAGAGATACGGCGCACGCTTGCTCTTGGGCGTCCAGTTGACCAGGATGGTGCCCTCGCCTTCGCCCTTGGATTCGATTGCGTTCTGATCGGGCACGGCTTTCACTTCCGTGACACGTAGCCATTTGTTCCGCTCCATGGGCCGAAAGTTGCCGAATACATCACCGCTGAGAAGTTCAACGGATTCGTTGTCCTTCCTGTTCCCGGCATTTGATGAGTCAGCCTGGGCGAGCGTACTGGCTGCCGCGATCAGCAGCGCTGCGAGCATCGTGAAACATCTCATTTTTGACTCCTGACGTTAGTGTTCGAGTAGGTGTTACTCTCCGCCGTCCCCGCATTACTCCGTCTGCTCCTTGAGATACTCTTCGACGCGCCTGTCGTAGTCGCCCATGTAAAAGGGATACTTGTCGAACAAGACAGGGCCGCCGGTGGCGCGAGGGTCGGCCGTCTGTTTCAATCGAGCCAGGAGCAGTTCCGAGAGCCGCGTTTTCGCCTCGCCATGGCGCGGGTTGGCCGCCAGGTTAACCAACTGGTCCGGGTCCGCCTGGATGTCATACAATTCTTCGGCCGGCCGCTTGGCGAACGCCAGTTCGTAGAAGGGGCGAATCTTCGGGTTCTCGCGATTCTCCATGAGATACGCCTTCGTCGGCCCATTGTCGCAATCGGAGAACAGCTTAATGGAAAACGTCCCATTCTCTGGTGAACCGGCCGGCCAACGATTCGGCTGGAAGTTGCGGATGTAGAGATAATCGGCAGTGCGGACTGCCCGTGCCGGATAGCCCTCCAAACTGGGAAAAGCCTGGGCGGGAACGTGTCGCTCTCGACCAAACACGGCATGATTCCGTGTCGCGTCCACTTCTCCGTTCTTCTCGCTCTGGAGAATCGGCATCAGCGATTTGCCTGTCATAACCTCCGGCACCTCCACGCCGGCCGCTTCGAGAAACGTCGGAGCCAAGTCGATCAGCGAGACGAAATCGGACACTCTTCGCCCAGGCGCTATCTTCTTTCCCCAACGGATCGCCAGCGGCACATGCACGCCCATCTCATACAGGTTGGCTTTGCAGCGAGGGAAGGGCATGCCGTGGTCGCCGGTCATCACTATGATGGTGTTGTCCAACTGGCCCGTTTCCTCGAGCAACTCGATGGCCGCCGCACAGTCGTTGTCGAAACGCTGGACCTCGGCGTAGTAGTCGGCGATATCGGAGCGAATGACCTCGGAGTCCGGATAGAACCCCGGCACGGGAACCTCGTCCACGTCCATGCCGGACTTCTGCCCCGAGCCCTTCTTGTAGGGCCGATGCGGATCCGAAGTGCCCAGCCAAAAGCAGAACGGCTCTCCCGCCGGTCGATCCGCCAGAAACGCGGGAAAGCCGCCGCGGTAAACCGTGCCGCCCGGGTGTTGGCCCTTATATCCGCCGGGCCGCAGGTCACCCGGCCCCCAGCATTTCCGCCAGTGGCCCACATGGTAGCCGGCCTCTTGTAGCAACAACGGATAAACGGGGTGCTTCACGTCCAACGTTCCGGCCAGGCTTGCGCCGCGGCCCAACCGCCAGAAATCTTGCCCCGTCAGAATCGAGTTTCGGCAGGGGGTGCAGGAAGGAACCGAAACGTAGGCATGTTCAAACAACACGCCTTCACCGGCCAATCGGTCGAAAGTCGGCGTCTTGACCACCGGATCGCCGTACGCCCCGGCATGTGGCCAACCCCAGTCGTCGGCGATGCAGAACAAGATGTTCGGCCGGGCGTCCTCTGTATCCGCAACCGCCAACGTACAGGTGAACGAAGAGGATATCCATGCGATCAGGAGCAAGATTAAGGAATGACGAATCATCAGTTGTTCTCCTCCGTGTGTTCGTCCGCCTATACACGGTGTTTCGATTGGTGCCCTGTCCCTACTAATAACCCCGTCCTCGTTTGCCGTCAAGCACTTACGTCATTTGCCGGGGGTGGACGGCGGTCCGCCGAGACAGGCTCGCAGACTGCAAGTGCCGTCAAGCCAATTGCCAACACCCATTCCTCGCACTGCCTTCAAACACGATCTTCCCGTCGTCACGAAGCCCGGCCAGCGCGCAAATGCCTCTTTAGCCGCCGAGATACACGCCCGATCGATATACAGCAGCATGGAGAGGGAGAACGTGCCGAGAACCAGTACGTAGCGTTTGGGGATTGACCGTAACGAATCACGCAATTGTGGCCAACGACTCATGAATCGACTTGCTTTCCTCTTCAACGATCAGCGCTTCAGTCGGCGCACGAGACAGACCCAATCCTCATCCACGTTACTCGGCGCGCTGCCCAACTCCACGACGCTGCCGCCGGTGACCGCCGCGACCGATCCCTCCTGCAAGGCACCGCCATGACGCGGATCGAACCAGCGGACGTCGAACACGCCGGAGATGCCGGTCAGGTCGAGCCGCAGGCCGGCACCCGTGCGGTCATCATAAAGGGCATACACTTCGCCCGGCTTGGCCAGGACGTAAGTACTACCCGATTTCGACTGTTTGGCCAGCCCGTGACTGGGCGTCATGTCCAACAGCGGCAAACGGCCGAGAAACCGAGTGGCATGGCCGGCCCAATTCAAAGCTGGCTTCATCTCGCGGAAGTCTTCCAGTCGGTGATCCAAGCCATGGCCACCACCATCGGCTTGAACGTACCACTCGAACCCGGCCGCGCCGGACATGTAGGCCGGCCACATCTTGTTCCGCCGACCGTTGGGGTAACCGTCCTTCTCGTCGTGGGCGTCGTTCTCGATCTTCTGGGGTTCGTCGAAACTGACCGCCAGCTTCTGGCCGCTGGCCGCCGAGCGCTTACGCCACTGGGCGATCACCTCGGCCATCGCCATGCCGGAGTGGGTCCCCTGGAAGGCCGTCATGTCGAAGTCGGCATTGCCCAGCAGCGGACCGTAGAACTCCTCGTATTTGTTCGTGTGAGTATGGGTTGTCACTGGATGGTCGTAGGGATCGACTGCCTTGAGATACGCGGCAAAGGCGATTCGCCGCTTCGGCCCGTAGTCGTTCTCCTCGCCCAGGTCGAACTCCAGCCCGTTATGGTGTCCGAATCGAGCAATCATCTGCCGGTAGTAAAGCTTCCGCTGGGGGCCCAGTTGGCCGCCGTCGTGGTAGTTCTCGTTGCCGCTCTCCGTCTCGGCGAGTTGGAAGTGCAAGAAGATGCCCAGCGACTGGGCATGCGCGAAGACGATCTCCCATTGGTCGAGTTTCGAGTTGTCGTATCGCGTCTTCTCGTAATCGCCGATCGTGGGGAACGTGTCTTTGCCGTCGCCGCCGATATTCATGGGCAGAAAATAGACGCAGTTTCCGCCTTGCGCGGCGATGTAGTTGAAGGCTCCGATGATCCGCTTGCCCCGGCCGTTGTCCCAATCGGGATCGCCCGGGCGCCAGTCGACCGCATGTGCCTCGAAGCGATGCCGCGGCTTGGGCGTGTTGTCGAATCCGGCGTAACCGAAGAAATTCTCGGGGATGTCGGGGCCGCCCTTGACCCAGGGACGTCCGCTGCCGGCAAACGTCAAATAGTGGTTGCCCGTGTTGCGCAGCAATCCGCGATCCGCGGCACGAAAGTCGGGGCCCGCTTTGTCCGACTTGGCCACGGTGAACTGTCCCAGAGCCCGGTCGCAATAGGTCCGCGATCCGGCGTCTGGGCTGGTACTCACGTTGACCTGATAGCCGGCACGAAACGAGGCCTCGTAACGCCACGAGCCTGGTGTCGGCGGTGCGAAGTGAACCCGCCACGTACTGCCTTCCGGGCCGCCTCGGCCGTCGCCGGCAAAGTAACCGGGTACGACATACTTTGCGTCACCCTGGGTAAACGTCACATTCAGCCGATAGTGGAGGAAGGGGTTCGGCTTGCCCGTCTCGCTCGATGCTGGCCCCTCGAAGTCGACCGTCACTCCGTGCCACCGATTCAACTCGCCCTGGACTCGACCCGTGCCACCGACCGGCGCAGAGATCGGCCCCAACTGGCCGGCGCTGACGACGTCGGGATACCGGCTCGGCGCGGAAGGCACGCGCGGCGGTCTGGCGACGTCGCGGGCCTGGCCAACCACGGTGAAGGTTACCGAGAGGCGCTTCCCGGCAGGGCCCGCGGCGCCCTTTTGCGGATAGGGCGTCGCGGTCAACGTGTGCTTCCCCGGCGAGGGTGTCGAGCCGCGGTAATCCCCGTTGGTGTCGCCGCCGAGCGCATAGGGCGCCACGTTTTCAGTCAGGTAGTTGCGTTGGCCGTTCAGATCAAACCGTACACTAGCGACCTTTCCACTCACGTCGGCCCGGACGTTCAACCGGCCACCTGTTTTCGCCAAATCGATGGTGCCGCCGTCAAGCAAGGGTCCGATGTCCCGGTCGGTTTGGGCGTTGACCAGTGTGAAGCCGGTGACTTCCGTCGCCCCGGCCTGGTGCTTGAGGATCGGGCCGCAAGCCGCCAGGCTCCACGCGATTACGATGTACAGGCTGTTCTTCATCATTGCACTCCTCGATATTGCGAAGCGGGTTGCTGCAAGAGACCACACCTAGAGACGGCCGCGGGCGCCCGATGCGTCACCTCCCGCGGACCGGGGGAAACGGCATAGGCAACTGGCCCCGCTTCACTCGCGGCGGCGGGCCGGGTCCCCCTGGTGGCGAGTCAATCTTCTTCTGGACCATGATCCACTTGTCGAATTCGACGCCGTCCTCGCGCATGGAGAACGTGATTTCATGTTCGCCCGGCTCGTCGACCGTCAGGTAGAGTTTGAAGGGTTCGCCGCCGTGCTGTTTCTCTGTGCGCTGTTTACTCCCCCACACCCACTTCTGCTTGCCGGTCCATTGCATGCGCTGTCCCGTCTCGGGCCACGTGCCGTCGATGCCGACGTGCATTCCGTTGTCCTCGGTGCCGGTGGAATGGATCCGTGCCCAGACGTAGTACTTCCCCGGCGTGTTGAAGTGGACCTTGTAGTGCAGCACGGCCATTCTGCCCGGTTGATTGATGAAATTCTCGCCGTTGATAAGTCTCTCGCCGTGATTGCGCCGCGTGTCGGGGAGGATCTCAAGATACGCGCCGCCGCTGGCGTTGGCCAAGTGGGGTGGATCGGCATCGGGAGTCACCGCCGGCTGCCGCCGGGGCGTGAAGAGGTGCCAACTGCGCACCTCGTTGCGCGTTTGCTTGTAGAAGTGTTCCGCCTCGACTGCGACCAGCCGGTTGACCTCCTCGAACACGAGATCATCCTCGACAATCGGCTGGCCCGAATCGGGGTCCGCCGCCGCCATGCCGAGCGAGCAGAGCGTCAGAAGCAAAGGTAACACGATTTGGGATCTGCCTGGCATATTATTCCTCCTCTGGCTGGTTATGCGTCGAGATGGGGCGTCCTTGGATGCGGGGCCCTCAAAAGGCGGATCGGATTACCGTCGGCACTATTGTACCGGACCCATTCGTGAGGTACCATCGAAAAGAAATGAAATATCATCAGAAGAAACCGAATGACCACATCCGGCGGAATCCATTGTACCATGGAGACGGATTGTGATAAGCTCGACCGATTTGAATGAGAAGGGCGAGGGAATAGTTGTTGGAGAGTAACGCCATGATTGATTATCGATTGTGCCGAGCGACATTGATCGCAGCCGTACTGGTATTGGGCAACACCGGATGGAACGCAACATCACCTCTGTCTGCTGCCGACCCTCCGTCCGACGCGACTGTTGGTCGACTCACGCTGGATCTGAGCGGGCAGCGCTGGCAAATGGAGGGCATTCGGCCCGGACAGGGTGTGCGTGAGGGTTTCCACGAGTTCTTCGGTGAGGTCGCGTCGAGCTGGTACAACTGGAACGGCGCCGAAGTGCCGGGCGACGTATACACCGACCTTTGGCGGGCCGGGGAGATCGACGATCCGCACTACGGCCGCAACGGGATCCGGGCCAAATGGGTTATGGAGAAGGAGTGGTGGTATCGTTGCCAGTTCGGGGTGTCCGAGGATTGGCAAGGCAAGACAATCCGCTTGGTCTTCGAAGGCGTTGACTACTCTTGCGATGTTTGGCTCAACGGCAAGCGCCTCGGGCACCATGAGGGCATGTTCTCCCCCTTCGAGTTCGACGTGAGCTCAATCCTCCGGTACCGTTCCGACGGTCGCGCCAACGGCCTGGCGGTGCGTCTCGATCCTCCCCCACGTTCCTACCGCAACGTCGCCGGACGGAAATTCGCCTGGCACGGCGATTACTGGCGAACACTCGCTCCCATCGGCATTTGGAAGCCAATCCGGTTGGAGGCGACAGGCCCGCTGCGACTCGACGACGTCTATCCCTCCAGCAAGATTCACGCCGACGGCTCGGCCACGGTCCAGGTACAAGTGAGTCTGGCTGGCCAAGATTCGGCCAAGACGGGAAAGGCGCGCGTGCGTGCGGTCGTGCGAGGCAAGGATTTTGCAGCCGGTCCCTACGTTGCGGATGTCTCGGTCCCAGTGGCCGGCGGCCAGACGACGGCAACGGTGTCCGTGAGAATCCCAAACGCGAAACTGTGGTGGCCGTGGGAATTGGGAAGACCGAACCGTTATGTCGTGGAGACGTCGGTTCTCGACGCCAAGGGTGTATTGTCGGATCAGACGCAAACCGTATTCGGTATTCGCGAGATCCGCATGCAGCGCAATCCCGGCTACACTGCCGACGAGGTCCAACATCCGTGGACGCTGATGATCAATGGTAAGCGTCTGTTCCTACGCTCCGCGAACTGGGGTGGCCCTCCAGACATCTTCTACGGCCGCAACAGCCCCCAGAAGTATCGCACGCTGGTGCAACTGGCCCGAACGGCGAATCTCAATAACCTGCGGATCTTCGGCTGGCATCCGACCGAGGTGGACGAGTTCTACGATCTGTGTGACGAACTGGGCATCACCGTGTGGCAGGACCTGATTCCGTTGGCCTCCGTACGTCTGCCGGAGGACGAAGCCTTCCGCAACGCCACCTACTCGGAAGCGATCGCGGTGATCAAGCAATTGCGCCGCCATCCGTCCGTGGTGCTGCTGGAAGGCGGCGAAGAGATGTTCTACGGCAGCCAGGGGCTGGAATACAACGCCGAGTTCCTGGTCGGCTTGGGCCGAGCGATCCGCCCCTACAGCGATTTGCCCTACGTACCCACGTCGCCCTTGAACTGGCCACCGATCATCCGAGAGTTGGGTCTGGGAGGGAAGAAGGACAGCGGCCACACACACGCCCTGTTCTATGCCATGGGCGCCCAACTCATGGAAGACTACATCGCCGGATGGGACTATGCGGTGATTCCGGAGTTTGCCGTCAGTTCCGTGCCGAATGTGGCCAGCCTCCGAAAGTTCGTTCCTCCCGACGAACTGTGGCCGCCGGGGCCGAGCTGGGGCTACCACTGGGCCGACCTCGATGTGTTCCGCGCTCTGAATTACCAATTGTTCGGCGACCAGCGCACGGGCTCATTGGAGCAATTCGTCGCTGCCACACAAATGGCCCAGGGCGAGATTTTTCAATGGGGTATCGAGCACATGCGCCGGCGGAAGCCGAAGTCCAGCGCCATATCCATCTGCCATTTCATCACCTATGCGCCCGACATGAAGTGGGGAATCGTGGACTACTTTCAGGTGCAAAAACACTCGTACGACTGCGTCAAGCGGGCCTGCCAGCCCCTTCTGGTCTCGCTGCAATGTGACAAGCGGCGATGGTTACCGGGCGAGATGTTCCAGACCACGCTCTGGATCGTCAACGATCTGCACGAGGAGTTCAAAGACTGTTCCCTGAGTGTGGAAGTCGCCGACGAGCGGGGAAAACAAGTGGCGACGAAGACTTATCACGTGGGCGACGTCCCCCCCGACAGTTCCGCGACGTATGAGGCCTTCGAGTGGAAGGTGCATGGCAAGCTGGGCGAGACGTTTCGCGTTGCCGTAAAACTCCAAAGTGCGGACGGTCGCACGCTGTCGGCAAATCATCAGGTACTGTTGATCGCCGACCAGGAGGAAGCCCGGAGGCAATGCCAGACGCTGGCGGCGCAGTTGCGGGCCGTCAAGGCCCGGTTTCCCTCGGCCGACTATTACCGCTTCTTCCCCGAACTGTCGGGCCCCGAGCGAAGCAAGTGCTTTGGCGATGCCATGCCTCGGGCAAGCGGTTTTCGGCAACATCCATCAGAACATCAGCGTTGATTGCGTGCCGCGCGATCAAACGTCACACAGCGCAACAGCCTGCCGCAACGATTCGACCGGGTCTCGCCTTGGGATGAACTCGTGAGCGACGTATCCCTCGTATCCCGTCTCCACGATGGCCCGCATGATCGGCGGGTAGTTGATCTCCTGTGTGTCGTCGATCTCGTGTCGCCCGGGGACACCCGCCGTGTGGTAGTGCCCGATGAACTCCTTGTACTGGCGTATGCGCGTGATGATGTCGCCCTGCATGATTTGCACGTGGAAGATGTCGAACAGGACCTTCATTCGGGGAGAGCCGATCTGCCGACACACTTCCACGGCCCATTCCACGGTATCGCACAGATAGCCGGGCACGCCGATCATCGTCTTGTCGACCCGTGTGTTAAGTACTTCCAGGCAGATGTTGATTTTCTTCTTCTCGGCATGGCCGATGACCTGCTTCAATCCGGCCACGGTGTTCTTCAAGCCGGCGTCGCTGGAAATGCCGTTGCCCACCCCGGAGAAGGTAATCACCGAGGGGACGCCGCCGACGGCACATTCGGCGATTCGGCTTCGCAGACTCTCGGTACACACCTGGTGGTTCGCCGGGTCGCACAAGCCCTTGGTGAAACTGTGACTGCCGGCGATCGCACAGACCAGGCCATGTTTCTTCAGGATCGGCCAGTCCTTTGGCTGAACCAGTTCCACCGATTGAATCCCCATGGCCGCCGCGTGGCGACAAAGCGTCTCCAGCGGCATGGGATCGAAGCACCAAGGGCATACGGATTGTCGAATACGCCCCCGCAGTTCCTTCGCGCGCTTGGCGGAGCGATCCTCGGCGGCGGCCCCCGACCGGGCAGCGCCGAACATCAGCGCCGCCCCCACTGTCGATTGCAGCGCCCGGCGCCGCGTCACTCTCTGTTCGGCGGCGGTCTGTCGTGATCGTTTCATCGCATCTCCTGAATACTCACCTGACTTGGCTCATCATCCGGCCACCACACGCCCTGAAGCGAAGCCGTGTCCATCGCATAGTGTCACCGTATAGCATAACCGACCGGTGGCCATTCTCAAAACGAGTCGCCAGCGCGGCCAAACGACAACTACTTCTTGATAAATTCCACGAAATCGAGCCGGGCCAGATCATCCCGGTCTGCCTTGCCGGTGAGTGTGACCCGGTCACCGGTGTTGATCGCAATGTTGTCGAACCGGCGCCAACGCCAGCAATTACAGTCTTCGTCCAACTTGAAGGATGCCTTCTCTTTGCCGGAGATCGAGAGCTTCACCTCGCTTTGGCCGACTGGCCCGTCGAAATGGGTGATGCGGACATCGTACGTACCGGAGGGAAGGTCAAAAGCGAAGGATGCGGTTCCCTCGGCGGACGTCTGCACGCCCCATTCCTCGGCGAGTTCTTCGTCGAACTGAGCATAGCCATCAAGTTCCATGGCCTCGACTTCCTTGATCCCGCGGCGGACCAGTTCCGGTGTTGCCCGCATGCGCGCGGCGATTCCGCTGAGCAGCGGCGTATCAGGACCCAAGCATCTGCGGTTGTAGGCCAGCCACGCCTTCCGGTGCGCGAAGTCTTCGTCCGGCCGTCCCTTCTGTTCCTGGTGGTCCTGATTGACCATCGAGCCGAGATGGGGACCGATCGCCTTGAAGTCGTAGCCTTTGGCATACGGGTCGTGGCCTCCCCAGCTATAGACGTCGTTGAGGCGCAGATGGCACTTGGGGTTCTCCTTACGGATCGTCTCGGCAATGTCCCCTAAGAACCGCGTGTTGGCCTCGCGACGGAACTTCCGATACTGTTCTCGATAGGGCTCGGCGTCCTTGTTCTTCCGCAGAACCGGGATGGCAGCTTCCATATCGAACCCTAGTTCCTTCGCGGCCCGAATGCAGTGCTCGCAGAAGCATTCGCCGCCGAGATACTGGCAGGTCTGGATGTAATCCAAATCGTAGTTGGCTGCCAGATCACCGAACAGTCCGAGAATGTACTGACGGACGTCGGGATGGTGGCAACAGAATCGCGGCCTGCTCACCGGATCTCCATGGACGTTCCTCTGGACCCACATCGAGTCTTTCGTGAGCATCGCTTTGGGCATCGGAAAATGCGAGATTTCGGCGCCGACACCGAGTCCTCGCTTGCGGCAGGCGTCGATCGTCAGCTTCAGCCAATCCGTTTCTCGAATCCAATCATACTCGGAGAGCCTCGGTTTGATCTTCCCGTACCGCTTCATGTCGGGGAACCACGCCACGGTGGAATCTTCCGCCATGAAGGTCTCTCGCACCGGGTTGTGCGGAAACTTCTTCGCCTGGAAAGGACGATGTTCCTCGTGCATGATGACAATCAGATAGATGTTGTTCACGCCGGCCATGGACTGGCAGTTGTCTAGAATCGTGTCTATCCCTTCGTCCTGGATGGTCCAGGGCCGCAACTGCGTGCCGACCTCGAACTCCGACGCGGCACCGGGCTGCCATTGCGGCGGCGGACCCCCGAATACCGTTTGGCAGAGCAATACGAAAGGAACAATTACGGGCGCGAGAATTGCAGCGGACTTCATATTACTGTCTCCTATACCTCTTGTAGTGCTTGGCTTCATTGCCAGAGTATACTTGCCGGGAGTCAATTTCGCCAATTGCGCCACCCCAATACGCGGAAGCTATTCTTTCCGGGCGCCTTACTCTGTAAGATAAATTGATACCTTTGTCGGTCACACTGATTCGACCGTCCCGTGACGATTACTCGCTCATTCGACAGCACGAACGTGGGAGTCAAACGGAACGAAGGCTTCAAACCAAAGTAGGCGTCGGCCAAGCCGCTCCAGGGTTTGACGACTCCGGGGCCAGCGCGGCGGCTGAAAGCCCCGTACCGGCGTGCATAAGGGAATCATGAAAAGCACAACCGACCCTCCATCGTTGATCGTCGCGATTGTCTTGATTGGGGCGCTCAGTCAGAGTGTCGCGGCGGCTGACGACGCCTCCGCGCTGCTCAGCTTCGATACTGGATTGACCATCTCGAAGGTCCGAACGGCGTATGCGGATGGACGCTCCTATATCGTCGCCAGCAGCTATGAGGGCACTGTTCTGGGGATGGACTACGAGGGGACGGTGCTGTGGAAGAACACGCTGTCCGGCTTCATGAACCGGGATGTCTGGTGTGACGACATTACGGGAGACGGTTCCGACGAAGTGCTGGCCGCCAACGCCAATGGAACGGTCTACTGCCTCGGTGACCAAGGCGAACTTCGTTGGAAATTCAAGCGAAATGATGCGCCGATGAATGCCGTCTGTGTCGTCGAACACGACGGCAAGCCCTATGTCGTCTGCGGCGGTTACGACAAGAACGTCTATTACCTTTCAGCCCAAGGCGAGTTGATCAAGACCATCCCCTCTTCCGACTACTCCGTGGAGAAGTCCTGGGGCAAAGCCGCGGAGAAGAGAATCCCTCCAAAGTATCTGCATGTCGCCAATTTCCTGCGAAAGATCCGCGGGCCCGATGGCTTGCATGTCTTGGCTGTTCACGGAACGCTCAACAGCAATGCCACGCAGGGGTCCATCTATCTCTTTCATCCCCTCGAAGAAAAGCCGTTCCAGACGATCAGCAAGATCGTCGCGGGTTCAACTTATGGAGATTTCCGCACCAGCGATGTCAACCGGGACGGCGTGGATGAGATCATTCTGGGCTCCAGCAGCATGATTCAAGATGCGGCGGCCGTCCGTATCGATCTGACATCCGGTGACCAAAAGGCCCTCGAGATGCAAGACCTTCGTCGCCGAATCGACGGATTCGGCTATCGCGTGGCGCAGACCGTCAGCATCGGCAACCCGGGAAGCGAGCGCTACCTAATCCTCTTCGGTTCGCGAATCCTTGTAGCTCCGGTCGACCTAGACATAAACGAGACGGAAGTCCTCCGCTGCGGATATTCCTTTAATGACCTCTGGAAAGATCCGAGCACGGGCCACGTCATCCTGGGTAGCGCCCAGTCCGGCGGAAGCTGCATCCACGTTATCGACACGAGCAATCCGCAATGGAAGAGCGCCTACACCAAGTTCAAGCCATCCGGCAAGCTGCGGAACGTACTTGACAACACGGCCACCGTACGCCGGCAATTGCAGAGTTTCAAGCGTCCGCCCCATGAGCGCGAGCCGCTGCCCGTCTATTTCATGACGGAGAGCTTGTCGGGTGACCTCGAAGAACGGGCCCTCGATCTCACAGCCAGATACGGGAGCCCGGTTTTCCTGCAAGGCAAGCACATGCCCATGGTGGAAGACTGGGATCGTTCAGGCATTGAGTGCGAAAAATACCGCGACAGACGCGACCGGCGCAAGCAATACGTTCTGACGCAGCAGCAGGCCCTGAATCGAATCCTCCCTCTCTATAACACGCGGCGCGCGGGCATCGCCTTCTGGGGCGGCCACGGCAACGATCCCTACATGTTCAGTACCGATACTATGATGAAAGTCGCCGATGCCGCGGGCGGCAAGAAGTCGGTCTTCATCTATCCCGAATTGGAGCACTACGGCGACGGTTTCGACTACGTGCTCGACAACCACTTCTACCCCATGGCAGAGCACTTCCAAGGCAAGAACGCCCAGATTTATGTGCGCACCAAACACGCCTTCTGGCAGTCGATCATCTACATGCCGCTGTGGTCGCGTCTGCTGTCCGGGGAATTTGCGGATGTCTTCATACCTTCGATGGAAGAGACCACGGACAAAACGATGGAGCAGAGCGTTGCCGGACGCGTCGGCGTCTGGGCCAGCGGTGCCGTCAACCACTGGGGGGCCCGCTGCGCGCGGGACAATGCGAGCTACGACCGTCTCCGCCAACACTCGCACCAGATGATTCCCAACCACTTCCTGCGCGCCATGACCTACAACATTGCATGCGGCGCAACCTACCTGAACAACTTCCCCGTCAATCAGCAGTACTTCAGCATCCTCTACGAGTTGATCGCCAAGGGTGCGCTCTACGTCCCCAAGCGTTCCGAGATCGTTAGCTTTTCGCCCGTCCGTCTCAGCATGACGCAACCCGACAAGCACTACCTTGACGAGGGCAACAACGTCAAGTGGCTGACCTTCTACGACGGAGACTTCGAAAGAGACAACCCCTTTGTCTTCAGCCGCCTGGGCGGCACCTGGCCGGGTGCGCCGGTAACCCAGTGGGATTTCTCCCGCTACGCGGCCGGGGTGGAGGAACGCCGTCTGAACTTCCTGCCGCCGTATCAAAACGGTCTGGTGTTGATTACGCCGCCGCAGCACGGAACGTTCGCCGCAATTGACTCACCGCGAGGAGCGCTTGCCGATCATTTGCATCCGCTCTATAAGACGATCCTCAAAGAATACACCACCGACGGGCGGCACTACTATTCCTCCGACGGCATGCAAACCCATGCCGCCGATGAGTATTATAGAACCATCGAAGCAGATATCCAGCAGAGTGCGAAGCTGTTGCCGCTGACCGTGTCGGGCAACGTCGCCTGGGTGGCCGCGCAGACCGCGTCCAAACACCTGCGGCTTACCGTGATCGACAGCGGCTACATCAACCCGAAGGCGAGAACTGCGACGGTCAGCTTCTATACGGTCGATCCCGTGAACATGGTGGATGTGCTTGGCAAAACTCGCTTCGATCTCACCGATCCGTCATCCGTCAAGGTCCACGTCCCTTGTGGGGCCTTTCGGTTCATCGACATTGAATTGAAGGAGCCCTTGGGCCTGGAGCAATCGCGGTGAAAGTGAAATGACGGTGTGGCTGCCGATCGTCTGGGAGTAAAGAAGCATGCGATGGATTAAACAACAGATATTCGCGGCCTGTGTGCTTGGGTTTGCGCTGGCCGGTCACGCCGCGGAAAGACCCAATGTCCTGTTCATCGCGGTTGACGACCCGCGAGTTGAACTGGGGTGCTATGGCTCGCCGATCGCGATCACGCCAAACCTGGACGCGCTGGCCAAGGAAGGGTTGCGGTTCGACAGGGCCTACTGCCAGCAGGCGATTTGCCGTCCGTCACGAGCAAGCCTGATGACGGGAGCCCGGCCGGATACGACCGGACTGACTCACAACCACGTCGCCTTGCGAGACCTCCGGCCGAACATTGTCACGCCGCCTCAGCATTTCATCGCCAGTGGCTACGAGACGGTCTATCACGGAAAAGTGTTCCACCGCGGCGATACGGATGAAGCGCATTCGTGGAGCCGGGAACCCGCCAGGGGCTCGGTTCGCGTCAAGAAGCCGGTCGGTGGATATGCGTTGCCCGAAAACCGGGCGATTGCGAAAGAAAACATGGCACGAATGATTGCCAAATACGGCGAGGCCGCGCGTCGAGGGCTCGGCAGCGGCCCTGCCTACGAATGCGCCGACGTTGCGGACCACGCGTACATCGATGGCTACAACACTCAGCTCGCGATCGCCACACTGGGCGACATGGCCGCCGATGGTGACAAACCTTTCTTTCTCGCACTGGGGTTCATGAAGCCCCACCTTAACTGGGTGGCGCCCAAGCAATACTGGGACATGTATGATCCGGCAGGAATTCCGCTGGCTGCCCACATGGACCGTCCTGAAGACGGAGCCGCGATGGGACTTCACGCCTCTTTCGAGCTTCGCACTCGACACGGAATTCCCAAGAGCGGCCCCATCGGTCGGGAACTTGCCACAACCTTGAAACACGCCTACTTGGCTTGCACCAGCTACGTCGACGCACAAATCGGGCGGATGATCGCCGCTCTCGAAGAAGCCGGTGTTCGCGACAACACGATCATCATCGTCTGGAGCGACCATGGCTGGCATCTCGGCGACATGGGAATCTGGGGCAAAGCGACGAATTACGAGATTGCCACCCGCGTACCTCTGATAATTTGGACGCCCGACATGCCCGAAAGCAGTCGTGGAAAGGCGACCGATGCGCTGGTGGAACTGGTCGATATCTACCCCACGTTGTGCGATCTGGCTGGAATCGACCAACCGGCCCATCTGGAGGGACACAGTTTTGCGCCCCTGCTCACCGATCCCGGGCGGAAATGGAAGACCGCTGCCTTCAGCCAGTATCCCAACCCAGCGTTAAGAGAATGGGCCGCCAACCCGCTCTCGCCCGGCATGCGCGAGACGTTCTTCGGTCCGCTTATCCGGGAGGTCGAGGCTCGCATCATCGCTCAGCAGAAGGAACGATGGGATCGCAACCTTTTCGAAAACGATCTCATGGGCTACGCCATGAGAACCGATCGATATCGCCTCGTGGTTTGGAAGGACCTGGTACGCCCGCAAGCCGAACCTGTTTTCGTAGAGCTTTACGACCACAAGAGGGATCCGGCAGAAACCCTAAACATTGCTCTACAGGAGCCGGAACTGGTCAACAGGATCATGGCCAAATTCGATTCCGGTTGGAAAGGAAATCTCCCTGAGTCGACCAATTGACGGCGAGATTGTTGGCTCTTCCGCAG
>CAYUIQ010000132.1:0-17109 GCA_964444795.1 uncultured Planctomycetaceae bacterium
ACCCACCAACCATCGTGTCACGCAACACAAGAGGATGGTATCGGCGCACTCATGCAGCGGAATCGCCAACTGGCATTGGCCGGTCGGCGGATCCTGTGCGATCGTCTGCCACTTGAGCCGGTTTGTCCCGATGAACTGATCGGATCGATGGCCGCGTTTCGTTTGCCCGACGATCCGAACCCGCGGTTCGATCCGAAAACGACTCCCAACCGCGTGCTGCAAGTCCACAGCGATCTGTTGCAGCGGTTCGCCATCGAGGTGCCCATCTATCCCTGGCCCGCCCCACCCGGCAGGTTGCTACGCATCTCGGCCCAAGCGTACAACCACGCGGGGCAGTACAAGCTGTTGGCCGATGCGCTGAGTGTATTGTTGAGGTGAGGGATAGTACGATGGGCTTCCCAGCCCGTCGGTCCTTGGCTTTGGCTGGCGCCCAGAGTATAATCTGGACGTATGTGGTCGCACATGGCCGCGTGACCGTTACCTATCTCCGGTCGCCTTATTCGGTGAGAATCATGCACATCGACTTACCCACCGATCAACAGACGCTCGTCGAGAATCTAGTGGCCTCCGGGCGTTTTCCTTCCGTCCAGGATGCCGTCAGCGAGGCGATCAACATGCTCGCCGCTCATGAAAAACTGCGTAAGGAAATCCAGGTCGGCGTGGATCAGGCCGATCGTGGCGCGCTGCTGGAGCACGATACGGTCTTCACCCAGCTACGGTCGCTCGCTGCCACCGCCGGGCGGGCGGAGTCCGGCCAATGAAGTCGCCGCTTTATACGCCGGCTGCACAGCAAGATCTCGTCGATATCCTGGGTTACATTGCCCGAGACAAGCCGGACGCGGCCATGGCGTGGGTCGAGAAGATCGAGGCGAAGTGCCTTCTGATCGCGAAGAATCCAGAGATGGGGGAATTGCAGCCGTATTTCGGCCACGCCGTGAGGGCGACGACCGTCGGTCGATACGTTGTATTTCACCGAGAAGTTCGTGGTCGCGTTGAGATTCTGCGTGTCATTCCAGGCGATCGAGATATCCGAAATATGTGAATGGGGTAACCATGACAGTACGATGGGCTTCCCAGCCCGTCGGTCCTTCTCGACGGCCTCGCGGCGCCATCGGGGAATGAGCGGGAATGAGGTCGACTCTTGACATCCGACATATCAAGGAGTGTGTCAAGAGTTGACCCTGCTTTCCCCCCCCCTGCCCCCCCTGTTTCCCTCTGTTTCCGACTCCCGGTTTCCCACGTCATCGTAGATACATCGTCTGGACATTGCCGTATTGTCGCACGGTCACACCAGGAGTACAATCCTCTTATTGCGATGCAACACGGACACATTTGCCGAATGAGCGTGTTAAGTGGCAGCGTGTCTTGCGGCAAAGTGTCCGTGCCACCCGCGGCCGTTACTCCAGCGCTGCGAGGAGCAAAATGATCGTTGAAGCACGGGTGACCATCAATGTACCCAAGGAAGCGGTCTGGAAGGTGATCACCGACATTGAAAACGCGTCGCAGACCATCAGCGGTATCGAACAGGTTGAGGTTCTCGAAGAACCGGAAAACGGCCTGGTGGGTCTGAAGTGGCGGGAAACGCGTACGTTGTTTGGTAAGACCGCTACAGAGGAAATGTGGATTACCGATGCTGCTGACAACGAGTTCTACGAAACAAGAGCCGAAAGTCACGGATGTGTTTACATAACCACCATGAGGATCTCCGAGAACAACGACGGCTGTACGTTGACGATGAGTCATCGGATCAAGCCGCAAGCGCTGGTCGCAAAAGTGCTGGCATTCCCAATGGGCTTGGTGTTCAAAGGGACAATTCGGAAGGTAATCCGGCAAGATCTCAATGACATCAAGGCCGCGGTGGAACAACAAGCGGACGAACGATTGGCATAAAACGAAAAAGGAAACGCCGTTGGCGTTCAGGGGGCGGTGCTAAGTGGCGGGGTGGCGCGGGGACGGGTGGTTGCCGAACGGCCCTCAGTCTGGCCCTGTCCCGGAGACGTGCGGAAAGTACGAACGGCCCTCACCCTGGCCCTCTCCCAAAGGGAGAGGGGGGAAGATATAACACATCGTGCGATGGGTTTCCAAGCCCGTCGCTGTCGTAGTGCGGTATTGCGTGGCCGCGCACAGAGCCGCGCCGACGGGCTGGAAGCCCATCGTACATAACTTCAACAGCCCCCCTACCGCGTGATCTTCACGCCCGGCAGCGCTTCCTGAATTTTCGCCACGCCTTCGTCGGTGATGTGGGTTAGGCCGATGCTCACGTTCTTCAGCGTCTTGATCTTGGCGAGATCCTCGACGCACGCGTCGGTCACCTGGTTGCCCTCCAGGAGGAGCGTTTCCAGAGCGGGCAGCCCGACGAGCTTCGACACGCCGGCGTCGGTGATGCCGTTGTCCAGAATGCTCAGCCACTTGAGCTTGGCTAGACCGGCGAGATGGTCCAGGCCGGCGTCGGTCATGCTGGTGTGCCAGAGGTTGAGCCACTCGAGGTTGGTCAAACCCGAGATGTGCGCCAGGGCCGCGTCGTCGATGCCCGTCTCGCTGAGGTCGAGCTTGCGCAGGAGCGTGGCGCCCTTGATATGCACCAGACCGGAGCCGTCGATCGGTACGTCGCGGATCGAGAGTTGTTTCAGGTTCTTAAACCCGGCCAGATGGGCCAGGCCGGCGTCGGTGATGTTGTAGCAGCGGAAGACGTTGAGGTCCTGGATGTCGAGATCGACCAGATGGGCCAACCCGGCGTCGCCGACGGACGAATCCTCCAGGGCCAGGCCCGTGAGCTTGGTCAGCTTCTTGACCGACTCCATGCCCGTGTCGGTCACCGCGTAGCTGCGGAGCTTGAGGCTCTTCAACTCGGTCAGCGTGGTGAGCTTCGCCAGCCCCGGGTCGCCGACTTGCATGACGCCGCGGAGATCGAGCAGCCGCAGCTTGGTCAGCTTGGCGACGTGTTCCATGCCGTCGTTGGTGAAGTTATTGTAGAGCAGGTGGAGGTACTGCAAATTGGGCAGGGCCGCGAGATGCTCCAAGGCCGCGTCGGTGACGTTGGTGCTGCGACGAAGATTGACCGATTTGAGCGTCTTGATCTGGGCAAATTGCGCGACCCCCGCGTCGGTGATATTGGTGTTGTATACGGTCAGATCGACCATGTTGGGAAACTTGGTCAGGTGGGGTATGCCGGCGTCGCTGATCTCGGCACCCCAGACCGCCAGCTTCTTCAACTCCGGCAGCGCCGTTAGCATCTCCAGATCGGCATCGGTGGTGGGCATCATTTCCAAGTCGAGTGTCGTGATCGGGTTATCCGGGTCGTATTCCACTTCGCGTCCCAGATCGTTGATCCGCTCGATCGCCGCCTTGATTGCCGGTGGGACGGGTTCGGCCGGCTTCTCGATCGGCTGCTCGGGTTCGGTCGGCTGCTCGACGGGCGCCGCGGGCTCGATCGGTTCCTCCGGTCCGGTCGGCTTCTCCGGCTCGGTCGGTTCCTCGGGCTCGGGCGTTTGAGGCGTCTCTCCGGGCTCCTTCGACGGCGCACCCGGGGCGCTCTTCCGCGGCTGGTCCTTCGACTCGTCGGACTTGGGGTCCGGCTTGCTCGTGCTCAAATCGACGGGCCCGCAACCGACGATTCCGAAGACAAAAAGGGTAGCCCAACAAATGATGGCGCATCGGATCACAGCGATTCTCCAGGCAGAAATTATCGAGGGAAATAGTTGACAGCCGCTTCTGCTCACTCTACACCAGCCTACTGGACGAAAGAGTGGGAAGCAAACCCTTTCCGACACCGCCGCCCGCAATTTGCGAGCCGAGAACAGCCCGTCGGAAAGCATGAAAAAGTGAAGTGCAACCGCTCTCATATGTCCACGGCAGGGTCACTAACCCCCTCTCGTGTGGCTGAAGCAGAAGGATTGACCACCACGGATTCTGGACAGACACTAGCTTCTCCTCTATAACGCACGCGCCGGCGGATCGCCACCGGGGCCGTCATGGACAGCCCAACGATGGTGAATCGCCTTTTGCGGTGCCGGCGCTTGCTGCCAGCGTATCGCCTCGCTATGTTGAGGGTGGAACCGACCGACAGACCACACCTTCTTGTCGAAACAAGAGATCAGTTTCCGGTTAACCGTTCGCCAGGAGTAAAGGAGCACGCATTATGCCGAAACCCACTCGTCGCCAATTCCTCAAAACTTCGGCCGTCGCCAGCGCCGGATACTGGGTCGCCGGCGGCGTCCAGGCCCAGGACAGCAAATCGCCCAACGAGAAGCTTCAAATGGCTTCGGTGGGCATCGGCGGTAAAGGATCGAGCGACTCCAACGACGCCGGCCGATCGGGCGAGATGATCGCCATCTGCGACGTCGACGAGGGCCGGCTCAACGGAGCGGGCAACAAATTCAAGAACGCGAAGAAGTTTACCGACTTCCGCAAGATGTTCGAGGAGATGGGCGACAAGATCGACGCCACGACCGTCAGCACGCCCGACCATTGCCACGCCGCGGCCGCCTTGATGGCGATGCGGATGGGCATCCACTGCTTCACGCAGAAGCCAATGACCCATTCGATCTACGAAGCCCGCCTGATGGGTGAGGTGGCGAAGAAGAACAAGCTGGCCACGCAGATGGGCAACCAGGGAACCGCCACCAACGGTCTTCGCGAGGCGGCGGCGATGCTCAAGCAGGGTATCCTGGGCAAAGTAACCGAAATCCACGTTTGGACCAACCGTCCGATCTGGCCGCAAGGTGGCGACCGGCCCGCGAAGAAAGATCCTCCGGCACATCTGAAGTGGGACCTTTGGCTCGGTCCCGCGCCGGATCGGCCTTACGGCGACGGCTACCACCCGTTCTCCTGGCGCGGCTGGTGGGATTTCGGCACCGGTGCTCTGGGCGACATGGCCTGCCATACGGTGAACATGCCGTTTGCCGGGCTCGATATCCGCGATCCGACCTCGGTCCAGGCGGAAACTTCCGGCCACAACAAGGATAGTTATCCCAAGTGGTCGATCATCAACTTCGAGTTCCCGAAGAACGATTGGCGCCCCGGACTGAACTTCGTTTGGTACGATGGCGGAAAGAAGCCGGACAAAGGGATCCTCGACGGCAGGAACCTCCCCGGAAGCGGCTGCGTCATCGTCGGCTCCAAGGGCAAGATCTTCTCGGCCAACGACTACGGGGCCCAGTTCGAGGTCCTCGGCGTCGACCGGCCCCAGGTCGAGATCACCCGTTCGCCCGGCCACTTCACCGAATGGATCAACGCGATCAAGACGGGCGAGCAGTCGATGTCCAACTTCCCCGACTACGCCGGTCCGCTGACCGAAACGATCCTGTTGGGCAATCTGGCCGTCTTCGCCGCCGATGAACCGGGCATCGGCCCCAAGGTCGAGTGGGACGCCAAGAACCTGAAAGTCAAGAACGTCTCCGGACTGGAAGGAATCGTCAAGCCCGTCTATCGCAAGGGATACACGTTGGACGAGTAGAACGTGCCCTTTGCCCAGAACGTTTGACAGACGACCGGCCGCGAGCTTCGACCCAAAAGTCGACGGTTCGCGGCCGGTTTTGTTTTCTTGGCGGAGCGCTCCCACGCATAGGAAAGAGAAAAGAAAGAGAAAAGGGGACATTCTACTTTGCCACAAATAAGTAGAATGTCCCCTTTTCTCGCTTAGCCACTCTTATCGATTCCCACATGGCAGCTTTCGACCCCTTTTAGCGCCTCGGGACAAACAACAGTCTCCCATTCTCGACTTGAACGATACCATACGTTTCTCTATTTGCCGTCACGTACAGTACCTCCTGGCCTTCGCCCACCCTGGCGCGGAGTTCTTCCGGCGTGATATCGCGGGGCTCCATGACCGGCAAGTTGCTTGTGGGCAACGAGATCAGTAGGACAGCGCTGGGGTACTGCTGGATGGTCCCTTTCGGGAGTCCCGTGGCGGGATCCCATATCGAATCAGGACCCAATAGCGCCGTGATGTGAGTCAGCCCGGTCGAGGCGGTATTGGTGTCTCGGGTGAAGAAAGCCCACGGCATCTGCCGAGCGTTTTCCACGACGTTGCGATTGTGAAGACTGTTCCAAGCCTGGGTGAGGTCCAGTTGGTCGAAGACGTGACCGTACTCCAGGTCGGGAAAAATGAGCGTCCGCCAACTGTGCAGCCGTTCGCCGGCATCATCTCGCAGGTACAGTGGCGGAAGGGTTCCGTTACGATAGTTGTAATGGTGCAAACCGTACGATAGCTGTGCCAGTCGGCCGATCGCGGATTGCCGCCTAGCCTCCTCGCGTGTGCGCATTGCAAGAATCACCAAGGCGTAGATCAGCCCCGCTACCACCAATATCGCAATGATCGCGCCGGTGAATCTTGCTCTCGCGGCGAGAAAAGGGGACATTCTACTTCTCCGGCGAGAAAAGGGCGGACGAAAAAAGGACGAGAAAAGGGGACAGGACGAGAAAAGGGGACGAGAAAAGGGGACATTCTACTTTTTCGTCTCCTTTCTAGGCCTCCCTCGGGGACGCATTGAAAACTCCAGGCCCAACCGTGTTGCCGTGTCGTGTTGCCATGGTTCCGTGCCAAAAGGTCGACCACGGGCGACGCTCTCCCGCAACGCTTTTAACTCGGCCTCTGTTTGTGGTTCGCCCAGCCATTGAAGCCATGCATCGCCACGGGGAACCGGGCCAGGGTCGAGCGTCGGCCGATCCGCGTCTTTGGGCGGGGTGCCGACCGACGACCAGGGCCAACGCTGTGCCTTGCGGATCGGAATCGCCTTGGCGCGAACCGGATTGCGCTCGACATAACGCATCACGGTCAGCAAGTGGTCGTCCTCTTCGATCGGAAACGCCTTGAATCGACCCTGCCAGACGTGGCCGCTCGAATCGTAGTGGCGGTGATAACGCCGCACGTGTGAGGTCAACAGCCACTGCATCCAGCGACTCAAGTCGCCGTCTTCGTGCGTCCAAACGACCAGATGAAAATGGTTCGGCATCAGGCAATACGCCAACAGACGCATCGGCACACGTTCGCTCGCCTCGCACAACAGTTTCAAGAACGCCGCATAGTCGCCGTCCTTGTGAAACACTTTCATACGGCCATTACCACGATTCAAAACGTGATAACACATCCCGCCAACCGATGCTCGTGCTGTTCTTCCCATGGCCGGATCGTACCCTATTCATTATGGCGATAAAAGTAGAATGTCCCCTTTTCTACCCCGCTCTGTTTGTGGTTCGCCCAGCCATTGAAGCCATGCATCGCCACGGGGAACCGGGCCAGGGTCGAGCGTCGGCCGATCCGCGTCTTTGGGCGGGGTGCCGACCGACGACCAGGGCCAACGCTGTGCCTTGCGGATCGGAATCGCCTTGGCGCGAACCGGATTGCGCTCGACATAACGCATCACGGTCAGCAAGTGGTCGTCCTCTTCGATCGGAAACGCCTTGAATCGACCCTGCCAGACGTGGCCGCTCGAATCGTAGTGGCGGTGATAACGCCGCACGTGTGAGGTCAACAGCCACTGCATCCAGCGACTCAAGTCGCCGTCTTCGTGCGTCCAAACGACCAGATGAAAATGGTTCGGCATCAGGCAATACGCCAACAGACGCATCGGCACACGTTCGCTCGCCTCGCACAACAGTTTCAAGAACGCCGCATAGTCGCCGTCCTTGTGAAACACTTTCATACGGCCATTACCACGATTCAAAACGTGATAACACATCCCGCCAACCGATGCTCGTGCTGTTCTTCCCATGGCCGGATCGTATCATACTCATCACAGCGAAAAAAGTAGAATGTCCCCTTTTTTACGCCTTTTTTACGCTTTTTTACGACTTTTTTACGACGGTTATTCTCCAGTTGGCTCCAAGTAATTCGGCAAAATCGCCCCCAACGGCTCACTTCCGGCCGGAAGTTAGGTATATTGGAGAGGGTATTATGCTTATCGCCAGAGGGGGTTCCGGCTAACCCCTTATGGTGGAACGGTCGAGGACGAAAAGAGACCATGAAATACCTGATATCTGGCGTTGTCCTGGTGGTTGCGATCGGCACCGCGGGTTGGATTGCCCACTCGCGCGGCGTTGATCTTCCTTGGATCGACGGCGCTTCGACCGGCGACACCTCGTCGAACGAATCGCCCTCGGACGACACGGAGGGCGCGGCCAAAGAGCAACCGCTTGAGGTCCGCGCGCTGGGACGCCTGGAGCCGGCCGGTGGGATTCTCCAGATCGCGGCCCTGCCGGGCGATTGTCTGGCCAGCGTGGAAGTCGGCGAAGGCGACGTGGTCGAGGCGGGGGCGGTTTTGGCCAAGCTCAAGAGCGGTCCCCTGCGGAAACTTCAACTCCGAGCGGCCGAAGCTCAGTACGGGGAAGCCAAAACGCGACTCGAGGCGGAGAAGAGCGTTGCCGCGTTCCGGGTCAAAGCGGCCGAACTAGTCGAGCGCGAAGCAAAAGCCGCGCGGACGGAGGCGGATGCCGAAGTGCAGCAAGACCAACTGGCCTTGCTCGGCAAGAGACTCGAACAGGCCGAGAGCGACCGCCGCCGAGCCCAGGGCGTGTCGGAAGAGGTCGTGTCGCGACAGCAGCGCGAAAAGCTCGACTTGGCGGTGGACAAAGCGCAAGCCGACCTGGACGCGGCAATGCGGTTGAACGAAAAGACCGAAAGCGCGCAGCTTCTTGCCGTCGAGGCGGCCGGTCTGGAATTGACGGCGGCCCGCGATGCCCAGGAGTACGTCGCCGCGGCGATTCCCGTGGCCTCGTTGGAGAAGGCCCGGGATCTCGCCCTGCTGCAATACCAGCGCACCGAAATCAAGGCGCCGTGCGCGGGCACGATCCTGAAGATCTGGATGCGCCCTGGTGAGATGACCGGCGCCACGCCGATCTTGCAGATGGCCGACCTGCGACGGATGGTGGTCGTGGCCGAGGTGTACAAGGCCGACGTCAAGCACATCGGCAAGCTGCCCTGGGCGTGGATCGAAAGCCCGGCGATTCAGGGCGATGGCCTGTGGGGAAAGGTGTCGCGTGTGGGAACGATGGTCGCCACTCCGGCGATGAGACCGGTCGATCCCTTCCGCTCCTCGGACCGGCACGCGGTGGAAGTGCGTATCGAACTGGTCCCCGAGGCCGTGGAAGAAGCGGCCCGGTTCAGCAACCTGCAAGTCAACGTCACGTTCAAGGCGACGCAAGGTGAAGGCGGCCCATGAGGACTCCGCTGGCCTGGCTCAATCTGGTCGAAAACAAAACGCGGACCGGTGTCGCTACTGCCGGCGTGGCCTTTGCGGTGGTGCTGATCTTCATGCAGTTGGGGTTCCTGGGCGCCGCCCAGCGGAGTGCCACGTTGGTCTACGACTCTCTGGATTTCGACGTCTTGATCCGGTCGCCGCGCTACCTGCATCTACTCAAGGCGCGGGACTTTCCCCGGGCGCGTCTGCACGGGGCGGCCTCGGTCGAGGGCGTGGCCAAGGTTCGGCCTTTCTACGCCGCGGCGAGCGTGTGGAGGTGTCCCGAGCATAGCGCCACCGCCGGCCGCCGTCGCGCGATTCTGACCATCGGTGTCCGGCCCGACGATCCACCGTTTCTGCTCGACGAGATCCAGCGGCAGGCGCCCCTGTTGGGCACTCCGCAATTCGCCCTGATCGGAAGCCGGTCGCGACCCGACTTCGGACCGCGAAACGGCATCTGTTTCGGCGACGACGACCTGGGCGTGGTCACCGAAGTAGGCCGCGGGCCGGTGGAAATCAGGGGGCATTTCGCCCTGGACACGGGCTTTGTGGCCGACGGGTCGCTCATCCTCGGCGCTGAAGGGTTCTGCCGCATTCAAGGAAGATCGCCCGACGACGTCACCCTGGGACTGATCAAAGTGACCCCGGGAAGCGATCCGGCCGCCGTGGCTCGCGCCTTGAGCAAGCAACTGCCCGAGGACGTCGTCGTCTTGACCCGCGAGGAAGTGAACCGGTTCGAGGTGAACCGTTGGGTGAAAAACACATCGATCGGCATCATTTTTCAGCTTGGCGTAGCAGTGGCCCTGATGGTCGGAACGGCGATCGTCTACCAGGTGCTCTACAGCGACGTGGCCAACCGGCTGGCCGAGTATGCCACGCTCAAAGCGATGGGTTACGGCGGCGGGTATCTGGCCAAGGTCGTCCTCCAGCAAGCGGCCGCTTTGGCCCTGTTGGGGTTCGTACCGGGACTGCTCATTGCCGAGATTCTCTACCGGATCACCGGAGCGGCGGCCCGCTTGCCCATGCAGACGACCTGGCCGCAGATTGCCTTCGTTCTGATACTCTCGGTGGGCATGTGCATGGTGTCGGGCCTGGGAGCCCTGCGCAAGGTGCGGGCAGCGGATCCGGCGGACTTGTTCTAAGTAGGGACTAGGGACTAGAGGTTAGGGAAGAAGGGAGAGCGGTGACCAACGTCATGTTTCATTTTCCCGTACCGCTGGCCTGGAAGAACCTGACACATAACCGGCGTCGGCTCGCCGTTGCGCTGTTGGGGATCGGGTTTGCCGTGTTGCTGATGTTTATGGAGACGGGCTTCGAAAACGCCCTGTACGACAGCGCGGTGAAGTTGATCGACGATCTCGATGCCGACGTGCTCGTGGTCCATCGGGCACATTACTCGCTCCTGGCCCGGCAAACGTTCGGCAAGAAACGCCTGGACCAGATTCGGGCGTGCCCCGGCGTCCAGGGGGCGTATCCGCTCTACATCGAAACACGCCGTTCGGAATGGCAACTTGCCGACGGCCCCGACGCACCGCCGCAATACCCGGGCTATCCGATCCGCACCCTGGCGTATCACTTGGGCGATCCGGTTTTTCGGGAGCGGGGCATCGAGGACTACCACGCGGAATTGGCGCAACCCGATACGGCGCTGGCCGACGTGAAATGCAAGGCCAAGTATCACATTCCCGGCGAATTGTCCCAGGCGGCGGCGACTCTCTCGGGACGGCCGATCCGGCTGGTCGGCCGGTTCGAGTTGGGGACCGATTTTGCCAACGAAGGCAATCTCGTCATGAGCACCGAGAATTTCGCCCGATACTTCCCCGACCGCGCCTTGGGAGCCGATCCGCTGGACGCCGTCGATCTGGCCGTCGTGCAACTCGACGAGGGAGCCGATGTCGACGCGGTACTGGATTATCTCAACGGCAACCCCGATTCGGGCCGTCCGCGGGCGCTGCCCGACGACGTCGTCGCCTTCACCAAAGAGCAGTTTCTCGAAACCGAGACCGCCTTTTGGCGCACCGCCACGCCGATCGGGTTTATCTTCTCGCTGGGGACCATCATCGGGTTCGTTGTGGGAGTGATTATCTGCTACCAGATCATTTTTGCCGATGTCGCCGATCACGTGGCCGAATTCGCCACGCTCAAGGCCATGGGATACCGTAACCGGTACTTCGTCGGCTTCGTTCTTCAGGAGGCGCTGTTGCTGTCGCTTTTGAGTTTCTTGCCCGGGCTGGCGATCAGCGCGGCGTTCTATCATGTACTGGCCCGGCAAACGGGTCTTTTGCTGGTGCTCAATTTCCAGCGGATTATGCTGGTGTTGCTGTTGACGATCTTCATGTGCGTTGGCTCCGGATGCCTGGCCATGCGGAAGGTATTGTCGGCCGACCCGGCGGAGTTGTTTTAGTAGGGATTAGGGACTAGGGACTGGGGAATTAGGGAATCGTGACCACGCCCGCGGGTTGCATCCCGCGGGTCGGAATGACGCGAGACGAAGTTACTCGTGGAGACGCTCGAATGCCGGACAACGCAACGCCAAACGCAGACCAACCCAGCACCGAACCGGCGATCCGCATTGGTGGTTTGCAGCACTCGTTCGGCGAGGGAGAACTGCGGAAACAAGTGCTCTTCGACAACGAACTCGAAGTGGCCCGGGGCGAAATCGTGATCATGACCGGACCCTCCGGCTCTGGAAAGACCACACTGCTGACGCTCATCGGAACGCTACGAACCGTGCAGGCGGGGAGCCTCAACATACTCGGCTGTGAACTGTGCGGAGCCAGCGCCCGACAGTTGATCGAACTGCGCCGCCAGATTGGGTTCATCTTCCAGGCCCATAACCTCTTCGAGTCGCTTTCCGCGTATCAAAACGTCAAAATGGCCATGGAACTGGTCGGCGTTGCCCCGAGCGAGATGAAGCCGCGGGCCACCGAGATGCTCTCCCGGGTCGGGCTCGGACACCGCATCCACTACAAGCCGGCCGAACTCTCCGGCGGCCAGAAGCAACGCGTGGCGATCTCGCGCGGGCTGATCCACCGGCCGCGGTTGATCCTGGCCGATGAGCCCACCGCCGCGCTGGACGAGAAATCCGGCCGCGACGTCGTGACCCTTTTTCAAGAACTGGCCACGCGGGAGCAGGTGACCGTGTTGATGGTCACCCACGACAACCGGATCCTCGACGTGGCCGACCGCATCGTGAACATGGTCGACGGGCGGATCAAGTCGAATGTGCTGGTGAAGGAATCGGCCAAGATCTGCGAGTTCATCAAGGGCTGCTCGGTCTTCACGCAACTGACTCCGCGAACGCTGACGCAAGTGGCCGATCAGATGGTGCCGGAAAAGGTGGCCGCCGGCTCGGTGATCATTCGCCAGGGAGAACCGGGCGATAAGTTCTATCTGATTCGACACGGCGAGGTCGACGTGATCGTCGAAAAAGACGGCACCGACCAGACCGTGGCTTCGCTGGGAGAAGGCGATTTCTTCGGCGAGGCCGCCTTGCTTACCGGCGAGCCCCGCAACGCGACCATTCGGGCGAAAACCGATGCCTCGCTCTACTGGCTGGGCAACGAGGTGTTCCAGACCGTCATGCGGACCAGCGCCTCGTTCGAAGAGGAACTCCGCAAATCGCTCTTCGAGCGGCAGTAGCACCTATCAGCCCGCCCGGCGATCATCGCGGCACGACGTAACCGCAGTCGACCGCCAGCAGCCCCTGCGTCTGCCGCAACTTCATCTTGGCGATCTTCCAGGCAACGACCTGATGCACCAGTTCGCTCCGGGCTCGAAACACCTTCAATTGCGCCGCGCTGACCTCGAACGTCGACGCGTCCGTCGCCTCGTGCTTGTCGGTGACTCGCTTCAGTTCGCGCTCGTGGTCGATCAGCATATCCCTTGCCAGAGCGGTCCGCTTCAGGCGGTCGTCTATCTGGTGGACGGCTTGGCGGATTTCCGCGGCCGCCGCCTCGCTTCGTGCCGCCAGCAGACGGTCCAACTGGGCGCGGCGCATCGCCAGTTCGCAGTCGTCGTCGCCGTCGCTGAACAACGTGCGCAGAATCTTGAGCACGCCCATCGGGGCACCGGCCGGAAACGGTCCGCCGATGAGACCGTCGACGCGCGCAAGCGCCCGCCGAACACCGACCAGGGAATCTTTGGTGAGCCGCCTGCGCAACATCACGATCACGCCAATGTCGGCCCGATGGGCCATGCCCTCGTCAACGGCTTGCTCGATGTGGATCGGATCGACGTCGACGGTCAAGTCGGCGGCCGGCCAGAGGGGTGTCTCGTCGCCGGCATCGAGGCCGAGAAGCTGGCCGAGCAGGCCGTTGAGTTGCCAAATCGACGACTGCAATTCGACCCGGCGGTCGAGCAACGCCAGATGTTGCCGCCGGAGAAGGCCGCCGTCGATGTGTACCTCGAAGCCCTGTTCCCGCAGTTGCTTGAAATGGTTGA
This sequence comes from uncultured Planctomycetaceae bacterium, assembly GCA_964444795.1. Classification (GTDB taxonomy): domain Bacteria; phylum Planctomycetota; class Planctomycetia; order Pirellulales; family Thermoguttaceae; genus JABMRP01. The sequence goes on from CAYUIQ010000132.1 coordinate 13,620, forward strand.
TTGCCCGTTGGCTCTCTTCGAGGGTCTGCCGCATCATGTCGCTTCCGAATTCAGCTTCCGCCAACAGGTAAAACGCCTCCAGGGCCGCGGCGGACGCCCGGTTGCGGTCTTCCTGAGCCCCAAAGGCGAGAACCCGGCGGTGGATTCCCGCGGCACAAGCCTGCTGCTGGTCCCCGTCGGTGGCCACGGATCCCAACAGCCGACGCTCGTTGTTCAAGATACCGGCCAGCCACGCATGGGCGGCGGCGCGATCTCGGCACGTTGCCGCGTCGAGTTGTTGATAGGGGGTCGGGGATAGCGATTCCGACTGGGTCGCATCCGGCGTCGGATACGACGCCAGCGCGGTCACGTCCGCGCAGATCGAGCCGCGCTCGCTCACCGAGGGCAATGCCTCGCTGAAGAGCCCCTCGGCGGGGCCCGTGCTCGCGGGGCTGCCACCCCGATGACGCGAGCACGCAGTCAACACGCAGCCAACGAGCAGCAATGCGGCGATAGACGTAATCCTCTGCATCATTCAACTCTGGTTCTGAAGTGGGAAACTCTGAGCCGCCCCTTAGTGTTGTCATCGTGTAGCGATTGCAGGAACTATAACTGTTTTACTGATGTGGAGTTCTGGGATGTCTGAGTGGTCTACAAAGAGGATCGCGGGCTCGTGTTTGGGACTCCCATGCCTCAAAATCCCATACCGACATTGACCTCCATCCGCAAAATGGCAATTCAGGAGATATACGCTGACTTTTAGGATAACGAAGACTTTGACGAAAGTTTCGGTTGCGTGGTGTCGATAACGGATTCGAGCCCACTTGTGAAAGCGAGTGGTTTCGTGCCGCAATCCCCCCCCGAAAAGGTGTGAGTTATGAAATTCCTCCAGTGCATGGCCGTTGGATCTCTCGGTCTGGGGCTGATCCTGACCCTAGCCGACCAAGGAAACGCTCAGTTGCGTTGGCAGAATACCGGTAGCCGCGTTGCTGCCGCCGGGACCCGTTCGACACAGCCACGGTTGGCCCGACGAACGTCGACCGGCTATCAGGCCGTTGGCAATCAGATGGTCGGTCCGGCGATTCCCCGGCAGACGGCCACGGTGATCTACGACGACGGCCCCCTGTTGGACTCCGAAGAAGTGATTATCGAAGGGACACTTCCCGAGGTCATTCCCATGCCCGAGGGCCAAGTGATGGGTGGAACCTGTGGAGCCGGCTGCGGATCGCCGGACTGTGGAGAGTGCTTCGATTGTGCCATGCCGTGTGGTCCGTTCGGAGAGCGCGGGCTGTTGGGCCGGGCATTTGGATGTGGCAACCTGGCGTTGTTTGCCGGTGTTCAGGGATTCAAGGGGCCGGTGGACAACGGCCTCAACGGGAACTTCGGTTTCCATGAAGGAATCAATTGGGGCGCCGCGTTGGGCGGTCCGGCCGGTATTGGATACCAGATCGGTTTTCAAGGCGTGCATAGCAGTTTCGAGGGAAGCCAGGCGCCTGGCGCGGGCCAGCCCGTCCACACCGGTAGTCGCGACCAGGTTTTCCTAACGGCCGCGGTCTTTCGCCGCGCGGTTTGTTGCGGCCTACAATGGGGCGTGGCCTTCGACATGATGCACGACAGCTACTACTACGACAGCTCGGCCGATTTGGACCAGATGCGAATTGAACTCAGCTACCTCGGGCCCTACGGAGGCGAGATCGGCTTCTGGGCGGCCATCGGAACGGGCAGTGAGGACGTGACCGACAGGAACGTGGCCCTGGGCACGATGACTCCGACCGACCTCTTCGCTTTCTTCATCCGCACACCCCTGGCCAACGAGGGGCAATTGCGCGGATGGGCTGGTTTCACCGGCGAGGGCGACGGGTTGCTCGGCGGAGATTTCTCCATCGCAATCGGGCCGAAATGGGCCGTTGAAAGTAACTTCAACTACCTGATTCCCAGTCAGAGCAGCAATTCGGGCGGGCGGGAAGCGGAATCATGGAACGTGATGCTTCAACTCGTATGGTATCCCGGCCGACGCGGTGGTCAGGCCAGCCCCTACCGGCCGATGTTCGGCGTCGCCGACAACACGTCGTTCCTGGTCAATTTCCAGTAGATAGACACGCCGCCGGACAGACACTCACCGAGCGGGGTTTTCATACCAGACAACTCCCAGCCCGTGGCGGCGGCCGGCGAGCGGTTCGCTTTCTTCGCAGGTCATGACGTCGAGATCGCCGTCGGCATCGAGGTCGAGCAGTTCGAGCCGGTCGAACTTAATCCCCCGCGGACCGCTGATCTCGTGAGCCGTAGGTGTCGCGTCGGTGGACTCCAGGGGATCAGCGAGCCAGGCGACGCCCGACTTGTCTCCCGTGGCGTGTTCGCAGGTGAAGACCAGATCGAGCTTGCCGTCGAGATCGACGTCGCCGATGCCGATCCCCTTGCCCGTGCCGACTCCCGAGGGTAGAGGTATCCGCGACGACGTCCACGGCCGGCCGACCGCGGATCGGCGGAAATGCAGGAACCCGCCGCCGCGAACCGCGGCCAGTACCTCCGTCGTGCCTTGGGTATCTTTGCCCGTGGTGGTCAGGAACATCACTTCGTCTTCTCGTCCGCCAATGAAGTGATTCGGCCAAGGTTCGGCCTGTGCGGCACCAGTCCCCGGATTCTCCAGCCAGCGACAACCACGCAACGGACCGCGCCGATCGGAAGCGAGAATGTCGCGATCGCCGTCGCCGTCGACGTCCAAGGCTCGCAGCGACATGATCCAACCGGCCGGGCCAATCGGATGCCACCGCCACGCGGCCAGATCGCGAGGATCGTCGGGCGCCTCGAACCAGCCGATGCGAGCATCGCCCCCCTTGCCCGCGGCCACCAGATCGACGCCGCCACGGCCGTCCACCTGCACCGGCACGCAGAACATCCACATCATCACGCCTTGCGAGGCGGGCAGCGGTTCGGTCTTCCACGCGGCCGGGGAAAGGTAGTCCCGCACGTCGGGCGGCGCCCAATGGACGAACATCGTCCGGCGGCCGCCCTCGCAACAACTGACCACGTCGGCCCGGCCGTCGCCGTCGAGATCGACCAGCACGGCGTCTTCCACGCTGGGTGTTCGGCCCACGGTGACCGCCGGCCACGGTCGGTCGACCGCGTCGCTGGCGGGCTGAAGATAAACCCGGGTAATCCCCCCCTCTTCCCAACCGGTGGTCACGTCGACCCGGCCGTCACCATTGACCTCCGCCAGACGAACCCCGTCGGCCCCTTGCGACGAACCGTCGATCACGTGCGGCGGCCACGGTTTGCCCGCCGGTATCGGTTCGGCCGCATCAAGTGGCGGCCGATAGGGGGCCAAGAACAATGCGGTGAGAAAGATGGGCCACAGACGACTTGAGTTCGTGTGACGCAGTTTCATGGCGTCGCGGCCTCTCTTCGCTTGCAGCTACTTGGCCGGTTCCGGCTGCTTCTCTGCTTCGGGCTTGGATTCTTCCCGTTTCGCTTCTTCCGGCTTCGCTTCTTCCGGCTTGGGCTCCTCCGGCTT
>CAYUIQ010000132.1:17209-24431 GCA_964444795.1 uncultured Planctomycetaceae bacterium
GCTTCTTCCGGCTTGGGCTCTTCTGGCTTTGCTTCTTCCGGCTTGGGCTCTTCCGGCTTGGGTTCTTCTGGCTTGGGTTCTTCCGGTTTCGGTTTCTCCGGCTTGGGCTCTTCGGGTTTCGGTTTCTCGACCTTGGCGGGCGGGGGAGCCTGACGGCCGGACATGAGGTCGTACATCAAGGTCAAGAGGATGTCCGTCGGAACGGCGTAGGTCTCGGTACGTCCGCCGCGGGCGATGTTGATGCCGATGACCTTGCCGCCCAGGTCGACCAACGGGCCGCCGCAGTCGACCGGCCGGATGACCGTGTCATGCTGCAAAACCATGGGAAAATCCTTAGCCCGCCGGCTGACACCGACGCCCGATTTGTTCTGCATGTCGCGGCGCCGCGTGCTGGGCGTATCGAGTTTGGCCAGCTTGGGCGTGACGTCCAGCGTCTTGTCGTCTCGCTTCACGGTCAGCCGCACGTCTTCACCGATACGATGCTTCCCCACTTCGGCGATCAGTTGCATGCGGTCCTTCACCTCTTTGCCGTTGACGTGCGTGATCACGTCCTTGACCTTGAGCCCGACCTTCTGGGCGGCGCTGTTGGGCATCACTTGCGTGATTTCCGGCCCGCCGTCGCCGTCGCCCAGCACCACGCCCAAAATACCCCGGGCCGCGGGGATCTTGCGCCGTGGAACGCTCACCACGCCGACGGCCAGGGGGTTGTCTTCGGTGCCCGGTGCAACGACCCATTGGCCTACTTCGTGTTTCTTCGGCTCCCATTGGATCGCCGTCAATCCGCTCGTCTCGACTTTGAGCATGGCCAGATCGAAGACGGGATTGATTCCGACCACTCGGGCTTCGAGTTCTTTCTGATCGCGGATCTTGCAGACGATCTTGCCTTTTAATTCGCTGGCCTTGGTCAGGATCCACCCGTCGGGTCCGACGACCGTTCCCAATGCCGCTTCCTTGCCGTCGCAGGTCACCCGGCACACGGCCAGCTTCGCCTCGGCCACCGTATCGCGGAAGGCGGCCATCACGTCGGGGCCGTTCTTGCCGGGCAGCTTGGCATTGATGGCCACGCCCTTGACCAACTGTTCCCAGTCGCGGCGATAGACGTCGACCGGCACGTGGAGATTGTGGGTCACCGAACTGCCGATGCGGCTGTGAATACCGATCACCTTGCCCGTCAGGTCGAACAGCGGACCGCCCGAGTCGCCACCGACCAACAGGCAATCGCTGCGGATGACCGATTCGCCGGAGGTGAGCACGCGGCCGATGCGTACCACGGGGGGCCGGTTCTCCTGGTAACCCAGCGGATGGCCGATCGCCACGGCCCAGGTTCCCGCCTTAAGCGGAGCTGACTCTCCCATCTCGACGAAAGGCCAGGGCCCTTCCTCGGTAATCTTCATCATCCCGCTGTCGATCGATTTGTTGGTACCCAGCGTTTTGCCCTTGACCGTCTTGCCGTCGGGCAGAATGAAGACCACGTCCTTGCCCGGCTCGCCGACGACGTGTCCGGCGGTCAACACATAGCCGTCCTCGCTGACGATCACACCGCTGCCCTGCGACGGGCCGATGCGAATGCCCACGGTGCAGGCGATCGACTTGGCAATGACCTTCTTCGCTTCGGCTTCGATGGCCTTGAGGTCGCCGAGGTCCTTGGGAGCCGACCACGCCAGCCCTTGATCGAATGGCTTCGCGGCCGCGCCGACCGCCAGACCAGGAGCCCAAGCGGCGGCAAGTATCCCGACAACCAGCGGGAGCACGAAAAAGCGTCGCGCCAACGGCGGCGCGGTGGGTGTAAACGTTCGGCGAATCGTCACGGCGAGAATCCTTCCGATCCAGGAGATGTGTGAGGCACGCGGCCCGGGGGTCACCGGCGCGTGTCAAGTAGGCATGGGGCAGGCATTCATTATGATCGAAGCCTCCGCCTAGATCAAGATTACTGACGGCCGGCGGCGCTTTGGAGCACAGGTTTTTGCCTCCGCCGCGGGGCATCAGAAACATCCCGTAGAGATGGTATTATCCCCCCCCAAAGAAGCGTTCCAAAGAAGACGACCGGAAGAAGACACCCGCCGCCACGTGTCGCGAACGGCTTGCCCGCTCACGGCTCATCGCGGGTTAGACGCAGGGCAGGCAAACTGCCCATGGCACCGGCTTGCTTCTTTCAGACTTGCAGACAGGGGGCATCGAATCGACTTCACTAGAGATGAAGAATGACCTCGTATCGATTTCGAACGGATCGATATGACGGCGCTCTGCCGGGAATTGGCTGACAGGTAGACCAAAGTGGAATCTCTTAAGCCTTTGTTGTGTAATATCTTAAGTATTGCAATTGAATCTCCTTCTTCATTTTGGCACGGCCGCTGCTTGTTAATGCCTCCGGGTGAAAGGCAATTCGGTTTCAATCACCCCACCGAAAAGGAGATTGAGTCATGCGAATCATATGCGACCTGTTAATGTTGGCCCTCGTTGCCGGCAGTGTCTATTTCACCTACCTTCACAGCGTACAGTAGTAGGCTTTGTCGGAAAAGCCGTACGATTTTCAATATCTCCAGGCCGCCGACGCGATCCCCCCAATCGCCGGCGGCCTCTTCTTTTGCGAGTCAGGGAGTTCTCGGGAGAGCGCTCTGGGCGGCTCGTCCATCCGGTTCATGGTAACCCGAAGCGTAAGCGAGGGACCGTCAAGGAGTTCCCTCGCTTACGCTTCGGGTTACCATGGGCTCGTCAAGAATCATGGCCACTGACACCCCACACAGAGGGGTGTGCATTCGTCGGAAGCTCGCAATATCATGGAAGCGACGGCGAATACCACGCAGACGACTTGCTTGAAGTTCCCCGCCGGATGTGCGATAAATGGCGTATGGTCCTTGCGACGGGATGGATACCCCCGGCCCCGGTAACTCAACCCCAAGGTAACCCTATGTGGGAACTGATTACCCAAAGCTTCTCGCTGGTCAATCTTCCCTACACGCTCCTGCTTTGCGGCACGATGCTTTACTGGGCGCTGTACGTCTTCGGCGTCGTGGGCGACGAGGCGCTCGACTTCCTGGGGCTGGACTTCGACGCCGATGTAGATGTGGACGCCGATATCGATGTGGATGTGGACGCCGATATCGACGTATCCACCGAGGGTGGCGGCGCGGGGTTTTCCTTCCTGCGTTTCTTCCACGTGGGCGATGTGCCGGTCATGCTGATCTTCAGCATCCTGGCCGTCTTTATGTGGGTCCTTTCCCTGTTGTGCAACTCGGTTCTGGGCAACAGTCAGGTCTGGGTCGCCGGGCTGCTGTTTTTTCCGATTTTGCTGGTTGGTTTGATGTTCACCAAGATCTCGATTACGCCGTTTGCGCCGTATCTGAAGCATGCGTTCGACCAATCGAGCGACACGGTCGAAATCGTCGGCAAAGTCTGCACCATCGCGTCGCTGGAAGCCACACACGAGTACGGGCAGGCGGAGTTCGCCAAGACAGGCGCTCCCCTGATGCTGAATGTTAAAACTCGCGAGGGAACCACCCTTAGGCAGGGAGAGGAAGCTATAGTTTACGGACATGACAAGGCAACCAACACGTATCTCATAGCTCCGTTCGATCTCGACGGGACACCAAAACAGGAGACATGACCATGGCTAAGAAGTTCTTCGGGGGAATTGCCGTACTTGCAGCCATCGTGGGCCTGTTCGTGCTCGTCCACCAAGTATTGGGACCGGAGGCCCTCATTTTGATGGGCACCGCCTTTGCGTTTGCTGTTTTCGGCGTCGTTATTATGATCGTCCGCTGTTGGCGCAAAGTGGAGCAAGGCACGGCACTAATCATCACGGGTGCTTCCGATCCGAGCGTCCACTTCTCCAAAGCCATCGTGCTGCCGCTGATTCGCCGGGCGGAAATCATGGACATCTCGGTCAAACGGATCGAGATCTTCCGGCACGGGTCCGAAGGCCTCGTCTGCAAGGACAACGTCCGGGCCGACATTAAGGTGGCCTTCTACGTCCGCGTAAACAACAACAGCGGCGACGTGTTGCAGGTGGCACAGACCGTGGGCGCCGCCCGAGCTTCGGAACAGCCCAAAATGCTGGAGCTATTCGACGCGAAATTCTCCGAGGCGCTGAAGACCGTCGGCAAGAATTTCGATTTCGTCGATCTGTATACTTCCCGCGAGTCGTTCAAGGACCAGATCCTCAAGGTCATCGGCCGGGATCTCAACGGCTACTATCTCGATGACGCCGCCATCGATTACCTCGAGCAAACGCCGATCGAGAAACTCGACCCGCAGAACATTCTCGACGCCGAAGGCATCAAGAAGATCACCGACAAAACGGCTGTACAGGCGGTGCTGGCCAACGACATTACCCGCGAGAAAGAGAAGACGATCAAGAAACAGGACGTCGAGGCCCGGGAGGCGATCCTCGAACTCGAACGCCAACAGGCCGAGGCCGAAGAGAAACAGTATCGCGAGGTCGCTTCGGTTACCGCCCGGGAACGGGCCGAGGCGAAGAAGATCGAAGAGGAAGAGCGGCTCAAGAGCGAGCGGGCGCGGATTACCTCCGACGAAGAAATCGCCGTGGCCGAAGAGAATAAGACCCGCCAGGTCATCGTGGCCCAGCGAAACCGCGAGCGGACCGACAAGGTCGAGGCCGAGCGAGTGGAGAAAGACCGCGGGCTGGAAGCCACGGAGCGAGAGCGGGTCGTTACGCTGGCCGAGATCGATAAGGAAAAGGCGGTCGAGGTCGAGCGGCGGGCCATCCAAGAGGTGATCCGCGAGCGGGTGATGGTCGAGCGGGCGGTGGTCGAGGAAGAGGAGAAGATCAAGGACACGCACGAGATCGCCACCGCCAAGCGTGCCAAAACGGTGGCCGTCACCGCCGCCGAGCAGGACGCGCAAGAGGCGTTGGTGAAGAAGACCACGGCCGCCGAGGCCGATCGCGACGCCGCCAAGCATCAGGCCGAGCAGAAAGTGATCACCGCCCAGGCCGGCCGCGATTCCGCCGAGCGCGAAGCCGCGGCCAAGAAGATGATGGCCGAGGGGATCACCGCCGAGGAATCCGCCATGGGATTTGCCGAGGCCAACGTAGTCGAGAAGCGAGCGGTGGCCGAAGCACGCGGCACCGAAGCGAAGGCCGACGCCCTGCAGAAGCACGGGTTCGCCGAAGCCGCCGTGTTGCAGCAGAAGGCGACTGCCGAGGCCAAGGGAGAAGAGGCCAAGGCCGACGCCACCGAGAAGTTCGGTACCGCCGAATCGGTCGTGATCGAAAAGAAGGCGGTTGCCGAGGCCAAGGGAGAAGAAGCCATGGCCGAGGCTACCGAGAAGCTCGGTACGGCCGAAGCCGTGGTCATCGAGAAGAAGCTCACGGCCGACGCCACGGGCATCACCGAGAAGGCCAAGGCGATGAAACTTTACAACGAGGCGGGCAAGGAGCACGAGGAATTCAAGATTACCATCGCCAAGGAGAAGGACGTCGAGTTGGCGGCCATCGGGGCTCAAGCCGACATCGCCAAGCAGCAGGCCGTGATCGTCGGAGCCGCCGTGAAGTCGGCGCGGATCGACATCGTCGGCGGCGAGGCCGAGTTCTTCGACCGCATCACCAACGCGATTTCCTCCGGCAAGACGGTCGACCGCTGGGTCAACAACAGTCGCGTGTTGACCGACGTAAAGGACACGATCTTCGACGGCGATCCGGACCGTTTCCGCGCGAAGCTGAACGAACTCGTCGGTAAGTTCAACATCGGCAGCGAAGACGTGAAGAACCTGTCGGTTTCCGCGCTGTTGTTGAAGATGACCGGCCTGACCAAGGATCGGGCCGTGCTGGGCGAACTGGAGAAGATGCTCGCCATGGTGCGCGCCTCGGGACTGGGTGATAATCCGGCCAGCACGTTTAAGCCGAAGAAAGGGAAGTAGGGACTGGGGACTAGGGGCTAGGGGCTAGGACACGGGGTCCCCTCTCCCTTTGGGAGAGGGGGACTAGAAACAGCGATTACCCGCGAAATACTCTATGGCCGAAACGGAAACAACCGCCGACGCGCCGCAAGAGGCACCTCCCGCCGAGTCGCTGGAGCATGGCGTCTATGAGGTAATCCGCAACCGGCTGGCGACCGCCGGCAAGGAATTGCGCGCGCGGCTGGAGAAGCTCAACGCGGCGCGCAAGAGCGTCTTCGGGGCGATCGACACCGTGCTGCTGGCCACCGAACGGATCAGCACAGCCAACAACTGCACCGCCCGCGACATGACGCCCGTGGGCGACTGCTTTCTCTTCGGCTACAACGTCCACATCGGGCTGAAGACCGAGATGGCGCTGGGCGACGTCTTTTCGATCTATCGTTTCCACGATCATACGTTCTCCGAGCAACCGCTGGACCTGATCGCCGACGAGAACTTTCACCGCGATTTCCGCGAGTTGCTGCGCTACTACAAGAAAGCCGTCTTCGCAAAGTTCGCGGTCATCGGCCCGCACTTGTTCATGGTCTTCCGCATCAGCGACGACCCGCGCGACGTAAAGACGTTCAAATGGCTGATCGAAGGCGGCCGGCTCCGATACATCGACGCCCGCAGCGACCACGAGTATCGTTTCCCGCCACAACACGGTTTCGAGTGGACGCGCACGCATCGCGACATGCACTCCAAGGGCGAGTTCCCCCATATCTCGATCGAGGATCGGCTGTTCGTCGAGACGGTCGGCGGCGATCTGACGATCAAAATCGAAGACAACACCGACACCGGCGGCGGCATTTATGCCGAGGATGTCGACAACCCCGACCAAACGCTCGACGACGCGGAGATTTTCTACGCCATCGTCGGCAACCTGATCCTGCTGAAGGTTCGTCCTTACCAGGAAGAGAAATACCGCTATTTCGTCTACAGCGAGAAAACTCAACAGGCACGGCGGCTGGACACGATCGAAAAAGCCTGCGTGTTGCTGCCCGGCGACCACGGGCTGATCTTCTCCAACGGCTATTTCCTCCAGACGGGCGAGTGCAAGACGTTCGAGACCAGCGCGCTGGAGATGATCTTCGAGCGGCGGCTGCAATCGCCCAACGGCGAGGATTTCCTCTACGTCTTTTACAACCGCCGCTCGGGCCTCTACATTCTGCTGCCCTACAACCTGATCGAGCAGAAGGTCGAAACACCGATTATCTGTAGCGGCTATTCGTTCTTTGCCAACGGACAGATGGTCTACTTCAAGGCCCAGGACGAACCGCAGCGGCACCACGCGTTGCAGATCTGGCAGACGCCTTACGTGGGCCAG
>CAYUIQ010000133.1:0-24372 GCA_964444795.1 uncultured Planctomycetaceae bacterium
GAGGAACGAGCAGGGAGCCCCCAGATCGTTTGCAACTGGGGGCTCGTTGCTCGTTCCTCGCAACTCGACCCCAGGCACCTTTCACAAATCACCATTTCCCCATGGGCTAAACGTCTTCCCGCTGGCCCATTCCGGCCCAAATTCGGGCGAGAATCGTGCCGGTACACATGCAGCCGAAGGCGTAAATCGCCGGCGGCAGGGCCGCTTCGTCGCCGAAGAATCTCACGGCCATGACGGCGCCCACACCCGCGTTCTGCATGCCCACCTCCAAAGTCAACGCGCGGCGCATCGGCCCGGGCAACCGTAACGCGGCTCCTCCCAGAAAACCGGCCGCGTAGCCCCCGAGGTTGATCACCAGCAGCCCCCAAAACACGGCCACCTCCAGGTTCCCGAAGTTGTCGCGATTCTTCGCCACGACCACGGCAATGATCCAGAGGATTGCCAGATTGGCAATAATCCCGCCGGTACGCCCGGCCCAGCGGTGCCAACTCTCGAAGCGGCGCGAGAGCAAGTGTCCGACGATCACCGGCAGCACGACCATCCAGCCGAATTCCAGCATCATCTCGATGATGATCTCCAGCGGAACCTTCTCTCCCAACGCCATTCTTAGAATCAAGGGCACCAGTAGCGGCGAGAAGAGCGTCGCCGAGGTGGTCAAGCTGACCGAGTAGCTCACATTGCCTCGGGAGAGCATCGTCAACACGTTGGAAGCCATCGCGCCGGGAACACATCCGACCATGACCACGCCAATCAGCGTGGCCCCCTCAAGGCCCAATAGCCGGGCCACAACATAGGCGAGAATGGGCATTGACGCGTATTGCACGGCCGTTCCCCCGATCACCATCGGCCAGCGACGGGCCACCTGACTGATTTCGTCGCGAGGCAAGAGCGAACCGATGGCCAACATGGTGACGGCAAACAGGTAATTCAGCATCGGACCGCTGGCCAAGAACGGATCGGTCTTCACGCCAAACCAGTCCTTCCAGGAGTATGCCACCAGCGACAGCAGCAGAAGCCACACCAGCAGGAAGCGTTCCACCAGTGTGCGTACGAAGTTCAGCGCGCGGTCGAGCATATCTTCTTTCCCGTCAGATCGGCGTTTGTGAACAGTATACCCTTTGACCGAGGCACCGGCCTTTCCGTCCCCTCGGTTGGGGTGAATCGAACCCGCCGCAAGTTGTCTGTTTCGGGGCCGATTCCTGTATTGCCTGAAGCCGCATGTGGTCGTATACTCCCGCCCCGAGTGTTCTGACCCTATTCTCCATGACTTCGGCAAGGAGGCTGAAGCATGCGGTTATTGACAGCCCTGGTCGCTCTCGCTGCAATACCCCCCGTCGCAGGGGCACAGGTTCCCGACTCCAACTCTGCCGGGCGGAGTGTATGGCGGCGCGCCGGCACGTCTTCGGCCGCCGATTTGGCGTCGCTCCCCGCATCATCGCGCCCACCGGCGGTGACCGACCTATCGCGGCAGAAGACAGGCTCCTTGGCCAAGGCCGGCCCCCTTCACGCGCGGGTGACCAAAGGCGCCGGCACCTTGCCCAACGATCAGGGGCAAATCTGGCGGGAATACGATATTCGACCCTATACGGTGCAGGTGACCTCCACGAACCGTCCCGAGCAGGCCGTCGTGGAGTGGGTTTTTCGCGAGACAGGCTACGAAGCCTGGCACTCGCAGACCGTGGCCCTGCTCAACGCCGATCGAAAGACGCTGCGCGTGTACCACACGCCCGAAATGCAGGCCCTGGTGGCCGACATCGTCGACCGGTTCGTTAAGACGGGAGCCGAAACGCAGCGGTTCAGTCTTCGGGTGGTGAGCGTGGGAAATCCCGATTGGCGAGCCCATGCACGGCACCTGTTGCGACCGGCGCCCGTGCAAAGCCAGGGCATTTCCGCATGGCTGATGGTCAAAGAAGACGCCGCGACGCTGATGTCTCAAATACGGCAGCGAGCCGACTACCGCGAACACAGTTCGCCCTATTTGCTGGTCAACAACGGCCAGTCGGCGGTTGTATCCACCTTGCGGGGACGAACGTACGTTCGCGACGTTACTTTGCGGAACGACGCGTGGCCCGGGTTCCAGCGAAACGTGGCGCAGTTGGATGAAGGATTCTCACTGGAGATGAGCCCTCTGCTCTCGACCGACGGCCGAATCATCGATGCGGCGATCAAATGCCACGTCGATCAGGTAGAGCGGATGGTCCCGGTGATGCTCGACGTACCGACCGTTGCCGCACCGCGTCAGCAGACCCAGATCGAGGTTCCCCAAGTTGTCCATTATCGCATGCACGAACGGTTTCGCTGGCCGGCCGATCGCGTGCTTTTGATCGACCTGGGGATGGTCGCACTGCCCGATCCGGTGGAGCAGACATCACTCGTGCCGGGCCTGCCGCTGCCGGTGGATCAATCCGCGCCTCGAGCCAACCTGCTGGTCTTCGTGGAAAGCAAACCGGTCGGCGACCGCAAGGGTCTCCCCAGCGGCGGCGCGGAAGCCTCTCAGGCCAGCAGGTATCCGACGCTCTATTAAGACACCCAGGTCTGGGCGCGGGGGGTGTCCGTCTCGACGACTGGCCGACGGCCGGGTACAATACCTCTTTTCCCGCCAGTGGATTTCACTTCGCCGCGTCCCATGGGTCCCGGCTGTCTTGAGTCATCGGTGTGCCATGAGTTCCTCGCGGCGTCGAGTCGTCATCACTGGATTGGGGGTGGTTAGCCCCCTCGGTAACGGCGTGGAATCGGTGTGGACGGCGCTGGCCGAAGGCAACAGCGGTGTCGGACCGCTGACGGCTTTCTCCCCCGCTTCGCTGCCGGTGGATTTCGCTGCGGAGGCTCGGGACTTCAAGGGAGAAATCAACGATTTCGGCGCCCTGTCCAAGGAACAGAAAAGAGCGATCCGCAAAGGGCTGCGGTTGATGTGTCGCGAGTGTCAGATGGGCGTGGCCGCCGCGCAAATGGCCCTGGCCGATGCGGGCGTCTCTCCCGGCGTGGCCGATCCCGAGCGGGTGGGGGCCATCTACGGCAGCGATTTCATGCTCACCGTGCCCGAGGAGTTCAACGAAGGCGTGCTGCAATGCCTGGACCCCCGGGGGCAGTTCGATTTCTCCCGCTGGGCCGCGGACGGGCTTCCTCGTATGTCACCTCTTTGGCTGCTGAAATATCTACCCAATATGCCGGCCAGCCACATCGCCATCTATAATGACCTCCGCGGCCCCAACAACTCGATCACGATGCGCGAAGCCGGAGCCAACGTGGCCTTGGGGGAAGCCTATTGGACGATCGTTCGTGGCTGGGCCGATATGATGGTCGCCGGCGCGACGGGCACGCGAATCCATCCGATGAAGACCGTCCATGCCGTCGGGCAGGAGGAGTTGGCCACCGCCTACCGTGACGACCCGGCCGGGGCCAGCCGCCCGTTCGATCAGGATCGCTCGGGCATGGTCCTCGGGGAAGGCGCCGGGTCGGTGCTGGTGGAGGAGCTTGCTTCGGCCCAATCGCGAGGCGCCCCCATCTACGGCGAGATCGTCGCCAGCGCGTCGGCCTCCGCCGCCGAGGGCCGGCTTGTTGCCCGCCGCGACTGGGCCCTTCGCAACGTACTCGCCGCAACCCTGAAAAATGCCGATGCACGGACCGAAGACGTGGGACACGTCCACGCCCACGGCCTGTCCACCCGGACGTGCGATCGCGAGGAAGCGTGGGCGGTGGATCAGGTCTTCGGCCAGCGAAAAACGCCCGTGCCGGTGACTGCCGCGAAGAGCTACTTCGGCAATCTGGGAGCCGGCGGCGGCGTGGTCGAGACGATTTGCAGTCTGCTGGCACTGCGTCACGACCGGCTGTTTCCCATCCTCAACTACCGGACCCCCGATCCTGATTGCCCGATTGCCGCTGTGGGAGACGACCATCGCGATCCCGGCGGCAGCTTCATCAATCTCAACGTGACCCCCCAAGGTCAAGCCAGCGCGGTGATGATCCGCCGCTTTGGGTGAGGGGGTGGCGATCAAGGCCTGGATGCGATAGTTCTTTTGAGGGGGCGCCTTTTGTCCTTGCGATCCCCCCGTAGAGTGATCCGCCGGAGGTTGACACCCCCGGGAAGGCCCGGTATGCTTACAGGATTGTGAATTCCGCTTAAGTTGTGTTGTCATCGGCGTTTCCGGGCACACGCCCTAAATCGTGGTGTGCCAACGCCTTGGCGGTGCGCTTGGCGTCTGTCTGATTGTGCGTGCTGGGCGTCGCTTCGACGCACGGGGAGGGTACTGCCGTTGGCTGTCCCTTGCGTGGGTGTCGGAGGAAGGCCAGCCCTTGCGCCTGGATTCCATCCGGATCGCGGCAGCGCGGGTGTGTTGGCGGGAGATTGCTAGCGTCCCTTCGTCGGTCCGTGGAACCAACCGGGCGAGTGAGGAATCACCCCTTTGCGGGGAAAGTGAAAATACATGAATCCTAGCGAGTTGTTGCGGATCGTTGACGCGATCCATCGCGATAAGAACATCGATAAAGAAATCGTCTTCGAAGGCATCGAAGCGGCCCTGGTATCGGCCGCCAAGAAGCACTATGGCGAAGACGAAGAGATCGAGGTGCATATCAACCGCGAAGACGGCTCGATTTCGGGAACACATAACGGGGTCCCACTGGATCCCGAGGAAACCGTCGGCCGAATCGGCGCCCAGACGGCCAAGCAGGTGATGATCCAGAAGATCCGCGAGGCGGAACGGGACGCCCTGTACGAGGAATACGATGAATTGAAGGGGCAACTGGTCACCGGAACCGTCCAGCGGTACGAAGGCGGCACGGCGACCGTTTCGTTGGGCAACGTCGAAGCGATCCTACCCCACAGCGAGCAGATTCCCGGCGAAACGCACCATCCCAACGAACGCGTGCGAACCACCGTCTTCGAGGTCCGAAAAAGCGGAAGTCGGGTGAAGGTCATCCTCAGTCGGATCCGGCCGCAACTGGTCCAACGACTATTCGAGCAAGAGATTCCCGAGATAGCCGACGGTGTCATCCAGATCAAGGCAATCGCCCGCGAGCCCGGCTATCGTTCCAAGGTAGCCGTGGTGAGTTCGGATCAACGGGTCGACTGTGTGGGTGCTTGCGTGGGCGTTCGCGGCAACCGGATCAAGAACGTCGTCGAGGAGTTGGCGGGCGAGCGGATCGATATCGTGCGATGGAATGAAGACATGCAGGTGTTGATCCCCAACGCCCTGCAACCGGCCGAGGTGGAAGAGGTCATCCTTTGCCAGGTGCTTGGGCGGGCGATCGTACTGGTCGCCGAGGATCAGTTGTCGCTGGCCATCGGCCGTCGCGGCCAGAACGTGCGTCTGGGCAGCAAGCTCTGTGTCTGGGACATCGAGATCATGACCCGCGAGGAACTCGACGAGCAGATCGAACAGGCAGTGATCGGATACTGCGAATTGGACGGCGTGAGCGAGGAACTCAGTGAGAAACTGGTCGGTGAAGGATTCCTGTCCTATGACGATCTCTCGGTGATTGAACCCGAGGATCTGATCTCCTTGGGAGATTTCTCGGCTGAGGAGGCGGACAAGATCGTCGAGCAAGCGGAAGCCCGGGCGAGGGAGGCCGAGCGAGAGGCTGCCGAACAGCGGCGCCGCCGGCGCGAGCAAGAACGATTGGAGGCCAGTCAGGCTGTTGCCGCCCGGGCCGCCGAAGCGGCGGCCGAGGCCGAGGCACCACCCGAGGAACCGCAAGAGGCGGCGGCGGAAGTGCCCCCTGACGGAACCGACCCTGCTGTGGAGCCGACCGCCGAAGAGGAGCCGACCGCCGAGGTGGAGGGAATCGACGGTTCCGAGCAGAATGTCGCGGCGGCCGATCAGCCGGACTCACAGCCGCCGAAGGAAGATGCCACGGAGGGGGTTAGTTGATGTCGGATTGCTCGACGCCGGACCAGCGGAGAAGAAGGGCGACGCCCTCGACGCCGTGGTCCGCGTGGGAGCCCTTTGAGGGAGAGCAAAACATGCAGACGTAAGAGATAAGGTTATCCACGATTTTTCGGGAGCCGAGCTGCCCATCGGTGGACTTCGGCGACCTGATGTAACTGGGAGAGTTGATTTGCCGGTTCGTATCTACGCCCTAGCTAAGCAACTGAAGCTCGATAGTCGAGCGATGGGTGAAATCTGCAGAGAAGCGGGAGTCACCGGAAAAGGGTCTGCGCTGGCTAGCTTGACCGACGAGGAAGAGGCCCAAGTTCGCGAATACTTGGCCGGTGGCAGGAAAGCCAGTGCCCCGGCGACCTCCCCGGTCAGCCAGACGTCGGCAACCGCCAGGGCGAGAATGCCGGTGGCCCGAAGCGGCTTGGGCGGCGCGGGAATTGCGGCCCAAGATGTCGCGCCGACCGAGTTTCGCCGCGAGGACTACATCGCGCCGGGAGGTTCGGCCGGGGGCAAGGTGCCCGCGATGATAAGCAAGGCGCCCGAGCCGCGGGAGAAACCGCGACCCGCCGAGGAGCCGGCGACGGCTATCCCGCCCGAGGAACCCGTGACGGCAATCCCGTCCGAGGAACCCGCGGCGGCCATCCCGTCCGAGGAACCCGCGGCGGCCATCCCGCCCGAAGAACCCACGACGGAGATACCCCCCGAGAAACTCTCCTCCGATATTCCGCCCGAGGAACCCTCCCCGGCGATTGCTCCCGATGACCTCGCCCCGGTGAGACCACCCGGAGACCTCTCCCCGGCCATGAGGCCGCAGGAACTCTCCCCGGCGAGAAAGCCGAAGAGACCGGGCCCGGCCAAACCACCGGAGAAATCCTCCCCGGTCATCAATCTGGCGCCCGTGCCAATGGCCCTACAGCCGACGGAGAAACCGAAACCCTCCGAACCGGCGCCGCAGAAACCAGACATTCGTCTCCCCGCCGACGTCATCCGGGCGGCCGGCAAAGCGGGCACGAAACCGTTGGCCGAACATCTGCGAAAGCACGAGGAACGGCGCAAGACGAGCAAGCCCAAGACGAAATCGAAACCGGGCGTCACGGAATCCAAGCCGGCAACCCCCGCCGCTGGAAAGACCATCGGACGCGGTCGCCGCGGGGGCGCCGGGACGGAAAAGAAGGGCGCCGAGGGAGCCACGCTCGGCGGTCGCGAGCAGCGGCAACTCAAACGCAAGCGAGCCACGACCGGGACCAGGCGGCCGCGCGGACAAAACGGCGGGACGATGCGACGCGATCGGCGCGTCCGACGCACGGGTGCCAACACGGCCGCCCCGCGCAAGCGGGACGTCGTACTGCAGATGCCCTGTACCGTGCGCGACTTTTCCGAGGCGGTTGGCGTGCCGGCTGCCCAGGTCATCGGCAAGCTGATGGGGCTGGGGAGTATGTGTACCATAACCGCCCAACTGGACCCCGAGCTGGCCGAATTGGTCGCCGTCGAACTCGGCGTGGAGGTGGAGATCCGGCGAAAGGTCAAGCTGGAGGACCAGCTATTGACCGCCGTGGAGCACGAGGAAGACGATCCGGCGCTCTTAGAGGAACGGCCTCCGATCATCACCTTCCTTGGCCACGTCGACCATGGGAAGACATCGCTGCTGGATCGGCTGATCCAGACCGACGTCGTCTCGACCGAGAGCGGCGGCATCACGCAACACATTCGCGCCTACCGGATTGAGAAGGACGGGCGGCCGCTGGCATTCGTGGATACGCCGGGACACGAGGCGTTTACCGAGATGCGGGCGCGCGGTGCCAACGTAACCGACATCGCCGTGTTGGTCGTCGCGGCCGACGACGGCGTCATGCCCCAGACCGAGGAGGCGATCAGCCACGCCCGCGCCGCCGGAGTTCCCATTGTCGTGGCCCTGAACAAGATGGACCTGCCCGGCGTGGATCCGCAGCGGACGCTGCAGCAACTGGCGGGCCCGCCCAACGAATTGCTGCCTGTCGAATGGGGTGGCGAAGTCGAGGTGGTCAAGACGAGCGCCACGACGGGTGAGGGGATCGACGACCTGTTGGAAACACTGCTGTTGGTCGCCGAAGTCCACGAATTCAAGGCCAACCCCGACGCCCCGGCGCGGGGTACTTGCCTGGAATCCCGATTGCATGAGGGCCTGGGCGTGGTCAGCAAACTGCTGGTTCGCACGGGGACACTTCGGGTGGGCGACGTGGTGGTGTGCGGGTCGGGATACGGGCGCGTCAAGGCGATGTACGATACGCTTCGCCCGAGAAAGCGGCACAAGGAAGCCGGGCCGTCGACTCCCGTCGACGTCACTGGTCTGAACATCGCTCCCGAAGCCGGCCAGGCGTTCTACAAGCTCGACGACGTCGTTCAGGCGAGGCAGATCGCCGAACAGCGCGCGATGGAAGCCCGGCAGCAGTCGCTCGTCGGACCGGTACAGCACGTGACCTTGGAAAATCTCCACGAGCATTTGGGTCCCAAGGAAGAGGTTCAGATGCTGAACCTGATTCTTCGGGCGGACGTGCGCGGTTCGATCGAGGCAATTCGCAAGGAGTTGGACAAGCTGGAGCATCCCGAGGTCCAACTGAAGATCCTTCAGGCGACCGTCGGCGGGGTGACCGAGGCCGATGTCCATCTGGCCGACGCCTCCGACGCGGTGATTATCGGTTTCAACGTCGTGCCCGACGAAGGGGCTCGCCGTCTGGCCGATGAACGCGGCGTGCAGATCCGCCGTTACGAGGTCATCTACAAGATAACCGAAGATCTCAAAGCGGCCCTGGAGGGTATGCTCAAGCCGGAGAAGCGGGAGAAAGAACTGGGGCGTGCCCTGGTGCAACGGCTTTTCTCGATCAGCCGATTGGGCGTGATTGCCGGTTGCCGCGTGCTGGCCGGAACGATCGAACGGGGCGCGCGAGTTCGAATCATTCGCGAAAGCCGCATTATCGGCGAATACCCGCTCGATTCGTTGCGGCGAATCAAAGACGATGTCAAGGAAGTCCGCGAAGGTTTCGAGTGTGGAATGAAGCTGATCGGATACAACGATCTCAAGGAGGGCGATCTTCTCGAAGCTTACAAAATCGAAGAAGTCGCCCGCAGTATCTAGTTTTCCCCGCCTCCCGGTGATCTGACCCCGATGCCTTCTCGACGTGTCCAAAAAGCAGCCGAAGCGATCCGCGTAGCGGTCAGTACAGCCATTCTGACCGAGCTCAAGGATCCGCGCGTCCGGGACGTGACGGTCACGTATGTCGAGGTCTCCGGCGACTTGCGTCATGCCAAAGTCCACGTTTCGGTTATGGGCGACGAGACGAAGCAGCAATTGAGCGTTCGCGGCTTGCAGAATGCCGCCGGCTTCCTGCAGGCGAAACTCGCCGATCGCATCGACATGCGTTATACCCCGCGGCTTCAGTTCAAGCTTGATCAGGGTGTGAAACGATCGATCGAGATTTCGCAGATCCTGGATCGCGTACTCCCTGAGCCGTTGCCAGACGCCGAGTAATTGGGGCAAGAACTCGAAGCAAGAAATACCGACCAGCGTGTCCGTCGATCCCTCCTTTCTGAAACGGCAGTTCCCATGGCTTCCAGTCGCACGACGCAGTTGAACAAACTCTACAAGGTTCTCAAGAAGCAATACAAGCCGGTCGTCTCCAGCATCGAGCGGCCGGTGTTTGAACACCTGCTGTTTGCCTGCTGTCTGGAGGACGCCCATTACGACGTTGCCGAGGAAGCTCTGGCGGCGGTCGTCGAGGCATTTTTCGACCTCAACGAAGTGCGCGTCAGCACGGTGAAGGAATTGGCCGAGGTCATGGCCGTGTTGCCCGACCCGGCGGCCGCGGCCAATCGCCTCAAACGCGTGCTGCAGAGCACCTTCGAGGACTCCTACACGTTCGAATTGGAGGCGTTGCTGAAGCTCAACCTCGGACCGGCCGTGGAGCATCTCCGGGCAATCGACGGCACGTCCAATTTCTCGATCGCTTACGTGGTCCAAACGGCGCTGGCCGGGCACGCCATTGCCATCGATTCGGGTACGTTGGGCTGCTTGCAGGTGGTCGGGCTGGTTAGCGAGAAGGACATCGAGGCGGGCGTGGTGTCGGGGTTGGAGCGAGCGATTTCCAAGAGCAACGGTATCGAGTTCGCCTCGCTGCTACACCAACTGGGGGCCGATTTCACCAAGAACCCCTACGCACCCGAACTGCATCGGATCTTGCTGCAAATCGCTCCCGACTGCAAGGACCGATTGCCCAAACGCCGCGGGAGAAAACAGGCGTCCTCCGCAAAGCGGGAAGCCGCGGCTGACGCCGGGTCGAAGCGGGCGGCGTCCAAAGGCAAGGTCTCGGAGACCAAGAAGAAGGCGGGCGGACCATCCAAGAAGTCAGCGGCGGCAGAGAAGAAATCATCCGCCGCCAAGCAGAAGTCGCCCCCGAGCAAGGGAAAGAAAGCGTCCGGCTCGTCGAAAGTCGCCCCGCGGAAGCCGCGATAGAAGTCTGGCGAAACGACTCTGACAAGAGGAAAGTGGTCTTGGCGTTACTCGCGAGGAGCGATCCCGCGGGCGTGCAAGGGGGAAGTGGCCGTGAGTGTCTTATCGCGATGGTTTGTACTGTTGAGCTTCATGGTGGCGATTGCGTTGGTGCTGGGTGGAGAGACGCTCGCCGACGTGACCGAGTCGACCGGCGATCCGCCGGCACCGCCGCTGATTCTCGAAGACCCGCCTCAACCGCTTCGCCCCGACCGATCCCGTTCCGAGGCCGATCTCGACCGGATCGAAGCGATGGCCTTGTTCTCGGCGGCCCGAATCAAACACCGCCGCCAGGACTATGCCGGCGCCCTGCGGCTGTATCAACGAGCCGTGCGGTACGATCCTCGGGCCGAGTCGGTCCTCAAGACCGTGGTCATGCTGGCCAGCCAACAGGATCGCCAGTGGGAGGCGGCCCGATACGCCGAGTTGGGGGATTTCGACGGCGGTGATCCTCTGCTATTTCGCAAGCTGGGCGTCTTCCTGACGCAACATGGCCAGCCCGAGCGCGCCGTGGTCATGTTCGAGAAGGCGCTGGCCACCCGCGAAGGAACCGCCGAAACGGCCGCCGACGCGATCCTGCACATGGAAAGCGGACGGCTTTGCTTTCTCGTCGGCCAACACGAGAAGGCAGCCGAGCATTTCGCCGGCGTTTGCGATGCGCTGGAGCATCCCGACAAGTACGGTCTGGACCCGTCGCTTGAGAAACTGCTCCTGGGAGAGGCGTCGACCGCTTACCAGTTGTTCGGCGAGAGCTTTCTCGAAGCCGGGCGGTTGGACGAGGCGACCAAAGCGTTTGAAAAAGCACACGAGGCGTCGGACGACGAGGCCGTGCTCGCCTACAACCAGGCGCGGGTCCACTATCAGGCGGGCGAATTCGTGGAGGCGCTGGCCAAATTGCAGGTCTATCTCGACGCCCGGTCGGACAAGCGGCATGGGGCTCCCTACCAATTGCTGGCCAAGCTGCTCAAAGACCTCGATCGGGGAAAAGAACTGATCGGCCGCCTGGAGTCGCTCCATCAGGCCGATCCGAAAAACGCCGCGCTGGGATACGCGCTGGCGGAGCAATACTTCGAGGTCAGCGATCTCAATCGGGCCGAGCCGCTGTACCGGCAGTTGGCCGAGTTGGAGCCCCGTGTCGTGGGCAGCCGCCGCCTGATTCACATCTACCGGAAAACGGGCCGTCCCGAGGAACTGCTGGAAGTGCTTGCCCGGGCCGTGGCAAAGAACGCCGATCTGCAATCGCTCGACGAAGAAGCCGGGGAGATTGCCGGCGACGAAGCCTTGGTGACTCGCTTGCTCGAACTGGTTCGCCGGCGGGTAGCCGATTCGGCCGAGGATTCGACGCGTGGTCCGGCTCTGGCGGCCATGTTGTTGGCCCTGGAAAGCAAACGGTACGACGTGGTGGGCGAATTCTTCGAGTTGACTTTCAAGGCCGATCCGGAGGGCGCCGCCGACCTGTTTATGTTGTGGGGCGTGGCCCTGTTGATGGAAGATCGCCCGGCCGAGGCGGCCGAGGTGTTTCGCCGCGGGATCGACGAGATTCCTGATACGGACCTCCAGCCGTACTATTACTTCTATCTGGCCGGAGCCCTGGAACTGGACGGGCGCACCGACGACGCATTGGACGCGGCTCGCAAGGCGGCCGAGTTGCAGGAGGATTCGGCCCGACTGGCCAGCCGCGAGGCGTGGGTCCTGTATCATGCCGAGCGTTACCCCGCGGCGACCGAAGCGTACAAGAAACTACTCGATCAGTTCGACTCCCGGTTCGAATCCGAGCGGACCCGCGACGCGCTCCGCGCGGCCCGTCTGGTCCTCTCCAATATCTGTGTCGTGGAGGATGATTTGGCCGGTGCCGAAGAGTGGCTCCAGCAGGTGCTGGACGAGTTTCCCGACGACATCTCGGCGGCCAACGACCTGGGATATCTTTGGGCCGACCAAGACAAGCACCTTCAACGCGCGTTGGGGATGATCGAGAAGGCCGTCGAGGCCGAACCCGACAACACGGCCTACCGCGACAGCCTCGGGTGGGTCTACTTTCGCCTGGGCCGATACACCGAAGCGATCGCCGAGTTGGAGAAAGCGGTCCGTAGCGACGAGGGTGAAGAGGATGAGGGTGCCGACGCCATGATCCTCGACCACCTTGGCGACGCATGCGATCGAGCCGGCCGGTCGGACCAGGCGCTTCAGACCTGGAAACGGGCCGTCGAGGCGCACCTCCAGGATAAGAAACCGAAAGAAGCGGCCAAGATCCGTGTCAAGATCAAGGCCCTGAAAAGGCGCAAACCGAAGACGGAATCCGCCGATTAAGTCCAATAGATCCAGTATCCAAGACACGCGGGAAGACTATCCATGGCAGGCCATTCACACTGGGCGGGCATTAAGCACAAGAAGGCGCTGATCGACGCCAAACGGGGGAAGATGTGGAGCAAGCTCTCCAAGGCGATTATCGTGGCGGCCAAAATGGGCGGCGGAGATCCCGACGCCAACCTCCGGCTGCGCGTGGCCATCGACGACGCCAAAGCCGTGAGCATGCCCAAGGATAACATTGCCCGGGCGGTCAAACGTGGCACCGGCGAAATCGGCGGCGGAAACCTCGAAGAGATCATCTACGAAGGATACGGGCCCAACGGCGTCGCCGTCCTCTGCGATATCCTCACCGACAACCGCAACCGCACGGCGCCGGAAATCCGCCAGGCTTTCGAGCGGGTTGGCGGAAAACTGGGAAGTACCGGCTGCGTGGCCTGGATGTTCGATACCAAGGGGCTCTTCCTCGTCGCCGCCGACAAGACGGACGAAGACACGCTGATGGAAATCGCCCTGGAAGCCGGTGCCGAGGACGTTAAGAACGTCGAGCAGGGCTTTGAGGTCACTTGCGATCCGACCGCCTACCAGGGTGTTGCCAAGGCTCTGGCCGAGGCGAGCATCGAGACCGAGATGAGCCAGATCACACGCATTCCCAACACCACCGTCGATCTCGATGTGCCAACCGCGCGAAAAGTTCTCAAACTGATAGATCTCCTGGACGATCACGACGACGTGCAAAGCGTTTCGTCCAACTTCAACATCCCGCCCGAGGTGTCCGCCGAACTCCAGCAGGAATGAACCCATGTCAACACGCTTCTCGCGTCGTGATTTCGTCAAGAATAGCGCCCTGTTGGCCGGGGCAACCGCCGCGGTGACCGTGGTGCCGCGACACGTATTGGGTGGCCCGCGCCGGATCCCGCCCAGCGAGAAGATGAACGTGGCCGGGATCGGCGTCGGCGGCATGGGCGGCGCCAATCTGCGGAATCTCGAATCGCAAAACATCGTCGCTCTGTGCGACGTCGATCCCGGCCGTGCCGCCGGAGCCGTGAAACGATATCCCGGGGCGAAGTCCTACATCGACTATCGCCGGATGCTCGATCGGCAGAAAGACATCGACGGCGTGGTGATCGGCACCCCGGACCATACCCACGCGGTCATCTCGATGGCTGCGATCCGCGCCGGCCGGCACGTCTACTGTCAGAAGCCGCTCACGCACGACGTCTACGAAGCCCGCATGTTGACCCGGGCCGCCAAGGAACACGGCGTGGCCACGCAGATGGGTATCCAGGGGCATTCCGGCGACGGGATTCGCACGATCTGCGAGTGGATTTGGGCCGGGGTGATTGGCGAGGTCCGCGAAGTCGACGCCTGGTGCAGCCTCTCGTATTACCCCTGGGGACACGCCGGCTGGAGTTGCAGTTGGTCGCAGCGCCCCGCCGAGACTCCCGATCCCCCGAAGGGTATGGACTGGGACCTCTGGATCGGTCCGGCGCCGATGCGGCCGTACCATCGGGCTTACCACCCGGCAACCTGGCGATGCTGGTGGGATTTCGGCTCGGGGATGATGGGCGACCGCGGCGCGCACACGCTCGACCCGGTTTTCTGGTCGATGAAACTCACCGCGCCCGAGAGTATCGACGCCACCAGTTGCGGCAACACGGCCGAGGTACATCCGCTTTCGGCGATTGTGACCTACCATTTCCCCGCCCGGGCCGACATGCCGCCCTTGAAGCTGACCTGGTACGAAGGAACCCGGCCGCCGCGACCGGCCGATTTGGAAGACGGTCAGAAACTGCCCGGCCAAGGCGGCGTGCTGTTCAAGGGGACCGAGGGCACGATCGTCTGCGGCGTTTACGGCAACGGCCCGAAGATCATTCCCGAGTCGAAGATGCGCCAAGTCACGTTGCCCCCCAAGACGATCCCTCGCGTCGGCGGTTCGCACGAGATGAATTGGGCCAACGCCTGCAAGTCGGGCGAGACGGCCGGCGCCGACTTCTCCTACTCCGGCCCGCTGGCCGAGATCTGTTGCCTGGGCAATATCGCCAAACGGGTCGATACGCGTCTGCAGTGGGACGCCGAGAACCTCAAGGTGACCAACCACGACGTCGCCAACCGGTACGTCCGCACCGAGTATCGTCAGGGCTGGACGCTGTAGTGTGTTCTCTGCTTCGGGCGGGACCGAGAGGTCTCGTTGTTCAGTGGCAAATTGGTCGGCAGCACAACGCCGAAACACGCCGTCGGCTTGGGGCAAGTCGAGAGAGCTTGATCCGGCATGGCCCCTCGTAACGACGCTTCCGCGTCGTCGCGTACGGCCGGACGTTTTGCGTCCCGGTATCGGTGCAAACTCCGTATGACTTCGGCTTCCGCCCCAACGACGCAAAGCGTCGCAGCCGCGCGTTCCCACGCGGAAACGTGGGAACGAGAGGACCGGAGGGGGGGCTACGTCAGTCCGGCGATCTGCTGGATGAGTAGGAGGATCGTCGATCGCTGCGTGTTGAGGACCGACAGCCCGGCCACTGCGTTGGCGGCCAGGCCCTGGTAGTAGGCAACGTGCGCGGCTTCCTCGGTCTCGTCGACCAGATCGATCTCGTCGATCGCGTCGCCGAGGTCTTCTTGAAGATCGCCGAGGATCGCCGAGGCGGAGGTGATTGCCGAATCGTAGAAGCCGTCCACGGCGCCTTCGATTCGGGTCAGATCGCCCAGGGCCTCGTCGACAATGCGAATGGCCTGCGCACGGTTGTCGCCCAGATCGGCGTAGGCGCCGCCGGAGTAGATCTGATCGAGCGTACCGCTGAGCCCACCCAGTTGGGACGCGTGGACACCGGAGATGCCGATGGTAGACGTTCGGGCGACGTCGGTGGTTAGGGCGAACGTGAGCGCGCCGTCGCCGATCGACATCGTATCGAACTCGCCCGTGAAACCGGCCGCGAAGTCGACCTCGTAGTGCAATCCTTCTCGACTGACCGAGAAGCGATTTCCATCGACCGAGCCGAACCCGACCGTGGCGTCTTCGCCGTTGGCGGTGGTCTCGCCGCTGACCGTGTCGAACGTGCCGCCGAGAACTTCGATGGCGACCTGCGCGTCGGCTCCGCGCTCGGTGCTGGTGATGACCAACTGGTAGCCGTCCACCGCGGCGGTGATCCCGGTCGAATCGCTGGCGTCGGCGATGTCGCCGGCGATCTTCTCCAGCGTGTCACCACCGGTGATCGTGATGTCGGCCGAACCCACGTGGCCGGTCACGCGGACGACCGCGCCGGCGGCGAAGGTGCTGCCGGCTTCCTGATGGCGCAGTTCGGCGGCCGTGTTGTCGCGATAATAATGGCCGTTGAGTTCCGCTTCGCCGCCGTTTCCCCAGGCGGCACCGTTTTCGTCGTCGCCGGCGGTGTCGAAGGTTCCGGTGGTCGCCACCACGGAGACCAGGGCGTCGGAGCCGTACCCGACGCTCGTGAAAGTGAGTTCGTCGCTACTGACCGAAGCGGTCACTCCGGTCAGGTAGCTTTCGTCGTTGATCTTCGTGGCCAGTTCGTCGAGCGTTTCGGTGGTCACGGTGGAAATACTCGTGCTGCCGGTCGAACCGGTCAGCGTGAACGTGGCATCGAACTCCGGCTTGCCCGCGGAGCCCGTATAGACCAGTTGCGCCTGGGTGGCGCTCCGCCATACGGTTCCGTAAATGGTCGAGGTGGTGTCCTCCGTGTCGGACGAACCCTTGGCGTGAACCTTGACGTCGGCAACCTGGGTCGCGTTTCGGCCGGAGATCTGAAAGTCGGCCGAGCCGTCCAGCAGCCGCCGGCCGTCGATGTCGGTGGCGGCGAGGCTATCGATCTGGAGGATGGCGGCGTCGATTTTCGACTGGGCGTCGGCCTCCTCGTCGATCAGTTCGGTGCGAATCGCGGTGAGTTGGGTTCGGATCGAGTCCAAGGCCGTTTGCGCCTGGGTCATCATGCTGCCGGCCGAGGTGACGTTGGACATCGTGGCCGTGACCGTGTTGAGCCGGCTTCGCAGTTGGGAAACCGCGACGAAGCCCGACGGATCGTCGGCCGGCGCGTTGATCTTCCGGCCGGTGGAAAGACGCAGGTTGTGCAACGTCGTCGCGGCGTTGGCTTCGGCAAGCCGGTTTAGCAGCGACCGTTCGATTCCCGACAGGGATGCTCCGATTCGGGCCATGGCAGCGTCACTTCCGATCCGGTCTTGGCTCCGTTGGGAGAGACGGAACCGGGGCGGGGCAGGGTAGGGCGGGGCAAGCGGGCGACGGTCAATCTTCCCGGTTTTGGGTTTCCACGTTCTCTTTCGCCGAATTCTTGGGCGGGGGCTTCAGCATGGTCTCAAGCGACGGCATGAAGACCTGACGGTCTTCCTGCTCGTTGTCGTGCGGACGGGGCGCTTCTTCGCTGGCCACCAGGTACGAACAAAAACTGGTCAACACGTCCCTGGCCTTGCCGAGGATGTCGGAGTGGCGGCGGTTGCGGCTCTTTTTTGGCGTGACCGATACGTGAATCTTCGTCCGCGAGGCGCATTGGCCAACGGAGTGCTCCGGTTCCAATGGACCGAGCAACGGACCTTCTCCCTGGACAAGCTCTTCCTCGAACCGCAACTCGAGACGGAAAATGACCGGCCGATCGTTACGACGTCGCGATCGGCGTACTTGGCGGATGTCCATCCGCACGACGTTTCCCTCGACAGCGACGATCCTGGCCTGATGGTCGGCGACGAATCCACGGAGTTTGTCCACGGCGATGCGCATGGGAACGGGCGTGACGAGGCATTGCTGGACGACCGATTTCGGACCGGTTTTCCTCGCACGGAGGGAGGCGGCGCCGGACGACGACCCTTGCACGCAGGAGCCGCTCCCCAACTGAACCACCCGATTTCGGCCGGTCGCTTTGGCCATCAACAGCGCGCGGTCGGCCCGCCGGAGCATGGTCTCGGAGGAATCTCCCGGTTGGATTTCAGTCACCCCAAAGCTGGCGGTGATACACCGGTCTTCCATTCTCGATTGCTCGATCTGGCTAAGCGCTTCGCGCACTTCGTCGGCGCGGCGCGTGGCGGCAAGATTGTCGCAATCGGCGTAGAGCATGACGAACTCCTCGCCGCCGTATCGAGCCACCATGTCGCCGGAGCGGCACGATCCCTTGAGCAGGCTTGCCAGGCTCTTGATCACGTCGTCGCCCGCCTGATGTCCGTAGGTATCGTTGACCAACTTGAAGCGATCCAGGTCGCAGATCACCAGACTGCAGGGGAGCTGTTGTTGTAGGTGCGTGGCGACGAACGTTTCGTGGACGCGATCGAATTCGGCCCGGTTGGCCACTTCGGTCATCGGATCCTTGGTGGCCTTCTCGTAGAGGCTTTGGCATCGCTGCTCCAGCGTGATCTCTTGCGACGCGTCGTGCAGCAAGACGGTTGCGCCGAGTATCTTGCCGTCGTCGCCGACGACGGGGATGGTATGCATGTCGACGCGGACGTCCTTCCCCCCTCGCCCGCGAACACTCAGCCGCCGCAACGATTGGGTGCCCGAGGCCATGACACACGTCACCGGGCACTCTTCCCGATCGACCGTCCGGTTCTTCTCGTCGCGCAAATCCAGCAGCGAAGCCGACCAGCGGCGTTGCGCGACGCTCTGGCTGGAGATGCCGGTCAGACGCTCCGCCCCGCGGTTCCACATGATAATCTGAAGCCCGGCGTCGACGAAAATCACCGCGTCATTCATGTTGTCCAGCAGTCGGGCGCGGAAGAATTCGGCCGGATTGCGAGATGCGGTGGACGTGCGAGAGGCGTTGAACTTCCAGTAGGAATTGACCGACTCGGGGTCCAGCGCGCCGAGCCACTCTCGGGCGGCTTCCATGCGGACGCCCGGCAGATCGCCTGGGCCAAATTGGGCGAATTGCTCGACCAGTTTGGGATCGAACTGCGTGCCGGCACAGCGAAACAACTCGCTCATTGCCCGTTCGTACGAAACGGCGGACCGGTATACCCGGTCCGTGGTCAGGGAATCGAACGCCTCGGCGACCGCAATGATTCGGGCTCCCAAGGGGAGTTGATCGCCGCAAAGGCTGAATCCTTCGCGCGAGCCGTCGTACCACGCGGGGACGTTGCCCACGATGTCCAGAATGACCGGTTCGACACAACTCGCCCGCAGAATCTCCAGGCTCATCTGCCGGCTCCGGTCGACCGTGTCGGCTTCGTCGGAGTCCAAGGCGCCCGGTTTGGTGAGAATGCGGTCGGGAACCCCGATGACGCCGATGTCGTGCAACAGGGCGGCAACCTCGATCGTGTCGCGTTGCTCCCGGGAGAACCCCATCTTCGAGGCCCAGGCCGAACAACTCAAGGCCACGCGCAACCCGTGCGCCGCGGCGGCCGCGTCCTTACACCGCAGTGAAACGAAGAGGCTGGCCGCGATCCCCAACCGAACCTGAATCAATTGGTTGTCGATCGCCCGGTCGATGACCGGCGGCGCATCGCCGGTGTCGGTATCCGCCGCCGTTTCCAACTCACCGAGCAGCTTGCCAAGTTCCGACATCCACCGATCCGCACCCGCCGGCGTGTTGCCGGGAGATAGAGTTTGCCCAGATTCGGGCCGCGCGGGTATGGACCTATCCGTCGCCATGGATGCCTATTCCATGAGGAGTACTTCAAGACGAGAAATCGGCTGGTTGCCCGGTTCCGTCGGCAATGACGCGGCGAGGAACACCGCGCGACGATATGGGCAACCCCTATATCGAAAGGTTAGGTCGCGTAAGGACATCGGTCAAAACATGGCGTTGTTCCCGGAACGGATTGCCGCAGTTGGAAACCGCTTGCCGTGGGAGAATCGTTGCCGTCCGGCGATTCGATCGCGCCGCGCCCATCGAAACAACCGATACGAAACGAACGGGCCGGATGACCCCCCGCTTGCCCCCCGAGAATGGATCGGATACGTTGGGTGGCTATGCACACTCAAATGGCCAATGCGCGAGGGGATATGCGATGCAACTGATAAGCTATCAAGCAGAGACCGGTCCACGGGTAGCCGGCGTTCGTCAAGGAGAATACGTCGACCTGAACCGGGCCGACCCGGCCGTGCCTGCCTGTATCAAACGGCTGCTGACCCAAGGGGCCGATGGTCTGGAGCGTGCCCGGGCCGCGCTCGAATCGGGTCAGGCGGTGGCCGCCGAAACCGTCCGGTTGCTTCCTCCGATCCCCCGGCCCGAAAAGATCATCTGCGTGGGGCTCAACTACGCCGACCACGCCAAGGAAGGGGGGATGAAACCGCCGCCGGAGCCGGTGATATTCAACAAGTTCCCCACAACTCTCCGTGCCGATGGCGAGACGATCGTGTTGCCCGCCGCGAGTCGGCAAGTCGATTACGAGGCCGAGTTGGTCGTGGTCATCGGCACCACCGGGCACCACATCCCCGAGGAGCAAGCCCGAGAGCACATCGCCGGCTACTGCTGCGGCAACGATGTATCGGCCCGCGACTGGCAGCGTCTCAAGGCGGGTGGTCAATGGCTGTTGGGCAAATCGTTCGACACGTTCGGCCCGCTGGGTCCGGCGCTGGTCAGCGCCGATGAAATCGAGCGGCCCGACAACCTGCACATCCAGTTACGCCTCAACGGCGAGACGATGCAGGATTCCAACACGTCGCAGTTGATCTTCCCGATCGAGACGCTGATTGCCTATGTGTCGGGCGTCTGCACGCTGGTACCCGGCGATTTGATTTTCACGGGCACGCCCTCGGGCGTCGGTTTCGCCCGCAAACCGCCCGTGTTTCTCCTGCCCGGCGATACGATCGAAGTCGAAATAGAAAAGATCGGCACGCTGCGCAACACGACGGTGGCGGAGTGATTTGTGTAGCCCCGTTTAGAGCCCGGGCTAAACTCAGAAAGTGAGCATTCGCCGGTATTCTTCCATCCGCCCTTCGATGTCGTCGCGGTCGATGGTCTGGAGGCGATCGAGACTGAAATCCTCGACCGCGAAACTGGCCACCAGGGTGCCGTAGGCCAGCGCCTCCTTGAGGGTCTTGGGCTCGAAGTTCCCCTGTTCGGCCAGATAGCCCATCATCCCCCCACCGAAACTATCGCCCGCACCAGTGGGGTCGACCACGTCGGCCGTGGGATAAGCGGGCATCACGTAAGTTTCGTGCTGGCTGAAGAACATGGCCCCGTGCTCGCCCTTCTTGATGACCACGAACCGGGGGCCCATCTCGCGAACCGCGTGGCCGGCGCGGACAAGATTCTCCTCGTCGGTCAACAGCCGGGCTTCGCTGTCGTTGAGCACCATGCCGTCGATCCGGCGGAGCAGTTCGAGCAGTTGGTCCCGTTCGTTGTTGATGTACAGGTCCATCGTGTCGGCCACGGCCAGGGTTGGCCCGGTGGCCTGGTCCAGGACGCCGAGTTGCAGCACCGGCGAACCGTTGGCCAGGAAGACGAATTTCGCCCGTTTGCCTTCGTCGGAGAGCACCGGCTCGAACTCCCCCAGCACGTTGAGCTGCACGTCGAGCGTCTCGCGGTCGTTGAGATTATCGAGGTACTTCCCCCGCCAGCGGAACGATTTTCCCCCGGGAATAATCCGCAGCCCGGAGGTGTCGATATCGCGAGATTGGAGCAGTTTCGTATGTTCGTCGGGCCAGTCGTCCCCCACGACGCTGACCAGGCGAACGGGCGTGAAATAGCTGGCTGCGTAGGCGAAATAGGCGGCCGATCCGCCCAGCACGTCCTCTCGCGTCCCCCCGGGAGCCTCGACCGAGTCCAACGCGACCGATCCGACGACCAACAACGGCATGACTTGCTCCTTTTTCCGAATTCCCGAAATGACCGAACCGGCGTCCTGGCCGATCTGTCGTCATTATGAGCTTTTTGCCTCCCAAGGCAAGGGAGGGGGTGGCGATGGGGGTGCCTGGGGTCGAGATGCGAGGAACGAGCAACGAGCCCCCAGAACGCAACGACCTGGGGGCTCGCTGCGCTCGACCGCCAGCCACCCAGCAATCGAGCAACGACTAAGTCCAAGCCACGCCCGACTCCCGCGGTGCAATTGCGAAACAACCTGATTTGAGATATCCTTATCCGTTTGGTCCCCCGAATAAAGGACAATCAAAAGCATGAGTAAACCCGACCCCCACCGAAGCAAACCACGCGGTTCCAAGCCCGAGGAGACGGACACTCCGCCGGAGGACGGGGCCGAAGCGTCGCTCGACTTCATCCGCACGATCGTGACCGAGGACGTCGCGGCGGGCAAGAACGAAGGCCGTGTGCATACCCGATTTCCGCCCGAGCCCAACGGCTATCTGCACATCGGCCACGCCAAGTCGATCTGCCTGAATTTCGGCATCGCCGAGGAGTTCCAGCGCGGGCTGTACAACCTCCGGTTCGACGATACCAACCCCAGCAAGGAAGAAACCGAATACGTCGAGTCGATTATGGACGACGTCCGCTGGCTGGGGTTCGATTGGGGTGATCGGCTCTACTACGCTTCGGACTACTTCGATCAGCTTTTCGATTGGGCCGTCGAGTTGATCCGGGCCGGCAAGGCTTACGTCTGCGATCTGACGGCCGACGAAACTCGCGAGTATCGCGGCACGTTGACCGCCCCGGGCAAGGACAGCCCCTTTCGCGACCGGTCCGTCGAGGAGAACCTCGATCTGTTCGAGCGGATGAAGGCCGGCGAGTTTGACGACGGCTCGCGCACGCTGCGGGCGAAGATCGACATGGCCTCGCCCAACGTGAACATGCGCGACCCGGTCATGTATCGGGTGCTGCGGGCTACGCACCACCGCACCGGCGATACGTGGTGTATCTACCCGATGTACGACTTTACGCACGGCCAGTCGGATTCGATTGAGCGGATCACCCATTCGATCTGTACGCTGGAGTTCGAGAACCATCGCCCGTTGTACGACTGGTTTCTCGACGCCTTGGGGATTTACCATCCGCAACAGATCGAGTTTGCCCGGTTGAACCTCACCTATACGGTGATGAGCAAACGCAAGCTGCTGCGACTGGTCGAGGAAGGGTATGTCTCGGGTTGGGACGACCCGCGGATTCCCACCCTCTGCGGGTTGCGCCGCCGGGGATACACACCCGGGGCCATTCGCAGCTTCTGCCAGCGGATCGGCGTGGCCAAGTTCAACAGCACGATCGACCTGGCGATGTTGGAACATTGTCTGCGCGAGGATCTCAACCGCCGCGCGCCGCGCGTGATGGGCGTGTTGCGGCCGCTGCGGGTGGTGATCGAAAACTATCCGGAGGATAAGACCGAGGAGATGGAAGCGGTCAACAATCCCGAGGACGCCGCCGCGGGCACTCGCCGCGTGCCCTTCTCTCGCGTGTTGTACATCGAGCAGGACGATTTCCGCGAGAAAGCGCCGCGGAAGTTTTTCCGATTGATCCCGGGGCGCGAAGTGCGCTTGCGCTACGCTTACTACATCACCTGCCAGAGCGTGGTGAAGGATCCGGAGACCGGCGAGATCGTCGAACTGCGCTGCACCTACGACCCGGCCACGCGCGGCGGCTCGGCGCCCGACGGGCGCAAGGTGAAGGCCACGCTGCACTGGGTCTCGGCCGCTCACGCGGTCGACGCCGAGGTCCGGCTGTACGATCATCTCTTCACGCAAGAAAACCCCGACGACACGCCCGAGGGTAAAGACTTCATCTCAACGCTGAACCCCGATTCGCTGGAAGTACTGACCGGCTGCAAACTCGAACCGAGCCTCGCCGGCTCCGAGCCAGGCACGCGCGTGCAGTTCGAGCGGCAGGGCTACTTCTGCGTCGACACGGCGGATTCCAGCGACGAGCATCTCGTCTTCAACCGCACCACCACGCTCCGCGACACCTGGGCGAAGATCCAGAAGCGGCAAGGGAAGAAGTAGCAATTTGGGTGCCACTGGCATCTTGCCAGTGCTTTTCTGAATCCGTAGCTTGCACTTGGAAGCGACCGAGAAATATCGTGCAAGTGGATCGTCTTGAAGCACCCAATGCCTGTGGGATTTGTGATCGATTGCCGTTGGGGACTTTTGTTGGTCGGGTAGGGTGCAAGCTGCGGGCACAAGGGGCACTGGCAAAATGCCAGTGGCACCCGACGCCGGTCGACCCTCGTGTTTTTCGGCCCTTCGGGGCGAGAATGCCGACCTCCATACGCTCCGAACACCGCAAAACCCCTCCAAATACTGCTCTTGAGTCACATCATCGTTGCGGGGATAATACTCCAGTATCCGGGAATTGGGCTATCTAAAGAACGGCCGCATCTCGCGGGAGCGAGATGGCCACTCTTCGGCAGAAAGGGAGGTCCATCATGCTGTTGCCAAGGCTGGCATTCTTCTCCACACTGCTTGGGCTGCTCATGTGTGAAATGCCCTGCCGTGCGGACGAACCGACGGGCTCTTCCAACGGGTCTCGGAAGTCGGTGACCGCGAAGGATCGGGAGGCCGGAGAAAGAGCCATTGCCGATCTTACCAAGCGAATCGAGGCCGATCCGGACAATGCCAATCTGTACGTACGTCGAGCACTCGGCCACACCGCGCATGGCAGGCCGGAGATGGCGAGGAAGGATCTGGAAGCGGCTCTGGCCATCGATCCGAACAACAGTGTAATCCACGAATGGAAAGGGGTGCTCTACACGGATATGGGGCGACATAATGACGCAATCGTAGCATTCACGCGTGCAATTGAGTTGAGTTCTGACCGACCTTGGCCGTATTGT
>CAYUIQ010000134.1:0-24331 GCA_964444795.1 uncultured Planctomycetaceae bacterium
CGCCCGCTGCCGAGCCAGCCCTTGGTTCCGGACAGCAGCTTGACGACTTCCTCCGGAGCCCGATCGGCCGGCACGCTCGCCCACCACTGGCGCCAGCGCCCGGCTTGTTTCCGGCGCGTCTCGAGAGGACCAACGGCATCGAAGGGAAACTCCATGCCGGTCAGGTTGGTCAGAGCCACGTGAGCCGACTGTCGGGTGACCCAGTCGTCGTCGTCCAAACTGCCCAGCAACGGTCCGATGGCCTCGCGTCCGCCACACCAGGCCAAGGCCAACGTGGCCTGCCGTCGCACGACCAGCGCGGGATCCTTCGTCGCGGCAATGACCGACCGCTCGGCGGCATACGCTCGAAGGAAACCGAGCGATTCGGCCGCGGCGGCGCGGATTTTCGGTGTATCGGACGCCAACTTGTCCACGTTCTCGGCTATCTGTTGGTCGTACGGCGTACGGAGCAACTCATCGGCCGGCAGCAGCGAACAAACCAGCCACGCGGCAAGGGCCGCCGGGAGAACGGATCGTGTAGTTGGATTCATGGGCGGGCGTGTATTGAGCATGGGGATGGTGGGTATGGGAGAAATGCATCGGGGACTCACACAAGCCTACCCCCCTGTCCCGGATATTGCAAGGCTTTGGCTCCCGGCCACGGGGACTAACCGTTGAACGCCCACTCATCGACCGAACATTACGTCCCCTCTTCATGCCCTAGTGGCTCACCGCTTTGCGGCCGGGAATCACCCTCTTCCGACTCGCGGACGTCGATCCCGATCCGCTTCATCCGCGCTTCCCATTTCTGCCGTGCGAGTCGGCGCATGTCGTCGATCTTGTCGGCTTCGTCGACGATCTCGATTCCGATCAGCGTTTCGACAACGTCTTCCAGGGTGACGAGTCCCTCGGTGCCGCCGTAATCGTCGACGACCAGCAGGATGTGCGCCCGGTTGTCGAGCAATTCCTCCAGCACCTGACTCAAGGGGGTCGTTTCGGTGACCGCGCGGAGTTCGCGGCGGAGTTCGTGCAACTTGGCGCTGCCGTCGGTACGATGTTCGTCGAGGAGGATGTCGGTCTTGAGCACAAAGCCCGTGATCTCGTCGACGGTCTCGCCGAAGATGGGGATACGGGAGAAACTGATGTCCGTGTAGTTTTCCATCACCTCATGCACGGTCAGGTCCTGCTGCCAAGCGAGCACGACGGTGCGCGGCGTCATGATGTCTTCGGCGCACAGGTCGGGAAATCGGAACAGGTTCGTGAGGATCCGCGATTCCTTCGCGTCGAGGTCGCCCGCTTCGGCGCCGATTTCGGCCAATGCCGTGAACTCTTCCCGACTGAACCGGTGGACGCTCTGCCCGTGCGTCAACAACTTCGTTAGCTTCTCGGAGATGTAAATCAAGGGAAACAGACTCCAGATGAGAAACTGCACGAATTGCGCCGTGACGATCGCCAATCGCCGCCAGTAAAGCGCGCCGATCGTCTTGGGGATGATCTCGGAGAGGAAGAGGATCAGCAGCGTTAGCACGGCCATGGCAACACCAACGTAGGCGTCTCCGAAGTAGGCCGCCGCCTCGGCACCCGCCCCGCCGGCTCCGATCGTATGGGCGATGGTGTTCAGCGTCAGAATGGCCGCCAGCGACCGGTCGATGTCGGCCTTGATCTTCTTCAACAGCCGAGCGCCCCGCCGACCCTCTTTCTCCAGATTGAGGATATACGACGGCGAGACGCTGAGCACGACGGCCTCGGCCACGGAGCAGAGGAACGAAAACACCAGCGCCGATGACGCATAGACCAGCATCATCACCAGATGGTAGGGCCCCGGGGCACCCGGGTCGCTCGGCAATTCGGGCGCTGCGGCCGCCTGTGCGCCGGCGGTCAGCAATAGCCCGGCCGGCAGGATCCAGATCATCGTACGAATTTTCATGGCGGATGGCTGCTGGGAAAGGTCGGTTTCACCCCGCTCCGGTAGCATACCTTCTTGCGGCGGGCGGTCAAGGCGTCAGCTTCCACCTTGACCCCCACCCGATGAAACCGGAAAATAGGACGTTCGGAACTGGGATATTCGGAATCATGCCGCCCTTTACCCCTCCCCAGGAGTCCCCGCCGTGGCGAAGTTCTCGGTTATTTTGCCGGCCGCCGGCCGCAGCCGCCGGTTCAAGGACAAACATTACAAGAAACCGTACGCGCCGCTGGCCAATCGGGCCGTGTGGCTACACTCGGCCGAGCGATTCATGAATCGCGACGACGTGGTCCAGGTGCAGGTGGTCGTCGCGCCGGAAGACCGCGAGCAGTTTAACTTCAAATTCGGATCCAACGTGGCCATCCTGGGAATCGAACCGGTCCCCGGCGGTACCGAGCGGGCCGACTCGGTGGAAAACGCCCTGGAGCGAGTCAAACCCGAGGCCGATTTCGTCTGCATTCACGACGCCGCCCGGCCGTGTCTCGCCGAGGAGTGGATCGACCGCGTATTCGCCGCCGCGGAGAAGTCGGGCGCCGCCATCCTGGCCATCCCGGTGGGCGGAACGCTCAAACGCGTGGGACCCGACAACACGATCGAGGAGACCGTTTCCCGCGACGGTCTCTGGGAAGCGCAAACCCCCCAGGTATTTCGCCGCGAGTTGCTGATCGAAGCCTACGCCCGGCGCGAGGGATTCCAAGCCACCGACGACGCCCAACTCGTCGAGCGCCTGGGCCACGCGGTGACCGTGGTTCTCGGCTCGGCCGTCAACCTGAAAATCGCCACCAAGGAGGATCAACGTCTGGCCGAGCAAGCCCTCAAAGCCATGCCCAAGCCCAAGTTCGATCGGCCCGCGCATCCCTTTGCGGATGATGATATGTGGAGGTGAGGGGTAGGGACTGGGGATTAGGGACTAGGGACTAGAAAAGGAGTGAGGGGATGGGGGTTAGGGATCATCGGGAGCTGATTGTATGGCAGAGGGCGATGGATCTTGTGGAACGGATCTACGAGGTTACTGGCGGGTTTCCGAAAGCGGAGATGTATGGACTGACGAGTCAGATTCGGCGGGCGGCGGTCTCCATTCCGTCGAATATCGCCGAAGGGAACGGCCGACGTACGACGGGAGACTACGTGCATTTTCTTGCCATCGCCAATGGATCGCTCAAAGAACTGGAAACTCAAATCGAGATTGCCACCCGCCTTCATTTCTGCAACGATCAGACCCTGAAGTCCCTACTCCAACGCACAGCCGAAATCGGCCGCATGTTGACCGGCCTCCGCAAATCCCTCCAAAACAAACACCCCTAGCGCAATCTCCCCCACAACCTCAAATCTATCCTCTAGTCCCTACACAACCCCTAGCCCCTACCATGATCTTTGAAAACCTCTCCTGGCGAAACCAAATTAACCAAACGACCGACGACGCCCATCTGCCGACGTGGCTGGAGGAAAAACCGCGTACGGTCTATGCCGGATTTGACCCGACGGCCGATAGTTTGCACCTGGGCCATCTGGTGGCCGTGATGATCCTGCGGCGATTTCAGCAGGCGGGGCATCGACCCATCGCGCTGGTCGGCGGGGCGACCGGCATGATCGGCGATCCCAGCGGCAAGAGTGAGGAGCGCAACCTGCTCTCCGTCGAGCAACTCCAGGCCAATATTGCCGGCATGGAGAAGCAGTTGCGCCGGTTCCTCGATTTCGACTGCGGCGAGCAATCCGCCCTGCTGGTCAATAACCACGATTGGATGGGCCCCTTCGGCTATCTCGATTTTCTCCGCGACGTGGGCAAACACTTTCCCGTCAACGTGATGCTCACCAAGGACTCGGTCAAGAGCCGCCTGGAGCGTACCGACGCGGGCCTCAGCTACACGGAGTTCAGCTACATGCTCTTGCAGGCGTACGACTTCGTGCAACTCTACGACCAATACGCTTGCGAGTTGCAGGTGGGCGGCAGCGATCAATGGGGCAACATTACCGCCGGCATCGATCTGGGCCGAAGGCTCCGTTCCGTGCAACTCTACGGCATGACCTGCCCGCTGATCACGAAGAGCGACGGCACGAAGATGGGCAAGACCGAGTCGGGCGCCCTTTGGCTCGATCCGGAGAAGACCAGCCCCTACCAGTTTTACCAGTACTGGATCAACCTGGCCGACGCCGACGTGGGGACGTGCCTGCGGTTCTTCACCGACATGGAGCGGAAAGACGTCGAGTCGCTCGAAGCACGGCACGCCGAGGACCCCGGCCGGCGCGAGGCCCAGCGCAGTCTGGCCACCGAACTGACCCGACTGGTCCACGGCCCGGAGGGAGTCGAAACGGCGGAACGGGCGACGCGGATTTTTTTCGGTGAAGAGATCTCCGCCCTCTCCGACGCCCAGTTGAGGGAGATCTTCGCCGACGTACCCAGCCACGAGCTTTCCCGGGGCGAACTGGAAGGCGACGGGCTGCCGGTCATCGACGCGCTGGCCACCGCCGGGCTGGCCAAGAGTAAAGGCGACGCGCGGCGAACCATCAAGCAGGGCGGCGCGTATGTGAACAATCGCCGCGTGGCCGACCTCGACGCCCAACTGACCGCCGCCGATCTGGCCAGCGAATCGGTCCTGGTCTTGCGGTCGGGAAAGAAACGGTATGCGTTGCTGAAGTTTGTGTAGGGACTGGAGAATAGGGACTAGCGATTGGACATTGGTCATTGGGTATTGGTGCTTCCACTCGAAGGAGAGCGCTCGTGCGGAGAAAACTACGTATCGCCGTGATTTCGATCGTCGTGCTGCTGGTGCTGTTGATGCTGGCGGTCTTGGGGCTCTACCTGGCGGCCCAACACGAGCCGGAGTTTTATCGGCAGGCGATGCGGGCCGAGCCCGAGGTGCTCCGCCAGGGAAGCAACCGCATGCTCCAACGGGTAACCGTGCTGAAGAACGACGTGCGGCGCGTCGGCCAATGGCAGACGGTCATCACGGCCGAGGAAATCAACGGCTGGCTGGCCGTTGATCTGGTCGAAAACCATCCCGAGGCATTGCCCGACTGGGCGAGCGATCCCCGGGTAGCCATCGTTCCGGAGCACGTCTTGATGGCCTGCCGCGTTCAGCGGGGGAAGGTCAAGGGGATCGTCACCTTCGACGTCGACGTGGCACTTGGCGAAGCCAATACGGTGGCACTGCGGATTCGCACCGCCCAGGCGGGACTCCTCCCCTTGCCCCTGGAGAAGATCGCCGAGAAGGTCACGGCCGCGGCGCAAAAAATGGAATTGCGAATCGAGTGGCGTCAGATCGACGGGGATCGCGTGGCCATGATCTCGGTCCCCCCACCCAAGACGGGCAAAGACAAAGCCGTGCGGATCGAAACGCTCGAACTTCGCCAAGGGGAGATTTACCTCGACGGCACAACCGAGCCGGCCGGGGGTGGGTAGCTCCTTTTACAACGTCCACCCCTTGCGGTACTCGCGGCGGATGTATGGGTCGGCTTCCAGGGCGTTGGTCGCCTTGAGGTTCTTCGCGTCCCACTCGATCCGCTTGCCGGTCCTTAGGGCCAGATTGCCCAGCAGCACCGTTTCGGTCAACGGGCCGGCGTAGCCGAAATGGGACAACGCGGCCGGGCCGCCCTTGCAGGCAGCGTGCCATTCGGCGTCCTCGTTCTTCACGCGGCGGATCGTTTGCGGCGGCGGCTTGAAGTCTTCCAGGATCGAGTGGGGTGCAATAATCCACGCGGTACTGCGACGCTGAAAGTACATCTTGCCCTTGTCGCCGATGAGAATGCCGTCGATCCCGCCGACTTTGTGCCCGGCAACGACCTCCTCCGGTGGGAGGTTCTGCTTGCCGTCTTTCTTCCCGTCGTACCAGACCAGCTTGACCGGCGGCTTGTCGCCCCGGGCGGGAAACTGGTAGGTGATCGTCGACCAATTCGGCGGCGACTCCTCGGTGGCCCCTTGCGAAACCGCTTCGACCGAGGTGGGGTTGCCCAACTCCAGGGCCCAGTAGGGCATGTCGATGATGTGACAGGCCATGTCGCCCAACGCGCCGGTGCCGAAATCCCAAAACCCCCGCCACTTAAACGGCACGTAGGCCGGATGGTAGGGCCGCACCGGCGCGGGTCCCAGCCAGAGATCCCAATCCAACCCGGCGGGCACCGGGGGCGTGTCGGCCGGCCGATCGACCCCTTGCGGCCAAATGGGCCGGTTGGTCCAGAAATGGGCTTCCCGAACCGAGCCGATGATTCCCGCTTGGACCAACTCGACCGCGCGGCGGATCGGTTCGCCGGCGTGTGCCTGGTTGCCCATCTGCGTGGCCACCTTCATCTCGGCCGCCGTTTCGGTCATCAGCCGGGCTTCGTAAAGCGAGTGCGTCAGCGGCTTCTGGCAGTAGACGTGTTTGCCCAACTTCATCGCCATGATCGACGCCGCGGCGTGCGTGTGGTCGGGCGTGCTCACGGTCACCGCGTCGATGTCCTTTTGCCGATCGAGCATGACGCGGAAATCTTGGTACTTCTTGGCCTGGGGAAACTGGTCGAACGTTTTCGCGGCGCGGCTTTCGTCGACGTCGCACAAGGCCACGATGTTGCACCCCTCGGCCGCCGAATCGCGCACCTCGCCCGCTCCCTTGCCGCCCGCCCCGACACTGGCCACGTTGAGCCGATCAGCGGCGCCCCACGCCCGGCGGGGAATATACGAAATCGAAAACGCCGACACGGCCGCCGTGCCGACGAATACGCGCCGGGTGACTCTTGGTTTGGTCATCATGGTTCCTTTCCGTGCGAAACGAGAAACGGCCCGATGGCGCGATTGTATC
This sequence comes from uncultured Planctomycetaceae bacterium, assembly GCA_964444795.1. Classification (GTDB taxonomy): domain Bacteria; phylum Planctomycetota; class Planctomycetia; order Pirellulales; family Thermoguttaceae; genus JABMRP01. The sequence goes on from CAYUIQ010000134.1 coordinate 6,718, forward strand.
GCACATCGGGCCGTGCCGCAAACCTTGCCGGAAATTGCTTAGGATCGGTCAAGAAGTCACTGTCGAACGATCCTCAGGCCAACGTCGCGGGGCAGGTGTCCAGCCATGTGCCAAACACCTGCCCCTTTTCGTGCGACGGCCCAAGCTACTTGCGTGCCAGCGCGGCGGCCAGTTTGGCCAGTTGGATGAACTCGGACCGGTAACCGCCCGAGTCGTCGCCGCGGCCGGATTGGGCCAGCTCGACGATGGTCTCGTAGTTAGCATCACCCTTGTACCGGGAGTCGCGGAGCAACATGCCGAAACCGGCCACCGAAGCGGCGAATCGGAAATCGCCCGACGCCTCGGCCAACGTCTCGCCCGGGTCCGACACGGCGTACACCAACTCGCTGCTGGTGTCTTCGGTGGGCAACTTGTAGCGAAGTCTCAGCGTGAGGATCTCGTCCCCCTCGGCGGCCGCGCTGGGCGTAGCCGGTTGCTGGTACTTCAGCGGATCGACGTCCGGCAAGTCGCCTTCCTTGCCCGCGGGCACCAACTCGTACAGGGCGGTCACCGTGTGCCCGGCGCCAATCTCGCCGGCGTCTTTGGTATCGTCCTTGAAATCCTCATCGCGGAGCAAGCGGTTCTCGTATCCGATCAACCGATAGGCGCCGACGTGGGCCGGGTTGAACTCGACCTGGATCTTCACGTCCTTGGCGATTGTGACCAGGGTGCCGCCCATCTCCTCGATGAGCACTTTGCGCGCTTCGGTGATCGAGTCGATGTAGGCGTAGTTGCCGTTACCCCGATCGGCCAGCTCCTCCATCGTCGCGTCCTTGAGATTCCCGCGGCCGAATCCCAGCACGGTGAGGAAGGTGCCGCTGGCGGCCTTTTCTTCGATCAGCCGGGTCAGTTCGCCGCGATTGGTCACGCCGACGTTGAAATCCCCGTCGGTGCAAAGGATCACGCGGTTGATGCCGCGGGGGTCGAAATGTTCTCGGGCAATGGCGTAGGCCAGCTCGATGCCTTCGCCGCCATTGGTCGAACCGCCGGCTTGCAAACGGTCCAGCGCGGCGAGAATGGTTGCCTTGTCGTCACAGGCGGTCGACGGCAGCACGAGTCCCGAGCGGCCGGCGTAGACGACGATCCCCACGCGATCCGCCGGGCCGAGATGCGTTACGAGCATGCTCATGGCCGATTGCAGCAACGGCAGCTTGTTCTGGTCGCCCATCGATCCAGAGACGTCGAGCAGAAAGACCAGATTGGCCGGACCTCGCTCTTCTTGGGGGATCTCCCTGCCTTTGAGCCCGATCTGGGCAATTCGATGCTCGGCGTTCCAGGGGCAGGCACCCACCTCGACGTGGGTGGCAAACGGCACGTCGCCTTCCGGTGGTGCGTAGTCGTAGCTGAAATAGTTCACGAGTTCCTCGATCCGCACCGCGTCGGCCGGCGGCAGCGAGCCGCTGGTCAGGTATCGTCGCACATTGGAGTACGAGGCCGTGTCGACGTCGATGGAAAAGGTCGACAAGGGATTCTGCCGAGCCAACAGGAACGGATTCTCGATGATACGGTCGTACTGCTCAGTGTTGAACTCGCCCTCGGGCAATATCATCTCTTGGGCCATCGCCCCTGGCCCCTTGCCCCAGTCGCCCATCCCGGTCTTGGTCATATGGCCGCCGCCACCGCAGCCGAGCGACGTGATACTCAGGGCCGATAGGATGGCTATCAGATATCTCATGGCGCACTTCCTCCGTGGAAAATGGGTGGTAAGGAACTGTCAGACTTGCTGGCCGTACCGTAACCATCTCGCCGCAACGAGATCGCTACGGTGCGCGGGTGGAAGCCGGAGAGGAGAGGAGCTTCCTGGTGTTCCGGGGAAAGCCGGTGTTAGGCTGTCCAATGATTAGGACACCGCCGGGGCGCGGTTTATTCCCGCCATTTCCGTGTCTGGGGCGTGAAAGATCGAAAGGCACGTTTCTTTCCGGAGCTTCTTGCGTGGATTGGCCGACGGCGCAATAATGGCGCCGTTGCCGACCGGTGCGCATGTTTTTCCGTGGAGAACTATGATGAAGTGCCCCGTCTGTTCGGACGAGTTGGAGCGAGTTACATACGAGGGAATGTCCGTGCAACGGTGCGGGCAGTGCCGCGGCGTGCTGGCCGGTCGCCAGCGCGTGGAGGCCATCAAGCGAACCCGTGAGAAGCCTCCCAAGCAACTGATGGACGAGGCCGCTCGCGAAGCAAACGCGGACACGGAGGCGAAAGTCCGCTGTCCACGTTGTCGTGCGGCAATGGCCAAGCAGCGGTTGCCCAAGCCGGCCTCGTTTCACATCGACACATGCGCTGCCTGCAAACTGATCTGGTTTGACGGCGGTGAACTGGCCCGGCTCCAACTGACCTACGAGATCAGCCCGCAGGGTCGCGAAGCGGCCGAGTTTCAGCGGCGGCTGGCGGAAATGACGCCCGAGCAGAAGCAAGAGTTCGAGGAGAATCTGGCCCGGCTACCCGACTCGCTTCCCGGCGATAGCAGTGGAGGCGACGACGTGGTGTGGACTTTGCTCTGGGATTTTCCCTGGTAGCTCTTTCGACAAGATTTCCTGGTGCGGCAAAGGAAGGATCGACCCATGTCCGAAGAAACGGCCGGCGGCGACCGGCTCCTGGAAAAGATGACCGGTTTCATGGCGCCCTGCGTGTTTGCGGCGGCCGCGGAACTCGATGTATTCACGCTACTGGCCTCCGAACCGTTGACCGCCGATCAGGTGGCCGAGAAGCTGCGCACCGACGCCCGGGCAACGCCCATGCTGCTCGACGCCCTGGTCGCGCTGGAACTGCTCGAAAAAAACGGCTTGCGCTACGCAGTGCCGCCCGAGTCGATCCCCTGGCTCTCCGCGCGGAGCCCCACCAGCATCCTGCCGATGGTCTTCCACCGGATGAATATCCTCCGCAGTTGGGTCCAATTGGCGTGGATTACCAAGGCGGGAATCCCCGGGCCGAAGGTCGCCAGCATTCGCGGTCCCGCGGCCGATCGGGAGGCCTTCGTCGCGGCCATGCATACGGTTTCCGTTTCCGTGGCCGACGACCTGATTGCCCGGCTCGGGCCTCTGGAGTTTACGCACTTGTTGGACGTGGGCGGCGCGTCGGGGACCTGGACGATGGCGTTCTTGCGAACCATGCCGACGGCGCGCGCGACGCTCTTCGATTTGCCCGACGCGGTGAAGCAGGCGCGGGAGCGGCTGGCCGGCGGCGAATTTGCCGACCGCGTCGAGTTGGCCGCCGGAGATTTCTACCGCGATGAGCTACCCCGCGGAGCCGATCTCGCCTGGGTCAGCGCCATCGTGCATCAACACGACCGGACGGCCAACCGCGAGCTTTTTGCCAAAGTGTATCGGGCTCTGGTGCCGGGTGGACGGATTGCCATCCGCGACGTCGTCATGGCACCCTGCCACACCAAGCCGGTCGACGGCGCCCTGTTTGCCATCAACATGCTGGTCAACACGCCGTCGGGCACCACCTTTACGCTGGGCGAACTGGCCGAGGATCTCCAGTCGGCCGGCTTCGAGCAGGCGGCATTGGCCGTCGAGTCGGAGGGAATGCACTCCGTCGTCGTGGCCAGAAAACCGGGATAGTGCATCACCGGGACCGGCGGGCCAAGGGCACTGGAACCCTACCAGGCCCGATGATGCGGTTGCACTATCAAGGGCTTTTCCCGATCTCCAAGTTCAAGCTCGACCGCCAGATGCGGCAAATCTGAACGCCGGGGGTAGCCTGCCCCTCAAAAGTATAGCACGAAATTCGTAGCGAAGGCGCTATTTCAGTAGCTCTGTGGTGGGGGTATGCCCGGCGTGACGCCCTTGCTTCCGGCGGGCAATACCGTATGGTGTGAACTGCCAGGCGGTTACCCGCTCGTCGGACTCGTACCCGACCCAGGCAATCCATGAATATGTCCGACTACATTCAAGTAATCACCACAACGGAAACGGCCGACGACGCCGAGGCGATCGCTCGAGCGCTGGTCGAGCAGCGGTTGGCGGCTTGCGTGCAAGTATCCGGCCCGATCCAGAGCACGTATCGGTGGAAGGGCGCGATCGAGAGAAGCTCGGAATGGAAATGCACGGCCAAGAGCCGGGGTGATCGCTATGCGGAGATCGAAGCGGTGATCCGCCGCTTGCATCCGTACGACGAGCCGGAGATTCTTGCCGTCGCGATCACCGCCGGCAGCCCCAGCTACCTGCAATGGCTTGACGATCAGTTACGCGATGCAACGTGAGGGGAGGGGCTTACGTCTGGGGACTCTCGTCGACCGGTTCTTCCTCGGGGGAATCCGCCGGCTCTTCGCTCGGCTCCTCCGGGGCCGGTTTCTCTTCGTCGTCCCCGGGCTTGACGAACTTCAGCCCGGCAGCCACCGCGTAGGCATGGTTCTCGTACTCGTCCAGAGATCTCCTGGGAGTCCACAACTCGACGGTATACTCCCGTCCTCCCTGGACGGTGACGACGAAGAGCCGGTCGAGGATTCGATCGTTGTAGTTGACGCGAGATTTGTACTGAATCCCGTAATACGTGCCAATAATCACCGACTGGACCGGGCTGGCATCCTTGCGTTTCTTGTCGGCCTTGACGGCCTTGGCCATTTCGTCGCGGAACTGCTCCAAATTGTCTTTGCCGACGTCGGTGACTTCTCCCGCGTGGTCGGTACCCTTGACGTAGATTCTGGGAACGTCGGCTCCGGCTTCCTTGAACCAGGCCAGCGCCCTGTCACTTCGCGAGGGAGGGACATCCCAGTCGCTCGGCGGCGCAATCTCGACACGTCCCTCGTCCAACGCCCGACCGAGCGGAGTTCCCAAAGACGCCAGTTTCTCGACGTCGACTTCGAGCACCGCGAGTTTGCCGGGCCCTTCCTCGTCGCCGGACTCACCCTCTCCTCCCCCACAACCTGCCACGAGACCCAGCAGAACGACCGGCAGTAACATGCGCCCCATCCAGAACCGTTTCATAATCGATGCCTCGGTTAGGGTTGACGTACGGTGTGGAGAGAATCGGAGAAACTCCCGCGACATGATATTCCCCCACCGAAGCGTCGAGCGACAGGTCGACGGGAGCATCGCGGGAAGAAGGAGACTACTCCTCGATGACTTCCTTGACCAACTGGACGAAATGGGGTGTCTTCTGCGAGGCCGTCAGTTCTTTGGCCTTCTTGTCCGCCTCTTTGCGCTGGGCGTGCTCGAAAATGGCAACGCGTCTGAGCGACTGACTGAACACCCCCCAGAAAGCTTTCAGCCGCACCTCGGTGGGTGTCTTGGCTCGGCTTTTTCGAGTGGCCTTCTTCTTCTTCTTGACCGTCTTCTTCTTGGCCTTGGCTTCCTTGGTTCCTGCCCGCTCGGCGGCCTCGGCTTCCGAGCGCAACTCCTTGCGGTTTAAGATTTTGCGAGCCATCTTATGCTTTCGTAGGGGGCGATGGAGGGCACGGCCGACGCGCACTCCCAATGCGAGACCATGCCACGTCGATAACGCCGCCACGCCCATCGCACGGCGACGCGAAAACCTTGATTCTAGCCGATCCGTCGTAATTAGGCCAGCCGTTACCGTAACGAACCCCCCGACAGGACGATGGGCAACGCTGGCCGTTTAGCTCGCGCGCTCGCGCCCGGCGTTGAGAGGGGATCTGCGGGGTTTGGGTGAAGTATACGAAGTCAGCCCCGCATGGATGTCGAGCCAGCTCGCTTTTGAACGGTCGAATTGCCGGAAAACGGGCAAAAAGAGTTGAAACCGATGCCCAAAATCGCTAGGTTCGATAGTGGATAGAGTGGGAGACGTTCGATCTTCTCAAATGGGAACAGAGTTAAGGAGACGAGGATCATGTCGACAATGTTGATTGCCGTACTGGCCATGGCTGTCTCGCCAGGCGAGGATCTTGCGGTATCCGGACCGGCCATGATGGCCCCCAACGCGGCCGAGCAAGTCATGGTGGCCGACCTGCACGGGCTGTCGTTGCGTCGGGCCGTTCGCGAGGCATTTCAGAAGTGGGGCCGTCCGTCCGACGAGCAGGCCGAGCAAGCCGCCCGCGAATTGCTCGCCCTTTACGACCAACTGGGTCGCGAGACGGAAATCGCCCGGAGCACGGTCAAATCCTATCGACTCACCATTCGCGCCCGGCTCGACCGGATCGGTAAGCAGATCGTCCGCTACCGGACCGAGCAGATCCGGCTGGCAGCCGAGCGGCCGGCTCGTCTGGAATTCCGTCACGATGATCCGGCCTTCCTCGCCCAGATGTTTGGTGGCGGAGGCGGCGGCAGAGGCGGCTGGGGTGGCGGTGGCGGTGGAATGATGGGTGGCGGAGGCGGAGGAATGATGGGCGGCCAAGGCGGGGGCATGATGGGCGGCGGCATGGGTATGCAGCAGCGCGATAACGGCGAAGAGTTGGTCGACCTGATCCAAACCACCGTGGCACCCGATAGCTGGGAAGAAAATGGCGGACCGGGAAGCATCCGATTCTTCCGCACCAATTACTCCGTCATCATCCGGCAAACCGCGGAGAATCACGAAGAAATCGCCGATGTGCTCCGGCAACTGGGGCGAGTCAACCGGTAAGCCTCGCACCCGATAGCACAAGAAACACGACCCCGTCCGCTTGGGCGGGGTTTTTTGATTGACCCAGCGGCCGCCCACGGAGCACCCCATGCATGCCGAGATCATCGCCATCGGTGATGAAATCACCAGCGGACAACTCCTCGATACCAACACCCAGTGGCTCAGCCGGAAAATCGAGGACCTGGGGATCGCCGTGCCCTATCACACGGCGGTGGGCGATGATCTCGACGCGATGACCGATGTCTTTCGCGCGGCGATCGGCCGGGCCGGCGTCGTGGTGATGACCGGCGGCTTGGGACCCACGGCCGACGATTTGACCCGACAGGCACTCGCCCGGGCGACCGGTTGCCCACTGACCCGGAAGCCCGAGGCGCTGGACCACATCCGCGCGATCTTCGTCCGGCTCGGCCGGCGGATGCCCGAGAGCAACAAAGTGCAGGCGATGTTTCCGGCCGGAAGCCGCATGATCGACAACCCCAACGGCACGGCACCCGGCATCGAGATGGAAATCGATGACCAGGGTGAAGCGACCTGCCGGCTGTTTGCCCTGCCCGGCGTCCCTGCCGAGATGAAGGAAATGTGGGATGCTAGCGTGGCCGGCGCTTTACTCGCGGCGGGAGCAGGCGACGGCGTGATTCGGCATCGGGTGATCAAGTGTTTCGGAGGCGGAGAGAGTCAGGTCGAGGCCATGTTGCCCGATCTGATCCGCCGCGGACGCTCGCCCACCGTAGGCATCACCGCCAGCCAGGCGACGATCCTGCTGCGGATCACCGCCGAAGGAGCGACCGAGGCGGCATGTCAAGCGGCCATGGAACCGACGGTCGCCACGATCCGCCGCTGTCTCGGCCCGCTGGTGTTCGGCGAGGGAGACGACCAACTGCAAGACGCCCTGGTCGGTCCCTTGCGCCAAAGCGGCCGCACCTTGGCCACGACCGAATGGGGAACCGGCGGACTGGTGGCCGGGTGGCTACACGCGGCCAAGGGCGCCGAGCAGTGTTATCGTGGCGGACTGGTTACCGCCGACCGCATCGCCCTGGAGACAGCGATGGACATTCCGCGAGATCTGATCGACCGGCACACGGCCGGAAGCGCGGAAGTCACCGCCGCGGCAGCCCGCCGGTGCCGCGCGATCTTCCAGTCCGATCTGGCGCTGGCTGTCGGCCCGTTTCCCGAGCACGATCCCGACGCGCCCCGGCGTCAAGTGGTGCATGTTGCCCTGGCCGGTCCGGAGGAAGTGACCGTCAAGCCGTTGCGATTTGCCGGCCATCCGGCCCTGCTGCAAAAATCCACAGCCAAACGGGCATTGAATTTCGCCCGACTGGAACTCGGATTCGCCCCCGGGGCCTCGGTTTAGCAGCAGGCCACAATCGCCCATTCACGGCGATCCTGGCGCACTCCTCCCTTTCCCCGCGTGCCGTCGGCTTCTAAAATAAGGGGATGAACGAACGCTTTCTTACCGCATTGCCCGTGTTCAACGAGCGCCAGCACGTCGACGGCGTGCTCGACGAGGTGCTGAAGTATAGCCCCAACGTGCTCGTGGTCGACGACGGATCGACCGACGGCACAAGTGGCGTGCTCGACCGCTGGCCGAATATCGGGCGGATTACACATAATCACAACAGGGGGTACGGCGCGGCACTGCAGTCGGCTTTTCAGTATGCGGTCGAGGCTGGGTACGACATTCTGGTGACCATCGATTGCGATGGCCAGCATCAGCCGCAGCGAATTCCCGCCTTTGTCGAGGCCTGCCGAAAATCCGACATCGTCTCGGGCAGCCGATACCTGGAACCGCTCTCCGGCGACAGCCGGCCGCCGGAAGATCGGCGCCGCATCAACCGCGTCATCACCGACGAGTTGAACGAGCGTCTCGGGCTGAAATTGACCGACGCCTTCTGTGGATTCAAGGCATATCGCACGACCGTGTTGGGCAGCCTGCGATGCGTCGAGACCGGCTACGCGATGCCGCTGGAGGTTTGGGTTCGCGCGGCCGCGCTGGGGCTGAAGATCATCGAGACGCCGGTCCCCTTGATCTACCTCGAAGAGAATCGCTCGTTCGGCGGCGCGCTCGACGTGGCGGACACCCGGCTGGCCGTCTATCGGCAGGTGATCGACCGCGCCATGGCGACGGTGCGCCAGTCACAAGCACCCCGGTCGTCCGCCGTCTGTTGCGAAGAAGGTGTGGTATGACGATTGTGGACAGGCCCGTACAAAGACGTCGGTTTCTCGTGCCTCGCGAAGATCGCGGGTCGCTTGCCGAGCCGTCTCTGGAGTCCGTTCCTCGGGTGCTGGCCGAGAACGCGTCTCGCCGCGATTTCGAATACGACGTACAGGGGTGTTCGCTGGGTCAGCTCACTCAGTCGGCCCGGCGGACCTTGGTGGCCGAGGCGATTCGCTACACCCGCACGTATCGCGACGTCGAGCCACCGGCGTCCGATGACGGCCCGATCTTCATGGCCGGACATCAACCGGGGCTCTTTCATCCGGGTGTGTGGTTCAAGAATTATGCCCTCGACGCGCTGGCCCGGCGTCACGGCGGCGTGGCGATCAATCTGGTGGTGGACAGCGACACGCTCAAAACAGCCACGGCGGCGGTGCCCGGGGGAACGGTCGACGCGCCGACCCGGCGGGCGATCGCTTTCGATCGATCGGAAGTGGCCCTGCCGTACGAAGAACGTCGCATTGCCGATCCGGCTTGCTTCACCGGTTTCGCCGATCGGGTGATCGGGCAGATGGGCTCGCTGGTGCCGGACCCGGCGATTGCCGATTACTGGCCGCTGGCCGTGCGGCGGATGCAACGGACCGATAACCTGGGCGAGTGTCTGGCCCAATCGCGTCATCAGTGGGAAGAGCAATGGGGCCTGAAAACGCTGGAGATTCCGCAGAGCCGCGTGTGTCGCAGCGAAGCGTTTCTCCGATTCGTGGCCCATCTGTTGGCCCAACTCCCCCGGTTTCGCACGGCCCATAATGAGTCGCTGGCCGAGTATCGCCATGCGCATCGCATTCGGGGCGGGGCGCATCCGGTCCCCGATCTGTCCGCCGCCGGCGACTACCTCGAAGCGCCTTTCTGGATCTGGACGACGGACGACCCTCGTCGCCGCCCCTTGTACGTCGAGCGGCGTGGCAAACGACTCGTGCTCTCGGACCGTGACCGCCTGGAGTTCGAGCTGCCGCTTCCTGCCGACGGCGACGCATCTCGGGCGGTCGAGGTGCTGGCCGACCAGGCCGAGCGGGGCGTGAAGATCCGCTGCCGCGCGCTGATTACGACGCTCTGGAGCCGGCTGGTGCTGGGCGATCTTTTCATCCACGGAATCGGCGGCGCGAAATACGACCAGGTAACCGACGCAATCATCCGCCGCTTCTTCGGGATCGAACCGCCGGAGTTTCTCGTCCTTTCGGCCACGATCCACTTGCCCGTCGGACGGTTGCCCGAGCCTCTCGACGATCCCCGGACGATCGACCAGCGGCTGCGTGAGTTGACCTGGAACCCGCAACGATTCGTCAACGGTTTCCGGTCCGAGGAGAACGGTTCGTGCGACTCGCCGGCCCAGTGGATCACGGCCAAGAAGCGATGGATCGAGACACCGCAAACACCGGCCAACGCGCGGACCCGTTTTCAGCGGATTCGACGGATCAACGCAAATCTGCAGCCGTGCGTTGCCTCGCTGCGCGAGCAATTCCAGAGCGAGCGCGACGAATCGAACCGCCTGCTTCAAGCCCGGCAGGTGCTCACCGGGCGCGAGTACGCCTTCTGTCTTTATCCGGGGGAATTGCTGCACGAGTTTCTCGGCGGGCTGGTCGTCTGACCGGGATAAGCTGGCGGATTGGGTGCCACTGGCATCTTGCCAGTGCTTCTTTGGCCGTCGCTTGCACTTGGATGCAACCAAGACGCATTGTGCGAGTCGATCGCCTTGAAGCGACGCGATACCTGGCGGTCTCGAATAGGCAGGTCCACCCCATGTCGGATTCCCGGCCGCGAAGTCGATTGCCGCTGGGGCTTGTCTCGATTATGCGGAATGCAAGCTACGAGTTCAAAGAGCACTGGCGAGACGCCAGTGGCACCCTGCTACGATCCTTCGCTCCCCGTGGCCAAACGAAGCGCGACGCGGCAACCCTGGTGGAATTGGGCGACGTTGAGCCGTTCGGCGGTCGTGTGGCCGGCCGATTGACCGCATCCGAGCGTGACGGCGGGGATCCCCCGGGCGGTCATCCAGTTGGCGTCCAAGCCGCCGGTGCAAAGTGATCGTTCTGGTTTTCCGCCGGCGGAGGCGACGGCCTTTTCGGCGGCCGCCACGCAGGGTTCGTCGTCGGGCAGTATAAAGGCCTCGTAGTCGAGCCGGCCGTCGAACACGACCTTGCCGCACTTACCCCGATCGTTGCGCACGCGGCGGGCGGCTTTCTCGAACGCTCGTTTGATGGCCCCGACGATCCGCCGCCGGAATTTCGGATCGTAGCTTCGGGCTTCGGCGCGCAGGTGAACGTGGGGCGTGACGACGTTCGTGGCGTCGCCGCCGCGAATGACTCCCACGTTGGCCGTGCCCTGACCGCCGCCGCGCTGAATGGCTCCCAGCCAACCGTCTTCCTCCAGCGAGGCGATGGCCAGCGAGGCGATGGTAATCGCACTGACGCCCGCGGTGGGATGCCCTCCGGCATGGCTGGCGATCCCCCGCACGTCGATGGTCATCCGATATCCGCCGGTGGCGCCGATGGTCAGTTTGTCGACCGATCCGCCGTCGAAATTGAACGCCAGCTTCGGTTTCCCCAGCATCCCCAGCCGCGCGTGCCGGGCGCCGATCAGTCCGATTTCCTCTTGTACCGACCAGAAGAACGTCAGCGGCGGATGGGGTAATCCCCGGCGGACAATCTCCAGCGCCACCGCCAGCACGACGGCCACACCCGCGCGATCGTCGGCACCCAACCCGGTCGATTTGTCGGCCGAGGCGATCCAATTCCCCCGCCGCACGGGCTGGGATCCTTCGCAGAGCGGTACGGTATCGAGATGGGCCATGAGCATCCGCCGCGGCCCGCGTCGAGTTCCGGGCAATCGGCAGACGAGATTGCCCGTCTCGCCACCGTGGTCGCTTCGCCGGTGTGCCCCGTCGGTCTCGATCGCCGCGGCCGGCACCCCGGCACGGCGAAGTTGCTTGCGAACAAAATCTGCCACGGCCCCTTCCCGGCAACTCGGCCCGGGGATCGGCAGCAGTTGCATCAGCAGTTTGTATGCCCGATCGAGATCCGGCTCCGGCGGTTGGCCGTCAGCGTCGCCGGTCGGCGTGGTCTTCTTTGCCGGCTTTTTCGATGCCCGTTTCTTGGTCACGTCGATGGTCCTGTATCTTTTAGAGAAGGCGGGTGCCTTGTCGCACCCCACGTGCGCGTCTATGCTGATAGTAGCGTATGACCGGCCGACGACAACCGGGGTAGCGCGAAAATGTCGCTCCGCGGGCCGGTTTCCCGATCGTTTCATCCACGAGATGCGTTCCACGCCCATGCGTTTCTTTCTCGCCGGTATCATGCAGGGCTCGCACACCGGGGCCGTTTTGCACAACCAGGACTATCGCCGTCACCTGGCCGATTTGCTGCGGCAGCATTTCCCCGCGGCCGATGTGTATGACCCCCTGACCGATCACGGCAACTCGATCGAGTACGACGACCAGACCGGCCGGCAGGTCTTTTTCGGCCACAACCTGATGTGCCGCAAGATCGACGTTCTGCTGGCTTTCGTGCCCGAGGCGTCGATGGGCACGGCCATCGAGATGTGGGAAGCCTATCAGCACGGCGCCGTGGTGGTCACGATCAGCCCGATGGAGATCAATTGGGCGGTGAAGTTCCTCACCCACCTGCTGTACGCCGACGTCGAATCGCTCCAGACCGATCTGGAGAGCGGCGAGTTGGCCCGGCGGATCGCTGAAGTGCAGTCACGACAGGCGGAGGAGTAGCCTCTAGTACGATGGCCCTCCGAGGCCGTCGCCGTACGATGGGCTTCCCAGCCCGTCGCTTTTGGAAACACGCGGGTTTTCGACGGTCTCGGAGGGCCATCGTACGGACTGTGAGACAAGGAATAACACGCGATGTTGCATCTTCTCGAGCAAACGGCCGATCAGTGGCAGGCTTGGTTTGTCGACCGGGAACTGCCCGCCTATCGCGCGCGCCAAGTGCGGCAATGGCTGTTTGCCAAACGGGCCGGGGAGTTCGACCAGATGACTGATCTGCCCGGGGCGTTGCGCCAGCAATTGGCCGAGGAGTTCCAGATCTGGACGATGCGCACGGCCGCCCATCGCACGGCCGGCGACGGCACCGAGAAGCTGCTCTTGGAAACGGCCGACGGCCAGCGCGTCGAATGCGTGTTGTTGCGCGACGACCGGCAGCGGCGCACCGTCTGTATCAGCACCCAGGTAGGCTGCGCGATGGGGTGCGTCTTCTGTGCCAGCGGGCTGGACGGTCTGGCCCGCAACTTGACCTCCGGCGAGATCGTCGAGCAGGTGCTCAGCCTCAACCGGCTGCTGCGTGCCGAAGAGCGACTCAGCCACGTCGTGGTGATGGGGATGGGCGAACCGCTGGCCAATCTCGACGCACTGCTACCGGCGTTGGAGGCGGCAACCGGCCGCGACGCCCTGGATATCAGTGCCCGGCGGATCACGATCTCCACGGTCGGGCTGCCGGGCGGGATTCGTCGCCTGGCCGGGCACGATCGGGCCTACCATCTGGCCGTCTCGTTGCACGCCCCGGACGACGCGTTGCGCAACCGAATCGTCCCGACCAACCGCAAGGTGGGCATCGCCAAGATCCTCTCCGCCGCCGACGACTACTTCGACCGCACCGGGCGCCGCGTCACGTACGAATACGTGGTACTGGCCGGCGTCAACGATCAACCGGACCATGCCCGGCAACTCGCGGCCCTGTTGCGCGGCCGTCCGGCGTTGGTCAACCTGATCCCGTTCAACCCGGTGGCCGGTCTGGAGTATCGCACACCGAGCCCGTCAACGACCGGCCACTTCGCCGAGATCCTCGAGCACGGCGGCCTCACCGTAAAGATCCGCCACCGCAAGGGCGAACGGATCGACGCCGCGTGTGGGCAACTGCGGCGGGGCGAGGCGGAGTAGCCGGCGCGTTCCACAATTCCTCGTACCATAGAGACGTCCCCATTCACCCTCGCGGATGAAAAATGTCCAGCAACACCCATGCGGAGTTTGGCAACTCGGTTGTTCCTGGTCTCGGCCACGTTGCGGGCACGGGCGTAAACAATTGACACGACCAGCGTGCCTGGCGTACACTGTACGGTTAACCAGTGCGCGGGGACGCTCCCTCAATAATACGGGGTGCGGAGCCCGCTCAGGAGAGCCGCCGAAGGTCGTCGGGCCCCTTCCGCCGGAGGCGGCTTACTCGCTCGTTGTGAGCAGGTTAGTAGAAGGCTCAACCGTAACCAGGATACTCACCATGAAAAGAAACTCGTTCGTAATCGTGCTGTCGGCGTGCCTTTTGTCGGCGACTTCCAATGGTTTCTCGGAATCATCCGGAGACAACGGCGGTGTTCTCAACGGTCCTCTGACGGACAGAAACCTGGGACATCGGGCCAGTGGCGAAGGCGACAGGGAGTCTCTGCGCCTTGCCATCGAAGACCTGATCAAGACATACGGCAGCGAGTACCCCGAGGGCGAACAGTTTCTCCGGCGCCTGGAAGATGAGCGGTTGGATGACACGAACTCGGAGGAGTTCCGTGCGCTGAAGCGGGAGGCGCTGCTACTTGCCAATCCGGCGATCGATTTCGACGGCATCCTTCTGGTCCGGGCCGGCAAGGGCGGCCGGCGGTATTCCAACAACTGGGAGACCCGGGCATCGTGTGAGGGGCAAACACGCAAGGTGTCCGATCGTGACGTTCAAGCGGTTGTGCAGAGCTTGCGAGGAAAAGACAAGGCCATCAGGAGTCTCTACGGCCGGCACGCAAAAGCGGCCAAGGAGTATACAACCCTCAGCGACAAAATGCAGCAATCCGCGGAGTTCAAGAAGGAGAAAAACCGCGCGAAGCGGGATGCGATGCTCAAGGGGATACCGGCGGCGGCCGAAGCGGAAAGTCTGAAGGAAGAGCTCCATCAGGCGGCGATGAAGTACCCCGAGTACGCGCGGATCCACGGCCAATTCCAGGCCAAGGGCGACGTCGCCATCTATGAAGACGAACTCGTGCTCATGTCGGTTGCTGGAGATGGAAAAGTAACGACCCTCCACAAGCCCGCCAGCGGCATGTTTATCGGTGATGTCGACCTCCACTTCGACGCCGACAAGCTGCTCTTCTCCTCGTTTTGCGATAAGAGCGAGTTGAGCGAGGGTCCCGCGGCCGGCAAGGGCTACGGTATTTGGGAACTCCCGATCGATCCCGCGACGGGCAAGAGTCGCGGTGAGCCTCGCGTGGTCTCGCCCGAAATGGGTCGGGATGTTGATTGCTACGATGCCTGCTATTTGGCCGACGGACGTATTATCTTTGCCTCCACGGCGGCCTATGAAGGCGTACCCTGCGTTGGCGGCAAGGCTTACGTGGCCAACCTCTACCGAATGAATAACGACGGCACCGAGGTCCGGCGCTTGACCTTTGATCAGGATGCGAGCTGGCACCCGTCGGTGATGGAGAACGGGCGGGTGATGTTCACTCGCTGGGAATACACCGATTCGGCGCACTATTTCAGCCGCGTCTTGATGCACATGAATCCGGACGGGACCGACCAGAAGGCGTTCTATGGAAGTAACTCGTATTGGCCCAACAGCATGTTCTACGCCCGGCAGATCCCGGACAACCCGAGCATGTTCGTCTCCACGATCACCGGTCATCACAGCAACGCCAAGGGCGGGGCGCTCTGCTTGTTCGATGTATCGAAGGGCCGCCAAGAAGCCGACGGCGCGATCCAGTTCCTTACCGGCCGCGGAAAAGACGTCCATCCGCTGGTTATCGACGGGCTGCATACCGCGTATAGTCCGATGTTCTACAACCCCTTCCCCATCAACGACAAGTTCTTCCTGGCCACGTCGGGCAATGGCGACGCCGTTTATCTGATCGATGTGTTCGACAACATGATCCGCCTCAATGCCGACGATGACACCAGCAAATACTTTGAGCCGATCCCCTTGCGGAAAACGAAGAAACCCTTCGTGCGGCCAGACAGAGTTCGCCCCGGCGTGAAGGAGGCCAGGGTCCTGATCATCAACATCTACGAGGGTCCGGGCCTGGCGGGCGTTCCGCGCGGCTCCGTGAAGAACCTCCGCGTCTACCGTTACGAGTACGGCCCCCGGCACAAGGGCGGGCATTATTCGATGGGTATGGAAGCCGGCTGGGACGCCAAACAGGTGCTCGGAATCGCGCCGGTCGAAGAGGACGGCTCGGCCAGTTTCCTCGTGCCCGCGAACACGCCGTTTGCCGTCCAACCGCTCGACGAGGACGGAAAGGCATTGCAGCTCATGCGCAGTTGGACCGTGGCCATGCCAGGCGAGACGCTTACCTGCGTCGGTTGCCACGAGAGCCAGAACATGCCGCCGCCGCCTCGCCACACCACGGCGATGCTCCGCAGTCCCAGCAAACTCGAACCGTTCCACGGCCCGACCCGCGGGTTCAGTTTCCAACGCGAGATTCAACCGATCGTCGATAAGTATTGTGCCGGTTGCCATGATGGCGCCACGGATATCAAGGGCCTTGAGGCAAAGGACATCAGGGTCGCCGATCGAATCGTCGGCACGGGTGTGAACACGGGCCGGCGGTTCCGCGAAGTCGGCATACCGGATTTCTCCACTCCAAGAGCAGCACACACAAACCTGCACCCTTACGTAAGGCGTAACGGACCGGAGGGTGATTATCATCTCCTGACACCACTGGAGTTTCACGTCGATACCAGCGAACTGGCCCAGATGCTCCAGAAAGGGCATCATAATGTCAAACTGGATGCCGACGCATGGAATAGGCTCTACACTTGGATGGATCTGAACGCCCCGTTTCACGGCACATGGACCGAGGCGGGCGCGAAACCGGATATCCTCGAGCGCCGACTGGAATTGAGAAAACTGTATGCGTTTGACGACTATAATCCCGAACAGATCATCAATCCGTACGAAAAATCGGCTGAGGTCGTCATGCCGGAGCCGCTTCCCCTGGAACCCGAAACCGAACACACGCAACCTGTCGTCCGGGATTACAGAACGGCGGACATGGAACTGGATCTGGGCGACGAGGTGACGATGCGGCTCGTCAGCATACCAACCGGCGAGTTCTCGATGGGGAGTACCGATGAAACACCCGTGGAGCGGCCCGTATCGAGAGTGAAGATCGAAAGAGGCTTCATGATGGGCGCTACCGAGGTGACTCTCCGGCAGTACCGTCAGTTTGACCCTGGCTATCTCAACGGCGTGTACGACATGCATTACAAAGATCAAGTCCATCGAGGCTACTACATGAACGACATGAGCTTCCCGGTGATACGCGTGAGCTGGCAGAGGGCCGTTGAATACTGTCAATGGCTTTCCGAGAAGACTGGTAAGAAGGTATCGCTTCCGACCGAGGCACAGTGGGAGTGGGCATGTCGCGCCGGTACGGAGACACCGTTAAGCTATGGCGACCTCGATACGGACTTCTCAAGTCATGCTAACTTTGCCGACCTGAAGACCAAGGAGATGGCCGTCAGCGGAGTCAACCCCAGGCCGATCGCAAACCCGCGCCCGGACGTGGACTTCGAACTCAAGGACCCGCGTTTCAAGGACGATGTTTTGCATCTGGCGAAGGTGGGCAGTTTCCAGGCGAACAAGTGGGGACTGCACGACATGCATGGCAACGCCGCGGAATGGACCCGGTCGGCATACAGGCCGTATCCTTATGATGATGACGACGGCCGCAACAGCGAGAAGAGCGGGCCAGATCGCGTCGTGCGAGGTGGTTCATGGCATGACCGCCCGTTCCGTTCCACGTCGTCATTCCGTCTGGGCTATCCCGCCTGGCAGAAAGTCTATCACACGGGCTTTCGTATTGTCGTGGAAGACTAGCCCTTACGCAAGCGAATAGCGAGAGTCAGTTCAATCGATAGTTTGAGCA
>CAYUIQ010000135.1:0-24275 GCA_964444795.1 uncultured Planctomycetaceae bacterium
TGATCTCCTCGAGATTGGCCATCACCTTGTCGAAAACCAGGCCCCGCGGCATGAGAAACACGCTGGGCGTGTGCTCGTCGACCAGGGCGATCGGGCCGTGTTTCATCTCGGCCGCCGGGTAGCCCTCGGCGTGGATGTAGCTGATCTCCTTGAGTTTCAACGCGCCTTCCAAGGCCGTGGGGAAGTTGAACTGCCGCCCCAGGTAAAGGAAGTTGTTGCAGTGGGCGTATTTTTCGGCGATACGGCGCGCCTGGCCGTCGGTTTCCAGCGCCCGGCCCACCAGTTCGGGCAGTTGCCGCAACTGCTCGATGATTCGCAGCCCCGTGTCGAAACTCATGTCGTGCAGCCGGCCAAAGTGCAGGGCCAGCATCGCCAGCACGGCACACTGCGACGTGAACGCCTTGGTCGACGCCACGCCGATCTCCGGACCGGCGTGAAGAAACACGCCCCCGTCGGCCTCTTGGGAGATGGTGCTGCCCACCACGTTGCAGATGGCCAGCGTCGGATGGCCCTTGCGTTTCATCTCCCGCAGCGCCGCAAGCGTGTCGGCCGTCTCCCCGCTCTGGGTGATTGCGAAGAGTAGTGTCTCGTCCGACATCGGCGGGTTGCGATATCGCAACTCGCTGGCATATTCCACCTCGACCGGCAGCCGGGCCAGCGACTCGAACAGATGCTCGCCAACCAGCGCCGCGTGCCAACTCGTGCCACAGGCCGTCAGCACGATCCGCCGTACCGAGCGCAGTTGCCGGGCCGAGAGGTTCAAACCGCCGAACTTGGCCGTCGCCTCGTCCAGATCGAGCCGTCCGCGCATGGTGTTTTTCAGCGACTCGGGCTGTTCGTGGATCTCTTTGAGCATGAAATGGGAGTAGTTGCCCCGGTCGACGTCGCCGGCGGCCAGATCCAGTGACTCGACGCTGTGGCTCACCTGTCCCTGATCCCGGTGCATAATCCGCAACGAGTCGGCCGTGACGACCGCCAGCTCGTTATCCGAGAGATAAACGATCTTTTCAGTGTGACCGACCAACGGCGAGGCATCGCTGGCCAGAAAATGTTCGCCGTCACCCACGCCCAAGACCAGCGGACTGCCTAGCCGGGCGGCCAGCAACACTTCGGGATAGTCGCGGAAGAGAATCGCCAGCCCGTAGGTTCCCTGGAGTTGAGCCAGCGCTTGTTGCACCGCGCCGACCAGCGGCTGATATCCGGCCGCGTCGCCTACCGGCTGCTGGTCTTCCAGACAACTGGCGATCAGATGGGCGATCACCTCGCTATCGGTATCCGATCGAAACACGTACCCCAGGCCGATCAGCCGCTCCTTGAGCGACCGGTAGTTTTCGATCACGCCGTTGTGGACAACCGCCACACTTTGATTACCCCCTAGATGGGGATGGGCATTCTCGTCGGTCGGCCGGCCGTGCGTTGCCCAGCGGGTGTGCCCGATACCGATGGTGCCGATGGCCGGTTGTTCGGCCAGGAGCGACTCGAGTTGTGCGATCCGGCCAGCCGTCCGGCTGACGTCGATCACACCATTCGGGGCCACATTAGCCACCCCCGAGCTGTCATATCCCCGATATTCCAACCGGTGGAGCCCCTGTATCAGGAAGTCGACCGCTTGGGCCGATCCAACATAGCCGACGATCCCACACACGGTCGTGTCCTCTACGTGAAATGCCTTGGTCTGCGACCCACCTCGAAAGTCTAGCAGACGAACGACCTCGGGGCAGCGCGAATATTGGGCTTGCCCGGCCGCGCTGAAATGGGATATGAACCACACTTGCGCCCAACCCGACACGGAGGTTACCCCGTCATGTCGCACCCCGCCGTACCGCTTCGCGGCCACCCGACCAGCTTTGTCGTCATTCCGGCCCGGCTCGCTTCGACCCGCTTGCCCCGCAAGATGCTGCTGCGGCAAACCGGCAAGTCCCTGATCCAACACACGTACGAGGCGGCTGGCAGAGCGACTCGTCCGGGGGGGGTCTGTGTGGCTACCGATCACGCGGAGATCTTCGACGAAGTGCAATCCTTCGGCGGGCAGGTCGAGATGACGTCGCCGCTGGCGGCCAGCGGCACCGATCGTGTGGCCGAGGTGGCTCGCCGAATGCCGCACGTCGACATCGTCGTCAATGTGCAGGGCGACGAACCGGAATTGTCGGGCGATTCGATCGATCTGGTGGTGGCCCTGCTGGAGGAGAACCCCGCGGCCGTGATGTCCACGCTGGCCACGCCGATTCGCAGCCGGTCGAAGCTGGAAGACCCGGCCTGCGTGAAAGTCACCTTCGACTCGGCCGGCCGCGCCCTGTATTTCAGCCGAAGCCCGATACCTCACCCCCGAACGCGGGGTGACGATCTTCTCACCGCCGATCCACCAAGCTTCCATCAGCACCTGGGGCTGTACGCCTATCGGCGAGATTTTCTCTTGAAGATTGCCCAGTTGCCCCCCTCCCGACTCGAAAAGATCGAGAGTCTGGAGCAGTTGCGGGTTTTGGAAAACGAATACACCATTCTTGTCGGGGTTATCGATGAGCCCACCGTGGGGATCGATACCCCGGAGGACTACGAGGCGTTCGTCGGGCGATGCGGAAACGGCTAGCCTCGCATGGCATCTGTCCGCTTATGCAACGGCCTGCTAGAATAAGCAGTGTGGCTACTGCGCAGCGCAACGACCTCATCAAGGGTGGCATATCGATGACCAAGCATATCTTCGTGACCGGCGGGGTCGTCAGTTCCCTGGGCAAGGGGCTGACCAGTGCCTCGATCGGCATGCTGCTGGAGCAACGCGGGCTTTCGGTTCGCATGCAGAAGCTCGACCCCTACATCAACGTCGACCCGGGCACCATGAGTCCCTACCAGCACGGCGAAGTCTACGTATTGGACGACGGCAGCGAGACCGACCTCGATTTGGGACACTACGAACGGTTCACCAATAGCCCCTTGACCGGAGACTGCAACTTCACGACCGGCCAGATCTATCAAGCGGTCATCGAAAAAGAACGCCTCGGCGAGTATCTGGGTCAAACGGTTCAGGTCATTCCGCACATCACCAACGAGATCAAGTCGGCCATTTCCTGTCTGGCCGGCGACGACGTCGACGTAGTGATCACCGAAATCGGCGGCACGGCCGGCGATATCGAGAGCCAGCCGTTCATGGAGGCGATTCGCCAATACGCGCTCGACGTGGGTAAGGAAAACTGTCTCTATATCCACCTTACCCTGGTGCCCTACTTGAAGGCGGCGGCCGAGTTGAAGACCAAGCCCACGCAGCACTCGGTCGGCCAGTTGCGGCAGATCGGTATCCAGCCCGATATCCTCATCTGCCGCTGCGAACGCTCGCTGGGAGAGGACGAGCGGCGGAAAATCGCGCTGTTCTGCAACGTGCCGGTCGAGGCGGTGATCGAGGAAAAGGACAAGGATTTCTCCATCTACGAGGTTCCGATGAGCCTTGTCGATCACGGGCTGGATCAATTGATCGTCAGCAGACTGGGGATTTCCACGGGAGAGCCCGATCTGGAATCGTGGCGCGAGTTCTGCCACCGCCTTCGCAATCCGAAACACGAGATCAGCATTGCGGTCGTCGGTAAGTACGCCGAACATAAGGACGCCTACAAATCGATCTACGAATCGCTGGACCACGCGGGTATCGAGAATCGCGCGCAGATCCGCATCCAGCGCATTCACAGCGAAGCGGTCGAACGCGAGGGCCCCGAACGCGTTCTCTCGGGCGTCGACGGCGTGTTGGTCCCCGGCGGGTTCGGCGAACGGGGAATCGAAGGCAAGGTCGAAGCCGTGCGCTTCGCCCGCGAGCGAAACATCCCCTACTTCGGCATCTGTCTGGGCATGCAATGCGCGGTCGTCGAGTTTGCCCGAACGGTGGTCGGACTCGAAGGCGCCAACTCGACCGAGTTCGAGAAGGACAATCCGGCGCCGGTCATCTGCCTGCTGGAAGAACAAGAAGGCGTTGTCAACAAAGGCGCCACGACGCGGCTCGGGGCGCAGCCGGCTCTGCTGGCACCCGACAGTCTGGCCCTGGAGGCGTATGGCCGGGAGGAGATCTCCGAGCGGCACCGCCATCGCTACGAGTTCAACAACGCCTTCCGCGAGCGGTTCGCCTCCCACGGGATGCAGGTTGCCGGCACAAGCCCCGACGGCTCGCTGGTGGAGATCGTCGAGGTGGCCGACCATCCGTGGTTCGTCGCCGTGCAGTTCCATCCGGAGTTCAAGTCGCAGCCCACCGCTCCTCACCCGCTGTTTGTCGGTTTTGTGGGCGCGGCCGTCCGCCGGCATCTCGGGGGCGCGGAAAAGTAGCACTCGATCGGGACAGGTTCCTCCAAATCACGGCCTTGATTCGGCCGAGACGGACTTCTTTGGTGGGTTGGTTCTTCGTGGCCATAATCGCCTCCTTTTCTAACCTCGAGTCGATGGGCCACCGCTTCACCTGGCCGGCCCTGTTATGCGGCCGGATGGTCAGCGTGTTACATACGCCCGAATCCATCATTTTGAGGGATTGCCCTGGCAATCAGCCTACGAGAATCAACTCTGTTGACAAGTTCCGCCCTCACCGGTATCCAGGCACGTACCAGCCATAGACCACCTCAGCCACCCACGGAGATTCAGAATCGCCAGATGGAAGAATCCCACTCCCGATATAATATCGCCAGATGGAAGAATCCCACTCCCGATATAATATGGTGGCATATACACTAACCCCCACGGGGGGTATCTGGCTTGGCCTTTCGCAGTCACATGCATGTGCCCCCATGCTGCAGTATCAATGGAGAATGAAGTCACGAAGCGTTCGTCTGGCGAGATCCTCACTCTGCCCTGTTGTGACAAATCATGAGAATCGCTATATTTGCCTCGGTTCGCCTGGACTCCCATTGTCAAAACTACCAAATGGCAGTACATCAGAAAAAATCACCAGGCGAGGCGATGTGCGGTCGTGGTTTCTACGATGCACTAGAGGTCCACCGCTCGACGAATAGCCCTTGTTGAGGAGTCAAGTATGCACCGCGTCATCCACACATTTGCACCTATTGCATTCGGTTTCACCGCATTCATCGTAGCGGTCGTGCTAGGAACCGTCGTCACCATGGGCACGGGCATTCCATTGCTCGGGGGTTTGGTAAATGGCGTATTCGTTGCGATGATCCTTACGATTGGCATGCTCGCTGTCAATCGCTTCTGGACCGCAACGATCATGTGGTTTGTTCTGGGCTTCGCGGCTATTCCGACAACGACCTTGGGGCCAGCTGGAGTCCACAAGGTAGTTATAGCACTAGCCGCTGGAATTGTGTGGGATACCGTCTATTGCGTCTTCCGTCGAAACAAGCTGGGGCTGTACCTCGGTGCGATTGCCGGTGCGGGTGCGATTATGGGCCTCATGATGCTTGCCCTATATCTTGGCTTTGGAGATAACGCTGGTGAGGCATTTGAGAAATACGCCAAGGCTATCTACATCCTTCTGGCCATTAACTTCACCGTGACTGGAGTTGGAGTGTTCCTGGGGCACCAGGTATATTGGACACGTTTGGCTCGTATTGAAGTCTTCAGGAATCTCCGAACGCCAACGGAAGGATCTTGATAGACATGAACTTGCCGCTTGAATTGAACGCCGGAGAGATTGTGATTGGTGGCACACACATTCAGTATCCCGACCTGGGAAGTTTCGCGATTGGCCAACGAACTGTAATTGTAGGAACGAATGGTTCAGGCAAGTCGGTTCTCGCAAGGGCACTCGCAGGCACTATTCCACAAGTCTACGACGGACGAATTACGGTGGGTGGATCAGTCGGTGCCGAGAAACTCTTTCAAGAACGAAGCCAAGCCTCCCATTTGAAGATCATGGCAGTGCCCCAGGATCTTCGCGAGTTCTTTCTAGGCCTGCCGGTACGCTCGGAATTCAATATATCATCCAATGGTCCCTCGACTGCCACTACGAACAGTCTCCTAGAACGCCTCGACCTGCGGCAGTACCAAGATAGACCACTTTCCACGTTGTCTGACGGCGAACGTCGAAGACTGGCGGTCGCGTGTTCGCTGTCCAATGGTCGACCGTGGCTGGTCTTTGATGAGTGGCCATTGCATCTCGATAGTCAGTGGCAAGCGACCATCGGTAGTACTATTGCTGAGGCAGTTCAGTCTCGATGCCTCGGTAGTATTGAGCTACTCCTGGCATCTGAGTCCGATTCCCCTAACCACAAGTCACTTGCGTCTTCGATACGACGTAGAGACGGAATGCAAGATGCTGGGTCACGAAGTACGTCAGTTGTGTGGCTGAAGAAACTGTTGGATGAACTCAAACTATCACCGCCACGGAGCTCGCCTGCATACGCACTCTTCCACAACGGGACAATTCGCACCGGATCTTTCTTTCGTCGAGTTAGTAGTACCAGAGTCCCAAGGGGTGAGTTGCTAGCTGTCTGGGGACGAAATGGCACAGGAAAGACAACTCTCCTCCGCAAACTGCGAGGTAACCCGCGTCCACGGTGTCCCGTGTTCATCTTCGCCGATCCCACAGTCCAACTTGGCTCAAGTAGTCTGTTTTCGATGTTGCGACAAAGCCTCCCGCCACGGCCACAACGTCTCATCTGTAGAGCCTCTGTTGCTCTCGCCCGAGTCCTTGGCGTTGATGTCCGTTGTGACCCGCTTGCATTGAACTGGGCGAGGAAGAAAGTACTTGCTGTGCTTCTTGCCGTTGTATGCGAGCACCCCGCCGTAGTCATAGACGAGCCGTTCGTTGGCCTGGACGACGTTTCGCTAGACATCGTGCTGCACGCGATCAAATACGCCCGCACCGGATTGCACAAGGCCATAGTCGTGACCGGTTCCACACACGCAGATCGCGAATACAGCGTTCAGTGCGGAGGCCAAGTGCTTGAAATATGACTCCTTCGACTTTTTACCGTTTGCGTCTCACGTTGAGTTTGGCTGGAAGCGTTGCATCAACTCTTACGGTCCCGGCGGCCACCACATGGGTGTCGTTCATGGAGCGTCGTCAGCCGAGCCTCCTAGTTTCCGTAGCTCTTTGTACCGTGGTGGCAATTGTTGTGTTCTGCCGCTATGATACGGAGTTGCTTCGTCACCGTCGAATTCTTGCGGTAGCTTACACAATCTCGGTAGTGCTCGCGATCGTGTTCATCTGCATGCCCAACAGTTGGGTTAGATCAGCGGGCATCGTCATGACAGTCTCCGCACTTGGCTATGTCACTCTCTTGATCCCCGGAATCCTCAGATCTCTCGTCTACTTCGCGGCTCAGTTCCACCGTGGTAAGGGAATCGGACTCTGCGACGCACTTTCCGCAGCAATACTGACTGTTCCTGAACACGTTCAAGCTGCCCGCGACGCGTTGAAGTTCCCTATAGCTAAACGGCGCTGGAAAGCCCGCGTCACAGCATTGTACACAGGGGGATTCGTCGTCGCATTTCTCGTCTATGTGGTGACTATGATCCAGTACGCGGCCTCCGCTACGGTCGTTCGTGGGTTCTCAGCACGTCGGCATCTTCCGGAAGTCTTGATCGCCTTCTGGGAGAAAGGCCTATACTTTGCCGTATCAGCATATCTCTTTTTGTGGATAACCGAATGATGACCTCGTCTAGAACCGCCCGCAACCGTGATTACCGCGTACATACGTCTCGCTTTGAGAAACGAGAAGGCCAGCTTGCTCCTGCAGGAAACACGAGCAACATCGGAATTGCCTGCTACTGCTGCGAGGCTCTCGCCACGACCGCCCGCGGCAAACTGCCTGACAAGACCCGGCTCGCTTGGTCCACCGAGTTGTTCCGGCAAATCGTCGACGCTGCATTCACGTGGCGTGGCGTCTCCCTGTGGCGTTGGGAGGCGAGGCCGCAGCGACGCGACTATCAATATCCACCGGATTGGGATGATATCTGCAAGGCAGTTGATGCTCTCAATGCTGTCGTCGCAGAACGCGATGCTCCATGCAAATACTCCGTCCCATCCGACGGATTTGTTGATGAATTCCTCGTCAAGACCGTCTACGATTCGGACCAAGCCGGTCAGGACATTATCTTGCCGATGAAGTGTAAGCGTGCCCTTTACATGTTTCTTGCCGACCCAACAGAGAAACCCAATAATGTTGAGGATATCTTCGTTACGGCCGTCGTTGTGGGCACGCTCCTTCGCCATTATCCTCAGGTGGCAGCCAACCGTGATCGTCTCATCCACGATCTGTTGGACAGAATAGTCGAACTGGCACATTCTGGCCTTCGAGACGGCCTTCCGCTTGCGGCGATTTCCCGCTGCTACCTGCATTGGAGCCAATTCCTTTGGGTACTCTGGCGAGCCGTCCAGGAACTGCCAGAACGGCAAGAACAGATCCGGACGCTAGTTGGCCGGTTCGCTGAATGCTCCATCTCCCAGTTCTTACCGCCTCTGCCTCTTGGCAACTGTGTTCGTGACGATCTTGCGTATCGGCGTTTACTAATCCGTACGACCGAGGTGACAGTGCCAGTTCATTCTTCAGCCGAGATTGTTGGCGTTTGTGGCCCACAAGTGATGTACCAGCATCGACGGCTTGGCCATTTGTATGGCGCGGACGCGTGGTCATGGCTTCTCGATGTAATGGCAAATGGGAGGACCTCTAGTGATTTGGATGAAACTGCCGACATTGTCAGTGTTCGGGGTGATTGGGTTGATAGTGTTCTCCGTAGGGATACACCATCACGGAAGTGCCATATCCAATCATCATGTCGAGCAACTTGAACACCTTACTGGCGGTGATTTCAAGCCCGACTTTCCCGGATTTGGGCTTCTCATCATCAGTGCCTATTGCATTATTGCCTTCCGGATGTACCTCCAGGCTTGGGCCCTGGATGGCAACACCGCGTTCGCCCGAGCCATCTCAGATGCACCAACCTGGAAACGCCTCACAGAGTGGCCTGCAAGAGCGGGCTGGGTAGCTCTTGCAGCTTACATACCAGAGGTCGAAGGTGCCTTCGGGCTTGGTGTTTCTGCTCGCCGCTATTGGCTGCTGGCGGTTGGGCTTCTCCTGCTCTGGGACGAAGTGCTCAAGAAACACATAATAGACTACTCCCCGAAGGACGAGGCGGACCTGCGAAAGAATTGGCTCCACTTCGACCGCTTGATATTCGCATGCTTCGTGCTGCTATGGTTTCTTGAGGAATTTCCTGTTGACAGTCTAATCGGTGACTGGGGTATTGTACTAGCTCCGCTCGCGTTCTTCGTGGCCGTATCACTCGCCGCCGTTCAATTGGGCTTGTGGGGGCGAGCAATTGCTGTAACATTGCGGTCGGAACACACGTCCACTACCTAGGCTGCGGAGGAATCTGGAAACACGATGTGCTAGCCGCAACCGCGTCATCTGTACACTTTCTCTAATGCAACACACGCCACTTCCGCTCCATAACACTACTGCAACACGCTCGTTCTCTTTCGCAATCCTATCCGGGTAGAAGTCGTACTCCCAGCCCCTCGACAGCCTTGGCCGAACCACCGTCAGCCGGTCATCGAGAGGCTGATGATGCAAGGAGGTCTCCTCGCTCGGTTCTTCCGGCGTGCAAATCTCGCAGCCCCGACCGGTTGGGCCGAGATTGACGGAGAGGCGCCTGGGCAAAACGCTCGACGCTTCATGTTAATAAACCGTAACCCGTGGTGACACAACGAGATGCGGCAATTCATGAACGCAGCATGCCCGATCCGACGCTACCCTGCCGGCGATCACAACCCTCGGTAGGGAATCCGCCACCGCACCGGCCAATCTCCGTTGACCCGGCGGGCCGTTTAAGGGATACTCTCGCGGCGATTTACAGGGGAGTTGTGCGCGGCGGTCCCGTCGCGCGAGGTTCCGTCCGTCAGCCGAAGGTCTTCCATGGCATCCATCGAGTCCGACGATCTGCGTCTCTACTGCATCGAGACGGCCCAACGTGCGCGCCGGGCCGCCGCGGAATTGGCCCAGGTGACCGGCCAGCAGAAAGAGCAATGGCTGCACGACGCCGCCCGATTGCTCGGCCAGCGATCGGTGGCTTTGGCCGAGGCGAACCGCTTGGATCTGGCCGCCGCTCCCGACTTCGGGCTGACCGATGCCCAAGTCGATCGCCTGCGGCTCACGCCGGAGCGGGTCGACGGAATCGCCCGGGCGCTGGTCGAAGTGGCCGCGTTGGCGGATCCGGTGGGGGAGATTATCTCCTCGTCGATCCGCCCCAACGGTTTGGAGGTGCAGAAGGTCCGCGTGCCGCTGGGGGTGATCTTCTTCATCTACGAGTCGCGACCCAACGTAACCGCCGACGCGGCGGCCCTGTGCGTTAAGAGCGGCAATGCGGTGATTCTTCGGGGGGGCAAGGAAGCGATCCACTCGTCCCGGGCAATTGCCGAGATCCTGGCCGAGGCGGCTGCCGAAGCCGGATTGCCCGACGATGCGGTGCAGCTTCTGGACACAACCGATCGCCAGGCCGTGGGCCATCTGCTGGCCATGCCTGAACTGATCGACGTGGTCATCCCGCGAGGCGGCGAGGGTCTGATTCGTCGGGTGAGCGAAGAGGCGCAAATGCCGGTGATCAAGCATTTCGCCGGCAATTGCCACGTCTACGTCGACCGTGCCGCCGACCCCGAGATGGCCGAGTCGTTGGTCGTCAACTCGAAGTGCCAGCGGATGGGCGTCTGCAATGCGGCCGAGTCGCTGATCGTCCACGCCGATGTGGTCGCCAGCCTGTTGCCCGGCATCGGCAAGGCGCTGGTTGAACAGGGGATCGAGATTCGAGCCGACCGTCGGGCGCGCAAGGTCTTGCCGAAAGCGACCGAGGCGACCGAAGAGGATTTCAAGGCCGAATACTTGGGCCCGATCATCTCGGTTGCGGTCGTCGATTCGCTGGACGAGGCGATCGAACACATCAATCGCTATAGCTCGCGCCACACCGAGGCGATTGTCACCTCCGATCTGGACACCGCACGGCAGTTTGCCACTCGAATCGATAGTTCCGCGGTGATCATCAACGCCAGTACGCGATTCAACGACGGGGGCCAATTCGGGCTGGGCGCGGAGATCGGCATCAGCACCGACAAGTTTCACGCCCGCGGCCCGTGCGGATTGAACGAGTTGACCAGCTACAAGTACGTCGTCTACGGCCAGGGACACCAGCGCCGGTAGGCAACGGAGGAATCGATGAGCGGAGACGTGCTTAGCCAGGCGGAGGTGGAAAGCCTGCTCAGCGCCATGGCCACGGGCGGCAGCGCGGAAGCGGAGACCGCCGCGCCGCTGCAGGCGGGCAGCGCGGGATCGGCCGATCCGGGGCCCGTGCCTGTCGGCCGACCTCGAGAAAAAGTCACGCCCTACGATTTCAAACGCCCGGAACGCGTCGGCAAGGAGCAAATGCGCGCCTTGCAAACGCTCCATGAAGGCTTCGGTCGAAACTTCGGGGCCGCCCTGTCCGCCATGCTGCGGAGTATCGTCGAAGTGAAGCTGACCAGCGTTGATCAGCTCACCTACAGCGAGTTCGTTTTCAGCCTGGAAAACCCCACCTGTTTCAATCTACTGAAGGCCGAACCGCTCGAAGGGAATCTGATTCTCGACATCAACCCCTCGATTCTCTATCCGATCATCGATCGGCTCTTGGGCGGAGGGCGCGAGGGGGTTTCGCTGGCCCGCCGACCGCTGACGGATATCGAACTGCGGATCGTCTCGCGAATCACGAGCCTGTTTCTCGACGAATTGCACCACGCCTGGCGAAACGTCCTCGACCTGAAGCTGGGCGTGGAACGAGTGGAGAGCAATCCGCAACTGGTGCAGATCGTGCCGCCGAACGAAGTTGTCGTGCTTATCAGCTTCGAGCTGGCCATCGGCGAACTCCGCGGTATGATGAACCTCTGCATCCCCTTCAACTCGATCGAACGCATCGGTGGAAAGCTATCGGCCAATAGCTGGATCTCCTACGGCCGAAAAGCGGCCACGCCGGAGAGCATCGAGCGCATCGGCCAGAACCTGCGCGGCTCGCTGGTCGAGATGGAAGTCCGCCTGGCCAAAACGTCCATCAGCACCGGAGAACTGATCTCGCTGCGAGTCGGCGACGTCCTGACCACCCAGAAAGACGTGCGCAGCTCGCTGATCGTCAGCGTCGAAGGCGTGGCCAAGTTTCACGCCAACCCGGGAGCCTTCAGAGGGCACAAGGCAATCCGCATCACCGACGTGTTGGGCAGTCCGAATGAAGCCGTTGGCGAGTGAAGTTCGCGCAACACGAACCCCAACACGGTCTGGGCAAGAATCGGATAGGCCCCCGATGGTCACGATCCTGCCTGGTTGCTTCTCTGACCGCGGACGACCTTCCATGCCAGACCGGAAATCTCCATGGCGCGGATAACGATGTAGGTCGCGTCGAATTCCCACCAGCGGCGGCCGTGTCGGGCTCGGGTGGGAGACGCGTGGTGGTTGTTGTGCCAACCTTCCCCATAGGCCAGCAGACCGACCCACCACAGGTTTCGGCTGTCGTCGCGTGTGTCAAAGTTGCGATAGCCCCACATGTGCGAAGCGGAATTGACGAGCCAGGTTACATGCAATACGTAGCACTGCCTGAGGAACATGCCGTAGACCAGCAGTGAAACGCCCGTGTACCAATCCCAGACGAGCCAACCGGCGATGAACAAGCCCACCCCGAGGGCAACATGCCATGCGAGGAACGTCTTATCGAGCAATCGCATGAAGGGGTCATCCAAGAGATCCTTGGCATAACGTTCCATCATCCGGCGCCACTCGGCGCTTCGGGGGCGTGGAAATATCCACAGCATGTGGCTCCACCACGCGCCCAGACGAGGAGAGTGCGGATCGCCTTCGGTGTCGGAATACTGATGGTGTTTGCGGTGTATCGCGACCCAGGTGATGGGCGGGCCCTCGCCCGCCAGCGTGCCCAACACGGCCAAGAATTGCCGTATGAGTGGGAAGGTCCGGAAACTCCGATGCGTCAACAGCCGGTGATACCCCAGGCACACACCAAGACAACCGGTCATCAGGCCAAGCACGACGGCCACCACCAGGCCTTTCCAGGTGAAGCACAGTAAGGACGCCAGCGCGCCGAAGTGAATCAGCCCGATCCAGAAAACTGAGGGCCAGTCAAGACCGTTGGACCAGCGGCCCGGTTTCTCGCCCGACGGCGACCGGACGTCCGTATGCGGCGAAACGGGCGCAGCAACCGCCTTCGTCGAGTTTATGTCGACAACCGCAGGGCCTTGGGGATCGAGTTCCCGCAGGCCGCTTCTCGTAGTGACGCTCATCTTCCAATCCTTCTCCCAGAGGAGCCGATATCAAGAGGTCCGGGGTTTCTTCCAGCGATTGGAATCATTGGAAAGTTGCGGGCCGCAGAAAGGGCCCGCGCCGAAGAATGTCGCCTTTTGGTCGGGCGAACGACTCACTTCCCATTCCGATAGCCCACGGCCCGCACAACATCCCCCGGAAAACGTGCCCTTGCGGAGTCGCCACGCGAAATGTAAAAGCTGTGCGATACTCAAGGTCCGCTGCACGGTCGCCCCACCGACCTCGCTGGACACTTTCACAAATCAAGGCCTTTGGCGGCAAGGCGCTACTTCTCCACGCGAACGCCGGGGGCGCGAACCCGCGTTCCGCCCCGGGTGTCGACGCGAACGCCGGGGGCGCGAACCTGCGTGCCGCCACGCGTATCGACGCGAACGCCGGGAGCGCGCACCTGGGTGCCGTTCCCTGTGTCAATCCGGATCCCCAGGGGCAGTCTCAAATGCACTCCCCTCCGCGGTACACCACCAGCAGGCGGGGGCGTCAACTCGACAGCCAGGGCGTGCAGGGCAGCGTACGTCTCTCGGAAGCCCGGCGAGGTGGTCATCCTCGCGTAGGTCCGATCGGTTGCCACTTTGTGGTAGCGCCTCAACGCTCTTTGGATGGTCAGTGGGTCGGGTACCTGGTTGCCGGAGAGAGCCTCCGCGGGCAGCGCCAGGTAGTTGCGCCAACTATCGTTGAGCGACTGCTGCAGAAGATTGTAGGAATCGGCCAGTTGCGTCCGGCCGGTTTCGGCACCCGCCTCCGACGGAAATTGCTGGGCCGCTGCCTCGTCGATACGGTGTGACTGCTGCGATTCGGTGGCGCCGGGACGCGCGGGTGAAATCGGCTGCAAGATGCTCTGTTCCACTCCGCTGTCGCCCTGTCCAAAGGCGTCGCCGGCGGCCATGCCGAATGCCACGACGAAAACGCCGGACGCGAGTAAGTACTTGCTCATGGTTCGATACTCCTGCCAGAGTGGTGTTGCGAGGTAAGCGGTTTGCGGTGTTTTGCTCGCGGCCCGACACGCATTCCGGTGCGGCCGCCTCGCGGTTCGGCGCCGCCAGCGCGGGCCGCTTTCCCCGAGTCCCTGAGTGAAATCGTACGTCGACTCCGTGCGGATTGCAAGCAGCATCCTCGATGGGAAAATCAAATACAGGTTCCCATCGGAACGGCGTATCTGGGGGCATGAGAAGACGTGGAACTACTGCTAGCATCGAAGCAACTTGGGACCCGGCAAGGACTTCCACGAACGGCGGGCATGGCCACGGCGTTGTTGTGTCGTGTGCCTACCGTCCGAGGCTGCCGGTGATGATTGACAACGCCGGCGCGCCAAGCCAAACTCGGGGCTGACTTGAAGCACGTTCAGACAACGGATCCGCGATGACTCTCTGCAAACGATACCTGGCTTCGGCCGTCGCATTCTTCTTCGTGTTGGGCCTCGAACAGACCGCCTTCGCGGACCGGCCGTCGACGGGCGTACTGTTCATCGCCATGGACGATCTCAACGATTGGATCGGCTGTCTCGGCGGACATCCGCAGGCAAAGACACCGAATCTGGATCGATTGGCGGCCCGTGGGATTCTCTTCGACAACGCGCATTGTCCGGCCGCCTCGTGCAATCCGTCGCGAACGGCGATCATGACCGGTCTGTCGCCGAACACGTCGGGGCTTTACAGCAACCGGCAAACGATGCGCGACGTACTGCCCGACGCCGTGATCCTGCCTAAGTATTTTTCCGATCATGGCTACTGGGCCGGTGGTTCCGGAAAGATCTTGCATTACTTCATCGATGCTCCATCGTGGGATGAGTACTTTCCCGCCAAGGAGACGGAAGACCCGTTTCCACGCACGTACTATCCGAAACAACGCCCGGTCAGCCTGCCTCGCGGCGGGCCCTGGCAATACGTGGAGACCGACTGGGCGGCGCTGGACGTGACCGACGAGCAGTACGGCGGCGATTGGCTCGTCTCGAAATGGATCGGCGAACAGCTCAGCCGCCAACACGACAAGCCGTTCTTCTTGGCGTGCGGCATCTATCGCCCACACGAACCGTGGTTCGTGCCCAAGAAGTACTTCGAGATGTTCCCACTCGACGAAATCCAACTGCCCCCCGGCTACAAGGAAGACGATCTCGACGACCTGCCGCCGGCCGGACGACGCATGGGGCCCAACCGGTACTTCGCGCACATTCGCCAGCACAACCAGTGGAAGCAGGGCATTCAAGGCTATCTGGCATCGATCGCATTCGCCGACGCGATGTTGGGTCGCGTGCTCGACGCCTTGGATCGCGGCCCGAATCGGGACAACACGATCGTGGTTCTCTGGAGCGACCACGGGTGGCATCTTGGCGAGAAACAGCATTGGCAGAAGTTCACGGCGTGGCGAGTGGTCACGCGCGTACCGCTGATGATCCGCGTGCCCCCCGGCACCCCGGGACTGCCCGAGGGAACCCGGGCCGGCCGCGTCTGCTCGCAGCCCGTCAACTTGCTAAGCCTCTTTCCGACGCTGACCGAATTGACCGGTTTGCCACATAAGAAGGACAACGGCGGGCCGAGTCTCGTGCCACTGCTTCGTCATCCCGAGGCCCAGTGGCCCCACGTGTCGGTGACGTACCTGGGGCGTCCGGGATCCTACGGCCTGAGCACCGACCGCTGGCGGTACATCCACTACGCCGAGGGCGATGAGGAACTGTACGAAATCCCAAACGATCGTTACGAGTGGACGAATCTCGCGGCCCAACCGGAATACGCCGACAGGTTGACGGCACTTCGCGCGCTCGCGCCGACGTCGTTCGCCGAGATGACGCTGCCGAGGGTCGATTCTCTGCCCATGCTCCGATGGCACCCGGCCGACGACAAGCCGACGCCCCCGTCGCGGCCCGACGGTGATCGTTTTGACGTCGTATTCATCAACCGATCCTCCGCGGCCGTGAGACTGTACTGGATGGACCGAACCGGTCGGCCGACGCCAAAACCGTATACAACAATCGCCGCGGACAAGAGCGTCCGCCAAGACACGCGCCCCGGCGCCGTATGGTTGATGACCGATACCGCCGATCGACCCCTCGGTCACTTTGTCGTCGGCGATCGGACCGCCCGCGCCGTAATTCCCGCTGGCGACTGATTTGATTCAAGGAAATATCATGCCCACGTTGCTTGCGTTGGCCAAAACGAAAAGCCCCGCCCATGGCACCCGTTCCCACATGTCCCCACTTTTTCTGCAGGCTGACCTGGACCCGGATCGGGCTGCGCCGGCTTGACAGGGGCCGTCTTCTCGGTACGCTTAGACATACAGATACTATCAGGCCCTTTTTCAACAGGCTGCTCGCTCAGCGGTTGGAGTTGGGGACTGATAACCCACAGTACCACCAAAAGGGGCCGTAGCTCAATCGGTTAGAGCAGCAAACTCATAATTTGTCGGTTGGAGGTTCGAGTCCTCCCGGCCCTACTCTCGAAGTCGTTTTTTGGCAATGGTCCCTCCTCGGGATTCCGCCCTCGATTGCTCTACTTCTTCCCCCGGAATCCCAGCGCGCCGATGGCTAGTGCCAACCAGCCAATCATGAACGAAATACCTCCAACCGGCACTGGGTAAACGAAGAACTTTCGCCCGGTCGTCAGCCATGCGAACAGGAAACCGGAAAACAGAATGATGCCAACCAGCATGGCCCAACCGGCCACAACGAACAAGCGACTCCGCTGAAAACGACTCAGCAGCCCGACCAGGACGAGGCCGATGGCATGGACCATCTGGTAGTGAACGGCCGTGCGGAACGTCTCCAGTTGATCCGGCGTCATCTGTGTTTTCAGTGCGTGGGCACCGATCGCACCGAGCCCCACGGCCAGAGCAGCCGAAAGACCGCCCAAAAACACGAAACCAGTGGCGTGCATTTCACCTCCCGTGGATGGTTTCCTTGGAAATGCTGAGGTCCTGTTTTGACCCAGCCTTGGTATTATGGGATGATCACGGGTCGAGGACAACGGTTCGACGTGACGTTTTCCCGAGAAACACGCCCACGGTCCTTCATCGGCGGGAGAACTTCCGCTCGCTCGAAGTTGACTCGGGCACGGGGTACGCGTACCGTTGGATGGGCCCCGAGAAGGGTCCGGGCGATATTTCTTGGCACTCGCGAGTTGATCGTCAAGTTCCACCCTGAGCAAAGGTGAATTCCACCATGAGCAGAAACGATCCCAAATCGAGCCGTTCCGACAGCAACGACACCCACGCGGACGGGAACTGCCGGGGGGCCGACTGCTGCTCGCCCATGACCCGGCGAAAGTTCGTCGCCATCGGCAGCGCGGCGGTCGCGGCGGCCGCATCGTCGACCCCGTTGCCCGCGATGGCCGGTCCGTTCGAGACCAACGAGTACCTCGACGCGATCCCGATCGATAAGAAGCTCGATCCCGCCTGGGTCCGGTCGCTGGCGGCTCGTGGCGAGAAACAGACCTACACCGATGCCGGCGCGCTGGGGCGCATTGGTATGCCGGTTGGCGGTCTTTTTGCCGGTACGGTCTACCTCGCGGGCGATGGCCGGCTGTGGCTGTGGG
Source organism: uncultured Planctomycetaceae bacterium (assembly GCA_964444795.1). Classification (GTDB taxonomy): domain Bacteria; phylum Planctomycetota; class Planctomycetia; order Pirellulales; family Thermoguttaceae; genus JABMRP01. The sequence goes on from CAYUIQ010000135.1 coordinate 17,792, forward strand.
ACGTTTTCAATCGCGATCAAAATGGTATTCTGCCTCGCGACGCCGTCTTGCCCGAGGGTACCGGAGTGGGCGGCAACAACAACATGCGGGGGATGAACTACCTGTCTCCCGCGCCGGTGACCCAGCCGTTTAAGATCGGCTTCGCGCTGAAGGCGGGCAGCGCCGAGTTTTCCCTCGACGCGACGGGCTTCAAGCAGGTGAGCTTCGACGGCCGTTACCCGATCGGCCGTGTTACGTATCGCGACGCCGGTTGCCCCGTCGAGGTGCAACTGGAGGCCTTCTCGCCGTTTATTCCGCTGGAGGTGGACGATTCGTCGCTGCCGGCGGTGGTAATGAGCTTCCGTGTGAAGAACACCGGCAGCGCGGCGGTCGACGTCGATATCCTGGGCCAATTGCAGAACGCCATCTGCCTGGACACGAAGGCGCAACAGACGGGCCAACTCCGCAATCGCATCACCCCCAGCGAAGGCTTCACGGCCTTGGCCTGTTCCGCCGAACCGCCCGCCAAGCCGGGCACCGAAGAGCTACGCCCGGACATCGACTTCGATAATTTCGAGCGAGCCAAGTACGAGACCTGGACCACCGAAGGGACCGCGTTTGGCGACGGGCCGGTCGAAAAGACGAACATTCCCGACTATCAGGGCGACGTCGGCGGCCAGGGGAAACGGGTCGTCAATAGCCATGCTTCGGCGCCCGGCGGCGACGTGGGCGAAAAGGACGCTCAACTCGGTACGCTCACCAGCAGTCCGTTCAAGATCGAGCGGCATTTCATCCGCTTCTTCGTCGGTGGCGGATCCCACAAGGACAAGACTTGCGTCAACTTGCTAGTCGACGGCAAGGTCGTTGCCACGGTCACCGGCCGCGACCACAACCATATGTTTCGCACGGCATTCAACGTGCGCCAATTCGCGGGCAAGGAAGCGCGAATCCAGGTCGTCGACCAGTTCGGCATCGGTTGGGGGAATATCGGTATCGACGATATCATCTTCACCGATCACCCGCTCGGGGACACGGGCATCGTGGAGCAACGCGATTTCGGCACCATGGCCTTGACGCTCTTGGGCTCCGCCGGCGAGAACACATCGGCCAAGGCCGACGTCGAGACGGACGACGCATCGGACGTTGCCACGGCCGATCTTTCCGCAACGCTGGTCGGTCAACTCGGTCGCCGCTTACACTTGGAGCCGGGCCAAGAGCAGACCGTCGACTTCGCCGTTGCCTGGCATTTTCCCAACTTCCGCGGCCTGGGCGTCGATCGCGCGCCGGTCGGTCACAGCTACGCGGCTCGTTTCGGCTCGGCGCTGGCCGTGGTCCGTTACCTGGCGGCCGACTTCGATCGGCTCGCCGGCGACACCCGCCGGTGGGTCGAAACCTGGTACGACTCGACGCTCCCCTTTTGGCTGCTCGACCGCACGATGGCCAACACGTCGACCCTGGCGACGACCACCTGCTACCGCTTCGCCGACGGCCGCTTCTGGGCGTGGGAGGGTGTCGGCTGCTGCTACGGCACATGCACCCACGTGTGGCATTACGCTCAGGCCCCGGGCCGGCTCTTTCCCGAGATCGAGCGGATCGAGCGCGAGCGGGTCAATTTCGGCATCGGCCAACACGCCGACGGCGGCATCGGCATGCGTACCAAACTCGGCCCCTCGAACCATCACGCCGACGACGGTCACTGCGGCCGTGTGTTGGGCGTGCTGCGCGAGCATCAGATGTCGGCCGACGATACGTTCCTGCGCCGCCTCTGGCCGAACGTGAAACGGGCGGTCGAATTTATGATCCGCCGTGACGGCAACGCCGACGGTATGATCGAAGGCGCCCAGCCCAACACGCTCGACGCCAACTGGTACGGCAAGATCAGCTTCATCAGTTCGCTCTACCTGGCCATGCTCAAAGCGGGCGAAGCGATGGCCACCGAGATGGGCGATGAGGAATTTGCCACGCAATGCCGTGAGATCGCCAAACGGGGCGAGGAGTCGGTCCTCGAAACGTACAACGGTGAGTATTTCATCCAGATCGAAGACCCCCAGCACAAGGACAAGATCGGCGTCGGCCCCGGTTGCTACATCGACCAGATATTCGGCCAAACGTGGGCCCATTGGGTCGGGCTCGAGCGGCTGTTCGATCGCGAGAAGCAACTCTCGGCACTTCGCTCGCTGTGGAAATACAGCTTCGTGCCCGACGTGGGCCCCTTCCGCAAGAAATTCATCCCGGGCCGCTGGTACGCCGCCGCGGGCGACGCGGGGTTGATCATGTGCTCCTGGCCCAAGGGCGGGAAGAACCCGGCCTTCGCCAAACACTGGCAGTACGGCTATTTCAACGAGTGCATGACCGGCTTCGAGTATCAGGCCGCCGCGCACATGATCTGGGAAGGTCTCGATCAGCCCGACCTGCTGCAAAACGGCCTGGCGGTCACCCGGGCCATCGACGACCGTTACAATGCAGCCCTGCGAAACCCCTACAACGAAATCGAGTGCAGCGACCACTACTCCCGCGCGATGGCCAGCTACGGCGTCTTCCAGGCCGTCTGCGGCTTCAATTGCCACGGCCCGCGGGGACATATCGAGTTTGCTCCGCGCCTGGGCCGCGACGACTTCCGCGCGGCGTTCACCTCGGCCGAGGGTTGGGGCACCCTCACGCAGAGCCGCGCCGATGGCTCGCAAACCAACACCGTCCAACTCAAGCACGGCCGGCTGCGATTGAATTCGCTGGCCGTTGACTGCGGCGGCAAGACCCCAGATTCGGTGACGGTTGCCGTGGGCGACGAGAAGTTCGAGGCGGCGGTGAAGGGCACGGATGGTCTCACTCGCATCGAGCTGGCCGAGGAAGTCACACTCGCCGCGGGTCAAACGCTCAGCGTGAAGTTGTCGTAGACTTGCGGCAGTTTTGCAGGATGGGACCAGCGCAGCGTCGGCCCACCATATTCAGGGGAGAAAAGATGTCAAGAACCGTTCTGGCGTGTCTCTGCCCAGGAAATGGTTCCTGACACCTTCCGTCGCTCTTCTGTCGTTTGCATGGTTACATGCTGTTGTCCGCAAGATCGTTTTCCGATGACGGATAGACGGTTACCGTAAGCGTTGCGCCAAGAATGGAGATTCTATGCAACAGGTCGCTTGGTATGGTGAAAGCCCCTTCCGGGCGATGTGTACTTGACTGCCAGCCGATGTTGAAATCAAATGTGCCGGACTTTGCCAACAAACGCTTCAAGCCGTCGTCCAGACTCTCCAATACGTCCAAGAGTTCGCCCAGATCCCGCGTTGGCATGTGTTCCTCGCTACCAATGACACCGGAGCCATCTGCTTCAACACAGATATGCCAAAGCCCGTCATCCTCTCGTGCGCCATGCAGCAACTCACATCTCTCGTCAAGGAGAGCCGCCAACTGGACTAAGTCATTTGGTGATACAATATCAACGTCGGTATTCAAATAAGCTGATATCATTGGCATCCAACTTGTTTACAGGCGATATCCGTCTGTGACACCGGAGACCCTCGCGATTCATTGCCCCGCCGCGACCTCCTTCGCCGCCACGACGCCGTAGTCTCCCACATGCGGCGCGTTGCAGTCGATCCATGCGCAGAGCAGCCGCCACTCGTCCTGGCCGAGTTTCACCTGGTAGTGATCGCCGGCCAATACGGTCATCAGCGGGCTGACGCGCGAGCCGAAGGTTCCCGGGTTCATGTGGTATTGATGGATGGGTGCGTGGCGGACGTACTTGCGAAGATTGAAGTACGACTCCGCCATGGCGACGTTCATAAAGGGCCGCTTCTTCGTGGCGGTTAGGTCGAACGAGTTCTCGGGGCCTTCGCTGCCGTCGTGACAATCGGTGCAATGCTTGTCAAGCACGGGCTGAACCAGTGCGGCGTAGTCCATCGACACCGCGCCCCATGGCGGCGGCTCGATCGGCGAAACAGGTCGCCGCGCGGCCGCCAGCGGGCGCGTCGCCGGGGCAATGCGCATCGGTTCGTGGCAGCCGACGCATCCCGTCTGTTCGCCCGCTTGGATGTTCGTCACGCTGCGCATCGTGTGCAGGGCTTGATACTTTTCGTCGAGCACGCTGAAAAACACGCTCTTGTCGGCGGGTACCGAAAAATACGCCGAGCCGTCGCTTTCGACCGGCACCGTGCCCAAAACCCGCTTCGTCTCGAACCCCGAATCGGGACCCACTTGGATCGCATACGGCGCCGTATGGATGTGGCGCTCGTCGGTCTCCACAATCCGAAGGTACTTCGCCTTGCCGCTGGCCGAAGGATCCAAACCGACGTGGACGTCCTGGATGACGAACTCCCCGAACTCGCTGGGCTCGACTGCGGGATCTTGCCCGATGGCCGCCACCGTCGCCGGCCGATGCCGCTGCCGAATCGGGATCGGAAACAGGACCGATAGCTCTTCGTCGCGGTGAATCAATTCCTTGCCGCCGTACGTGTCCAGCAGATAGATCGCGAAACCCCGAGTGTCGGTCTCTTGTTGGGAAAACGAGTAGGAAACCAGGAAGTACTTCTCGCTCAACGGAAACGGGCAATCGTACCAGCCGGCGTGCGGTTGCGAGTCGGACGTTTCGACGTAGCGGACCGGCGTGATCCGCTGCAAGCCCTCCGCCGCGTTGCGACCGGTGCGCATGTCGACGATACAAAGCGGGCCCGCGCCCGTGTTGTGGTGGGCCGAGCCGATGCAGACCAGTTTGCCGCTATCCGGGATCTGCCGGGCCGATGCGTAGTTCAGCGGATACGCATATTGCCGGCTGAGATCACTGCCGTAGATCATCCGCGGATTGGTGCCGTCGGGCCGGACCGACCAAAGCATCTGGATCGGCGACCAAAACTTCATCACGTATTCCCATCGGGTGAACCCGATCGTGCCGTCGCGAAGCAGGAACGGATCCCATTCGCCGTCCTTGCTCACCGTAATCTGGCGCACATCACTCCCGTCGGCGTTCATCACAAACACACAGTAGGCCAACGCCCAATCGCCACACTGCACAAGTCCGCCCGGCCGATGCGACATGAAGGCGATGCGGCCGTCGGGCAGGTAGAGCGGATCGGAGTTTTCCCACGGGCCGGAAGTGAGCTTTCGCGGCGGCGTCGAACCGTCAATCTCCATCTCCCAACACTGAAACTCGTGGCACGGGCCCACCTGATGCTCGGAGAACAGGGGCGCCGTGTGCTGGGATATGTTCCCATAGTGCATCCGGCTTGCCGCGCCGTCCTCGCGCTTTGGAGCAAAGCCGAACACGATCCGGCGGCCGTCGAACGAGAGATCCGGCCGGCTGAACGTGCCCTCGGGAAACTTGCCTTCGGTCAGACATCGAACCCGGGTGTGGCCGTCGGGGTCATTGCCATCGAGAACGCAAACGCCTCCACCGGGCAGCGTGAACGTGCCCAATCGACGAGCACATTGATGCATGGCATGCGGGTGGTGGCGGCGCACGAACAGCAGCCCGCGGCTGTCCAACAGCGGGTTGCGAAACGCCAATCGGCGCACGGCCCAACGCGCGTCGAGATACACGCGCAGCCACGTCTCCGGGTCGGTGCTCCCGGCGGTCAGCAACCGATCGCGACCGGCCGCCACTCGGGCCAACTCGCCGGCGCCGGTCTCGATGTCCGGGGTTTCCATCCGCTTCAAGTCGGCCAGGATCTTCGCGCCCCGCGCCAGCAGTTCGTCGATGCAGGGCAAAACGTCTTGGCGGATCGTCGCTTGGGGATCGCCCCACTCCTCGAATCGCGGCTTGCCACGCAGGCGATCTTGCCGGGCCCAGTCTTTTTCGATCTCGCCGGTGGGCGTCCAGAGCCGTGTCGGGTCGGGGATTGCCTTGGGATCGGTCGACCAGATACGCACGTAACAGATCACCGCGTTGGCACCGTCGGCGTTGACAAACTTCAACTCCAGTTGCGAGCCGTCTCCCAGCGCCTCGGCCGGGATGTCGAAGAGGTACCGCGCGGGCTTCGTGGCGGGAAGTTGCAGGTCGTCGTGGACGATCCGCCCGTTGGCCTCCAAACGCTGAATACGCACGGCCTCGGCCTGGGTGGCGTAGACGACGTCGACCTTGTACGACGCTTTCGGGTTCAGCTTTTTGTATCGCAGAAGGCAGAATTCGTCGTCGAAGATGATCGTTCGGTACTCGGTCGACGAATCGACCTGACTGGTCGGGAAAAGATACTCTTTGCCTCGAACCACGTGCGGCATCGCCTCGACGTTGCCACAGTCGTCTTCGGCGACCAAGGTATATCCCTGGGGCGCCCGGTCGAATGTTTCCGCCCTTGCCGGCATCGTGCATGTTACGGTCATCCCGGCGACGAAAAGACACATCGCGGCTTTCATGGCGATTTCCTCGTGTCGTTTGAAACCATCACCCACGGCGTCCACCAGCGATCACCGCATGGTGGATCCTATCCGATACCCGTCTTCGCGTCCATGTTGGGCCCTTCCTTCGTTTAACGCCCAGCCGAAGGCGCCGGCTTTCTCACCCGAAGCCGGCGCCTTCGGC
>CAYUIQ010000136.1:0-24018 GCA_964444795.1 uncultured Planctomycetaceae bacterium
GTTCGTGTCGTCTTGGCCGCGACGGCCTCGGAGCGCCATCGTACGGAGTTTTGAGACAAAGCCTAGTCCTTCTTCCCCCCGACGGCCATCAAGTGCGATTCGGTGCGGAGGTACATGACTCCGTCGGCCACGGCGGGCGTGGCGTGGGTGGGCTCTTCGAGATCGATTCGGGCGAGTTCCTCGAACTCCGTCGAGGCGGACAGGACGACCATCTCGCCGTCGCGCGTGATGCAGAAGATCCGGTCGCCCACGCGAATCGGCGAACAGAAGTAATTGCCCCCGACGCGCTCCTGCCAGTGGACTTTGCCCGTGGGCGCGTCGAGACAGGTGACCACGCCGCGATCGAACCAGGAGAAGAGCAGATCGCCGTAGGCCACGGGTGTGCATACGTATGGCAGCGAGCCCTGGAGCTTGTAGGCCAGTTCCGGCTTGACGCCGGTTTCCGGGTTGCCCGGCCGCACGGCGATCATCTGCCGGCCGACGCCACCCACGCCGCAGCTTCCGAAGATCAGCCCCGAGGCGATCACCGGCGAACTGGCCACGCGGTAGTTGAACTCGTCCAGTTCCCAAAACGGTTTGCCGGTGGCCGGGTCGAGGCTGCTGATGCCGTGTGCCCAACTGTTGACGATTAACTGCGGGGGTCCTTCTTTGGGGCGATAGATGCAGGGCGTGGCAAAGGCCGCTTTGACCAGCCGCCGCTCGGTCTCCCAGACCGTCTCGCCCGTCTTGCGGTCCAGCCCGACGATCGAACAGGGGCCGTCCTGTTCGTTGGCGACAATCAACAGATCGCCGTACAGTATCGGCGAGGCACCATGGCCGTGTTGCGATAGGAACGGCCCCAGGTCGCGCCGCCACAGCTCGCGACCGGTCTCTCGGTCCAGCGCCAAAACAACGTGGCGCTCGGGATTGGCGAAGGCGAGGTAGACACGATCCTTGTCGACCGTCGGCGTGGAGGAGGCGTAGCTGTTGAACTCGTGCTTGGGATGCTCCATCGACTCCAGCCGCCGCTCCCAGATCAACCGGCCGTCGGAAGTGTTCAGGCAGCGGATCACCAGCGTGGCGTCTCCGTCGATTCCGCTGGTGACGAAGACCTGATTGCCCCAGACCACGGGCGACGAATGTCCGCGGCCGGGCAGCTTCACTCGCCAGCGGTAGTCGGCCGACGTCCAATGCGTCGGAATGGTGGTGGCCTGACTGACCCCCGAGCCGTTGGGTCCGCGGAAACGGGTCCACTGCTGCCCGCTCTCCTCTTGGCCGGCGCCGGAGGAACAGAAGGACAACACACAAACGAAAACCGGGAGCAGGAAGCAGACACGATGTCTCATCGGGCGGAATCCTCGAGGGGGGGCTTGGGTGGGCGATTTCGTCGGGCATCTCGGGTACCCGTGCCGGGATTGTACCCTGCCCGAGCATCACCTGTCGAGCGAAGAGGGGTGCCGCTTAGCAAGGGCGGGTAAGCGTCGTGCCCCAACGCACGGGGGGTATCGAATTGCCTGGCAGCCCCGGCCGAACCGTCGCGATCCGCACTGCTCCGAACCGGGTGTTCCCCGCGGACGTAAAAGAGGTAGAGTAGTCGAGAGAAGAAGTAGGAAGAGCCGATCACGCAGCGGATGTCGGTCGGCCTTGTGTCTGTCAGGGGATACGGATAGGATGAACGAGATGTTCACCTATCAGCAAATGTTACCTAAGTTTCCAGGTTTACGGGGTCATTGAGGATCAAGCATGAACGGTTTTCTTACGGCGGGCAGTCGCGTTGGTTGGACGGTGGTTCTGTTGGCAACATTGGCGTTTGTCGGCATTTTCTCGGTCGATCGTGCTGAAGCGGAGTTGGATGTCCCCAGCGCCAGCGACCGCCAGATCACTCGCGTGGTCGTCTACTTCATGAAGCAAGAGCACGTCTCGAAGCATCCCATGGACGACGAGATATCGGAGCGCGCATTCGACGGATTCCTCGAGTCGCTCGACGGCTGGAAGGTCTATTTCTACCAGTCGGATATCGATAAGTTCGCCGAAAATCGGGATCAACTCGACAACATGGCCTTAAAGGGCGACATCAGCTTCGGCTACGAGGTGTTCAACGTCTTCTTGGACCGGATCGACGAGCGAGTGACGATGATCGACGAGATTCTCGACGCGCCGCTGGATTTCACCATCGACGAGGAAGTGGTGACCGATCGCGAGGGCGTCTCGTATCCGAAGACTCCGGCCGAGGCGAAGGAACGCTGGCGCAAGCGAATCAAGTACGAACTGCTGTTGTTGAAGTCGGGTAAGGACAAACTGGAAGGCGAAGAGGCGCTGGAGAAGGTCCGGCGGAGACATCACTACTTCGCCAAACGCATGCGCCAGACCGACAGCGACGAACTGCTGGAAATGTACCTCACTTCGCTGACCACGGCCTTCGATCCGCACACCACGTACATGTCGCCGCGAACGAAGGAAAACTTCGATATCGTCATGCGGTTGGAGTTGGACGGGATCGGCGCGGAACTGTCCGGTGAAGACGGCTATACCATCGTCCGCAAGGTCGTGCCCGGCGGAGCCGCCGCCCGCGACGGACGCCTCAAGATCGACGACAAGATCATCGGTGTCGGACAGGAGGAAGACGGCGAGATCGTCAATACGGTCGAGATGAAGCTCTCCGACGTGGTCAATCTGATCCGCGGTCCCCGCAACACGGTCGTTCGCTTGCAGGTATTGCCGGCCGACGGAGAAAAAGACGAAAAGCGCATCTACAACATTACCCGCGATAAGATCAAGCTGACCGACTCCGCGGCGCGAGGCGAAATCATCGAAGAGGGTGCCAAATCGGACGGTACGCCCTACAAGATCGGCGTGATCAACCTGCCCAGTTTCTACATGGACATGGACGCCGCGCGGGCGGGAGTGCGCGACTTCAAGAGTTGTACCCGCGATGTGAGCCGGCTGCTGGAAGGCTTCAACGAGAAGAAAGTCGACGCGGTGGTTCTCGATCTGCGGCACAACACGGGCGGCGCGTTGCGCGAGGCGGTCAACCTGACCGGCCTGTTCCTGGACCAGGGGCCGGTCGTCCAGGTGAAGAACTCGCGCGGACAGGTCACGCCGGACCACGATCGTTTCCCCGGGGCGGTTTGGGACGGACCGCTGGTGGTTCTGGTCAGCAAGTTCAGCGCCAGCGCCAGCGAGATCCTCGCCGGCGCGATCCAAGATTACGAGCGGGGGCTGATCGTCGGCGACCACTCGACCCACGGCAAGGGAACGGTGCAGAGTCTCATGGATCTGGGCCGGCAACTGTACAGCGCGCCGGGGAAGATGGGGGCGCTGAAGATCACCATCAACCAGTTCTACCGGCCCAGCGGCGACAGCACGCAGAAACGGGGCGTCGTCTCCGACATCGAGTTGCCCGCCCTGACCACGTACCTCGACATCGGCGAGGCCGATCTCGACTATCCCCTGGAGTTTGATCGCGTCGACCCGATGAAGTTCAAGAAACTGGACCTCGTCGACAAAGGGCTCTGCGAACGGCTCGGACAACTCTCCAGCCAGCGACGTTTGGAATCGGAGGATTTCAAGAAGGTGCTCGAGCGGATCGCCCTGTACAAGGAGTTCAAGAAGAAGAAATTGGCGACGCTGAACGAAGAGAAGTTCATGGCCGAACGGGCGAAATTGAACGTCGACAAGGAAGAGGAAAAGACGTTCGAGGAAATGAACAAGCCCGACCGCCCCGTCGTCGATCGCAACTACTACTTCGACGAGGCCCTGGCCATCACGCTGGACTATCTCAGCGCCATGGGCACGAATTGAGCGCGGCTACAACGCTTCCGACTCGGCACGAATGGCCAGCGTGACCCGGGTGGCTTCTTCGGTCGCCCGGGTCAGTTTCAGGTCGAGCCGGGCTCCGTGCGGGAGAATCTGTGCTTGCTTGATTCGTGCCTCGGGGCCCTCGTATTGCTCGACCGAAAGCTGCGGCGAGCGTCGAAAGGGCGGACAGAAGGCGACGTGAACGTTGGTCGTTCGCTGACCGGCCACGAACGGCGCACGAATCCACCCTTGCAGAATCTCGCCTCCAGAGGCATCAAGGCGGCGGGTGAAATGCTGCACGACGTTCTCCTCGGGCATCTCCGAGGAGTTCGCGTCGCCGTTCTCGGTGGCGAATGTTGCCGCCGAGACGTCTGAAAGAGAAACCCCCGGCGGGGAAGCATCGGCGGGAGATTCAGCGGCAGATTCGGCGACCGCGGGCCGCGAGGACTCCGTCGTATCGCCGTGCGGGACTTGCGTTGCCGGTCGGCAGGGGACATTCTTGGCTCGTCCGGCCACGCGGCCGGCGGTCCACCATCCGCCCAACTCACCCGCGGCAAGAATCGACCAGAGGGCGATCCATCCGCCGGTCGAACCGCCGGGCAGCGTCAAGGCAAGACCGGCCAGCAACAACGGGGCCGTCGGCAGCCACGCGAGCCATCGCCGGTGGGGAGTGGTCGATCGAGACCGAACCGCGCGAAGCAAGGTTCGCGCCGCGGCCGAAGTGACCGCCAGCAACATGCCGACGGCGGCCATCGCCGGGCCGGTCAGCGGCGTGTGCAGCGCGCCGGCGACGCGTCGCTCGAAGAGCACCACGGCCGCCAGACCGAGCAATCCCAAGAGAACGCCGCCCGCCAAGCCCATCCACGGGTTGCCGGCAATCCCGGCACGGGTCACCGGGGCCGGAGATTCGACCTGGATGGAAGTCGCGGCAACGGGGGATACGGCAGTGTTCATCTGGAGTCCGCTGGCCAAATGCCCGAGTCACGCCGCGCCGATTACTGGGCGACCGAAAGACCGGCAACCGCTTCGCGCAGTTCGTCGACCCGATCGGTCTTTTCCCAAGTGAATTCCGTTTCCGTGCGGCCGAAATGCCCGCCGGCGGCCGTCCGCCGGAAGATCGGACGCCGGAGATCGAGGTAGTCGATAATCGCTGCCGGCGACAGCGGGAAGACTTCCTTGACCAATTGGCAGAGCCGTGCGTCGTCGACGGTACCGGTTCCCTCGGTATCGACAAACACACTCACTGGCTCGGAAACACCAATGGCGTAGGCCAACTGCACCTCGCAGCGCCGGGCCAATCCGGCGGCCACCAGGTTCTTGGCCACATGACGGGCCATGTAGGCCGCGCTGCGATCCACCTTCGTCGGATCCTTGCCGCTAAACGCGCCGCCTCCGTGACGACCCCAGCCGCCGTACGTATCGACGATAATCTTGCGGCCCGTCAGACCACAATCGCCGTGCGGACCGCCGACCACGAACCGGCCCGTCGGGTTGACGTGATAGGTGATCTCGCCGTTCACCAGTTCCTCGGGCAGCACCGACTTGATGATCTTCTCGATGACAAACTCGCGGATGTCCTCCGACGGGACGTCGGGGCCATGCTGTGTCGAGACGACGACCGTGTCGATCCGAACCGGGGTCGTGCCGTCGTACTCCACCGTTACCTGGCTCTTGCTGTCGGGACGCAGCCAGTCGACCTCGCCGTTTTGGCGCGCCGCGGTCAGGCGGTTGAGGATGCGGTGCGACAAGGCGATGGGCAGCGGCATCAGCTCCGGCGTATCGTCGCAGGCGTAGCCGAACATCAACCCCTGATCTCCCGCTCCCACGTCCTTGCCCGACGACTCGTCGGAGTCGACTCCCCTGGCGATGTCCGGGCTCTGCCGGTCGAGCGAGACCATCACGGCGCAGGTGTCGGCGCAGATGCCCATCTCGTCGTCGGTATACCCCACCTCGCGGATGACCTGGCGAACGACGTCGGCGTAGTCGATCACGGCGGCGGTGGTGATTTCACCGGCCACGATGGCGATTCCCGTGGTGACCATCGTCTCGCAGGCCACGCGACTGTACGGATCCTGGGCAAAAAGCGCGTCCAGAATGCCGTCGGATATCTGATCGGCCAGTTTGTCGGGATGCCCCATGCTCACCGATTCGCTGGTAAATAGGTACTTACCCTGTGCCACGGGTTTCTTCCTCCTCACGAGGTATGGGAAGTGCGGGGGGTGCCGCGAGGTATTCGTATCGAACAGGTTATTATAGAGCGGCGCGGCGGTTGACGACAAGCGCTCCTGCCGACACACGTGTCCCGTCCCTACTGGTTGGGGGTGACCGTCCGGCTTCTCCGGCCGTGTGGCGGGCCATGTGCGCCTCGGGATGCTTGGCGAGGACCTTCGACCAGCGGCGCCAGCAGGTCGGCCGTTCGCTCGGTGGCCCCCTGCTGCCGGTCGACCAGTGTCGCGGCTCGATGTCCCAAACCGGCCGCGTAGCCGCGATCCGTCAAGCATCGCCGCACGAACGCCTCCAACTCCGCCCGATCGGCGACCACGACGGCCGCTTCCTGATCGAGCATCATGGCCACGATGTCGCGGAAGTTACGTGTATTGGGGCCGAAGCAGACGGCCGCCCCGTAAGCCGCCGGTTCGATCATGTTCTGCCCGCCGCGCCGTCCCAGGCTACCGCCGACAAAGGCCACCCGCGCCGCTCCCCACCAATCGCCCAGTTCGCCGACCGTGTCGACCAGCAGCACCCGCTCCGCAGTCGGTGCGATGCCGTTGTCTAGTTGACTTCGCCGCTGCCAGGGGATCCCCGAGGCGTCGAGCATCCGAGCAACCGCATCGAATCGCTCCGGATGCCGGGGCACGAGGATCAGGCGTAGCTTGGGCCAGCCGTCTCGTAGCCGGCGGTAGACGGCCAGGGCGATCTCTTCCTCGGGCTCCTGCGTGCTGCCGGCGAGAAAGACGATATCCTCGTCGGCGATGCCGGTCAGACGTCGAAGTGCGGTCGTTCTCGGGTTATTGCGATCGGCCCGGGCACCGTCGAACTTCATCGACCCGGTCACCCGAACCGCCGACGCCGGTGCCCCCAGCGCCTCGAATCGGCCGGCGTAGGTATCGTCTTGCACGGCCACCAGATCGAGTTGCCGTAGAAGTCGAGCCGCCAGAGGTCGAATTCGGCGGTAGCCGCGAAAACTGTGTTCGCTGAGCCGACCGTTGATAATCGCCACGCGGGCTCCGGAGCGACGCGCGGCGCCGATCAGGTTGGGCCACAGTTCCAGCTCGGCAAGGACCAAGAGGTTCGGGCGGATTCGCCGCATCGCCGCGGCGACGGCCCAACTGAAATCGAGCGGACAGTAGAAGACGGTAAGCTGGGGATATTTACGCCGGGCCAGCGCCATGCCGGTCTTCGTGGTGGTCGAGACGACGCACTGCCACTCGGGGTGGCGCCGGGCGATTTCTTCGATCAGCGGGGCCAGCAGGTTCACCTCGCCCACGCTGACGGCGTGAAGCCAAAGACACGGCCGCCGGCCGGCGCGTCGCGGTACCCGGCCGAGGAACTTGGCCGCATACCCCCGGCGATATTTTCCCGCGCGCAGGGATTGAATCAACAGATAGGGCAACGAGACCGCCAGCAAGGCGAGATAGACGAGGTTCAGCAGGTATCGCATCAGGGCTTCCCTTCCCCAAGCGTGGCGGACGGGGATCGAACCTATTTCTTCTTCGCGTTTCCCGCGGCACGATTTCCTCCGCGGCCACCTCTCATGCAGCAGTTCTTGAACTTCTTACCGCTGCCACAGGGGCAGGGTTCGTTTCGGCCGACCTTCTGTTGCCGGTTGCGGAAAGGTTCAGCCTTTCGCTCTCCGCCCCCGCTGGCGTCGATTGCCGCTTGCTGCTGGCCGGCGATTTCGCTGGTCGGCGGCGCTTCTTCGTGAATGGCTTCGCTTTCGGTCCAGGTCGAGCCGACAAAACCCTCGTCGAGTTGCTCCATGCGGAAGACCAGATCGGTCGCCCGCTCGCCGATGGAATCCCACATCGCGTCGAAAGTTCGCATCCCCTCGCGTTTGAATTCCACCTTCGGGTCCACTTGGGCATAGCCGCGCAGCCCGACGCTGCTACGCAGATGGTCCATGACCAGGAGATGTTCTTTCCAGGCGGTGTCGAGGAGTTGGAGGACGAGCTGGCGTTCCATCTTGCGGATTTCCGGGCGAAAGCGGTCCTCCAGGGCAACGGTGAGTTGGTTTTCCATCGCCTGGCGATCGAGCGAGGTCAGTTCCTCGACGGCGATCTCGCACTGAAGGTCCTGTCGCAGCCAGTCGCAGAGCGACTGCAACACACCGCTGTCGGGTAATGTGTCGTCCGACTCGTCGGCGGAAGAGGCGAACAACTGCTCGATGCGCTGGGCGACGCTTTCCACCGCGTCGTTGGCCCGGCGCTGGTTGCGGCGGCTGTGTTCGACGAGCAACTGCCGGACTTCCTCGCGCTGCTTGTTGCGAATCTCGTCGAAAGTCAACTCCGCGTCGAATCGCTGCGTGGCCCACTCGATCAGCTTGTGGCGATCGTACCGCTTGCTTCCGCCGGAGTCGCGGGTGGTGAAGTGGTAGAGGCCGGCCATCACCGGGTACTCGACTTCCTTCTCCTCGTAGGCCAATTCCGCTTTACCCCGGACCAGGGCCTTGAACTCGTCCGTCTCCCGATCCTTGACGTCGTCGACTTCCAGGGTAATTCCGAACTTGTGCTTCACCCAACCGCAAGCACTGCGCACCCCGAATTGTGGATCGAGAAAATCGGCGCCGCGACTCAGATCGACTTCTTGCACGGCGGCCTGGGCCTTCTCGATCAGCGCATCGGCCAGATCGTCGCGGCCGATTCGCTTCAAGTCGCGATCGCGCAGACTGAGCTGCCATCGGGCGTTGCCCATCTTGGCCAGCGCTTCCCAATTCCAGTCGCGCTGGTCGACGTCCAGCGAAAGGTTCTCCTCGATACTGTCGAGCACCTGCCCTTCGACGGCTCGCTCGGCGACGTCCTTGGCGTAGCTTTCGGCGGCCGCGAAATCGATCCCGCGGAATTCGCGCGCGTCCATCTCCTCAATCGCCATCTCCTTGCTCACCCATTTGGCGAACGACTCGGAGCCGTAGTCGCGGGCGAGGAACATGTCGAGATAATGGTCGATCTGTCCCTCGATCATCTCGATGATGAGTTTTTTGCCGTTGACCCCTTCGAGAATTCTCTGGCGGTAGCTGTAGACTCGCTTCCGCTGCTCGTCCATCACCTCGTCGTATTCCAGCAGATTCTTGCGGATTTCGAAGTTGCGCTCCTCGATCTTTTTCTGCGCGCCCTCAATGCGGCGGGTGACCATGCGGCTTTCGATGGCCTCGCCCTCTTTCATGCCCAGCGATTGGAGGATCTTCTTCACCCATTCGCCGGCGAAGATTCGCATCAGATCGTCTTCCAGCGAAAGGAAGAAGCGACTGCTGCCTGGATCGCCCTGGCGGCCGCAACGCCCGCGAAGCTGCAAGTCGATACGCCGTGCCTCGTGCCGCTCGGTGCCGATGATGTGCAGCCCGCCCATCTCGGCCACGTCGCGGCCTTCGGCGGTCATCTGCTCGCGCTGCTCGATTTCGTTGACCAGGGCATCCCATTCTTCGGGCGGTACGTCGAGCCGGGTGGGATAGATCTGCTGGAGCTGGGCCCAAGCCATGGCCTCGGGATTTCCACCGAGGATGATATCGGTTCCGCGGCCGGCCATGTTGGTGGCGATGGTGACGGCCCCTTTGCGACCCGCCTGGGAGACGATCTCCGCTTCACGCTTATGGTGCTTCGCGTTGAGTACCTCGTGCTTCACTCCCCGCCGCTCCAACATGCCGGAAACCAATTCGCTGCGCTCGATCGAGACGGTTCCCACAAGGATGGGCCGGCCGCGGCGCTGGGTGTCGACAATCCGCTCCTTGGGCAGAACCTCCGTGCCTTTGCTCCCCTTGGCCTGGAATTCGTATTGGCTGTCGGTTTCCTTGACGATCTTCCCCCACCATTCCTCGCGGTTGTCCAGCACCAGCACGTCCCACTTGTGCATCTGTTCGATTTCATCGACCACCGCCTTGTATTTTTCGCCCTCGGCGCAGTAGATCGAGTCGGGATACTCCAGACGGCGAAGCTCGCGATTGGTGGGAATCGCGTAGACGTCGAGTTTGTAGATCTTCCAGAACTCGCTCGCCTCGGTCATGGCCGTACCGGTCATCCCGCCGAGCTTGTCGTAGAGTTTGAAGAAGTTCTGCAGGGTGATCGTGGCCAGCGTCTGGTTTTCCTCCTTGATCGGCACCCCCTCCTTGGCCTCGACGGCCTGGTGCAAGCCGTCGCTCCAATTGCGCCCGGGCATCAGCCGCCCGGTGAACTCGTCGACGATCACGACTTCGCCGTCTTGGACGACGTAATTGACGTCGCGCTTGTACAGGTAATGGGCTTTCAGCGAGTTGTCGATCAGATGGGGCCACTCCATGTTGCCCGCCGTGTAGAAGCTTTCCACGCCGGCCAGTTTCTCCGCCGCCCGAACGCCTTCGTCGGTCAAATGGACCGAGTGCTCCTTCTCGTTGACCTCGAAATGAACCTTGACTCTCAACTGTCGGGCGATCTTGTCGGCCTTGGCGTATCGAGAGATGTCGTCGTGGGCCGGGCCGGAAATGATCAGCGGGGTGCGCGCTTCATCGATCAGGATGTTGTCCACTTCGTCGATCACCGCGTAGTGGAGCGTGCCTTGCGACTGCTGCATGTGCTTGGGATATCGCGCGTCGCCCTTGGCCGCCGGACGCATGTTGTCGCGCAGGTAGTCGAATCCGAACTCGTTGTTCGTGCCGTAGGTAATGTCGCACTCATAGGCCTTCTGCCGCTCGTCGGTGGGCATGTTGCTCTGGATCACGCCGACGGTGAGCCCCAGAGCCATGTACAACTTTCCCATCCACTCCATGTCGCGCCGGGCCAGATAGTCGTTGACGGTGACGACGTGAACCCCCTTGTCGGCCAACCCGTTGAGATAGACCGGCAGCGTGGCCACCAGTGTCTTTCCCTCGCCGGTTACCATCTCGGCGATATTGCCCGAGTGGAGAACGTATCCACCCATGAGTTGGACGTCGTAGTGGCGCATCCCCAACACCCGCCGCGACATTTCGCGGCAGACGGCGAAGGCTTCCACCAGCAGATCGTCGAGCGTTTCGCCCGCGGCCAATCGCCGTTTGAATTTCCCCGTCTGCTCCTTCAATTCCGCATCGCTGGCCCCCTGGTATTTGCTCTCCAGCGCGTTGACCGCGTCGACCATCGGCTGCAATTTCTTCAGATACCGGGCATTGGACGAGCCGAACACCGAGGTGATGCTACGCTCGACCAACTGGGCCAGCGCGGAAAAGAATCCCCCGAGGAATTCCCAAATTCGTTCCAAGACTTCCATGGTGATTGAGCGAGAACCTCTGCGCGAAAGAAAACGGCGGGAAACCCTTCGTTTCGGCGGCCGGCGCGGCAACGGATTCCCCGGCCAGCCAAAACGGGGGGAGAGTGTACTCCAATATAAAAGCCCTTATATTGTACAACTTGGCACGAGCGGTCAAGAAGGGGAGTTCGCGAAAACCTGCTGAGGAAGTGAACGCCCGCACTTCGCCCTCCCGGTACACGGGGGGCACGGATAGCGGACCATCTCGTTTCCCGCTCTAATAAACCGCCGACACCGACCCCACCGAACTGCCTGTCGGCCGACGCAATCGAGGCCCCCCCTTGCCTAGAATCCCCATCTCCAAGACGATCACGGGCCAGTTGGTTTTCCTGGGCACGGGCACCTCGCATGGGGTACCGCTGATCGGCTGTGGATGCTCCACGTGTATCAGCACCAATCCCAAGAACCGTCGAACCCGATGTGCGGTGGTCGCCGGGTTGCCCGAGGGCAACCTGTTGATCGATACCCCGCCCGAACTGCGAGTCCAACTGATCCAGCAGGGCCTGGGGCTGGTCCACGCGGTGGCCTACACCCACGCCCACGCCGACCACCTGTTCGGCCTCGACGACCTGCGCATCTTTCCTCGCTACCTCGGACACCGTTTGCCGGTCTATTGCGAAGCGGAGGTGGAAGCTCAGATTCGCCGGTCGTTTGCCTACATCTTCGATCCGGTGGTGGCCAACTATCCGGCGGGAGGGATTCCGCGCATCGAGTTTCAGCCGATCACCAACGCCCCGTTTGCCGTTCTGGGGGCTCGTATCGTACCGATTCCGCTTCTGCACGGGCAGTTTCGCTCGCTGGGCTACCGAATTGGCGACGTGGCTTATTGCACCGACGTGAAGGAGATCCCTCCGGCGAGCATGGCCCTGTTGCAGGGGCTCGACGTGCTGATCCTCGATTGTCTGCGGCACGAACCGCACGTGACCCATTTAAGTCTCGACGAGGCGTTGGAGGTGTCGCACACGTTGGCGCCCCGGCGAACGTTGCTGACCCACCTCTGTCACCAACTCGAACACGAAGCCACCACCGCCACGCTGCCGCCCGGCGTGGAGTTGGCCTACGACGGGTTGGGCATCCCGTTGTGACAGGGCATTGTCTGGCTACTATACGGAAGAGACACGACATGACCACCCAAGCAGAACTCAACCGCCTGCTTAAGCCCCACGGGCAGCAACACCTGACGGCCTTCTGGGACGAACTACCCGATCGGCGGAAGCAGACGCTGGCCGAGGGGATCGCCGAGATCGACTTCGACTTGATCGCCCGGTTGTATCGCGACAAGGGTGGCCGGCACGATGTGCGAGCGTTGCTCGAGGGGGCAACGTCGCCGCCGGCTTTTCGGTTGGATGCCGACAAAAACCGCTTTACGAGTGAGGAAGCGCGGGCATGCGGCAGGGGATCTTTGCGAGCCGGGCAAGTCGGTGTCCTGTTGGTGGCCGGCGGGCAAGGCACCCGTTTGGGATTTCCGCATCCCAAGGGCATGTTTCCCATCGGCCCGATTTCGGGCAAGTCGCTTTTCCAGATCCATCTGGAGAAGGTCGTCGCGCTGGCGCGTCGTCATGGCGTTGCCGTCCCGTTGTACATCATGACCAGCCCGGCCACGCATGCCGAAACGGTCGAATGCCTGGCCGAAAACGACCGATTCGGGCTGCCCGAGGAAGATCTGACGATCTTCTGCCAGGGGACCATGCCCGCGGTCGATGCGAGTACGGGCCGCATTCTGTTGGCCGACCGAGACCGGGTTTTCACCAGTCCCGACGGTCATGGCGGAATGCTGGCGGCATTGAAACGAAGCGGGGCGCTGGCGCAAATGATCCAGCGGGGGATCCGCCACCTGTTCTACTTCCAGGTCGACAATCCGGCGGTTGATATCTGCCGGCCGGAATTTCTCGGGTATCATCTGTTGAGCCAGTCGGAACTGTCCACCCAGGTCGTCGCCAAGACGGATCCGGGCGAAAGGGTGGGAAACGTGGTGCGGGTCGGCGGCCGGTTGCAGGTGATCGAATACAGCGACTTGCCCGACGAAGCGGCCGGGCGACGCGAAGCCGACGGCTCGCTTTCGCTCTGGGCGGGTAGCATCGCCGTTCACGCCATGGACGTGGAGTTTCTCCAGCGCATGGCCGAGCGGACCGATGTCCTGCCTTTCCATTACGCGCAAAAGAAGGTGCCACACGTTGATGCCGGCGGCCGGCATGTCGAACCCAGCGAACCGAATGCGATCAAATTCGAGCGATTTATTTTCGATCTGATACCCATGGCCGAGGGCGCGATCGTGGTGGAAGTTGATCCGCGGCGCGACTTCATCCCGCTGAAAAATGCCCCGGGCGAGCGTCAAGATACGCCCGATTGGGTCAAGAACGGCATGGCCGCCTTGCACGCCGAGTGGCTGCGCGAAGCCGGCGCGGAGGTCGACCCGGGCGTCGTCGTGGAGATCAGCCCTCTTTTCGCGCTCGACGCGCGGGAACTGGCCGAGAAGGTGCCGGCGGGAACTCGGGTAACGGCCGATCGCTACTTTTGCTAACTCAAGCTATGAACGGGAGTGCTACGTCATGCTACACGCCGTCATCATGGCCGGCGGATCCGGCACACGGTTTTGGCCGGAGAGCCGCGCCGCGCGTCCCAAACAGATGCTCAATCTCACCGGCCCCAAGACGATGATCCAAACGACCGTCGATCGGTTGGGCGATCTGGTGCCTTCGGAGAACGTGCTGGTGGCCACCACCGCCGGGCTTGCCGAAGGGATTGCCGAGCAGCTTCCCGGTCTTCCGGCGGATGCCATCCTTGTTGAACCCTGCCGGCGTAATACGGCCCCCTGCATCGGTCTGGCGGCCGTTCAAGTTGCCGCACGGGACCCCGAGGCGACGATGGTCGTCATGCCGGCCGATCACGTCATCGAGGATGAAGCGTCGTTTCGCCGCGCGGTTCGCTTCGCCGCGGAATTGATCGAGGCGCACCCCGAGCGCCTGGTCACGTTTGGCATTCGGCCCAGTTATCCGGCCGAGAGCTTTGGCTATATCGAACGGGGAGAGGTCGTGCAATCGGCCGACGGGATGTCGGCGTGTCAGGTCAAGGCGTTTCATGAGAAGCCGGCGGCGGAGGTCGCCCGGCGATACCTTGAGGCCGGGACGTTCTCGTGGAACGCCGGCATTTTCGTGTGGAAGGCGAAGAGCATTTTGGCGTCGATCGCCCGATTCGAGCCGAAAATACACGCCCATTTGCAGTGTATCGCCGACGCGGTGCAGGCGCCCGACTACGACGAGGTGCTCGGTCGAGAGTTTGCCGCGGTGCAGAACATCTCGATCGACCACGCGGTGATGGAACGCACGGCCGAGGCCGTGGTGATCGAAGCACCGTTTGACTGGGACGATTTGGGGAGCTGGCGGGCGATGGCCCGATTACGCGGGGAAGACGACCAGGGGAACACGGTCCTGGCCCGGCATCTGGGGCTTCAGACCACGGGCACGATTGTCCGCGGCGGCGACCCGGACCACCTTGTGGTGACGCTCGGCGTCGACGATCTGATCGTCGTCCACACCCCCGACGCCACGCTGGTCGCCGCCAAGGATCGCGAGGAATCGATCCGCCAGTTGGTGGCGATGATGGAAGAGGGCGGGCTGGAGAAGTATTTGTAGAGTTTAGCCCGGGCACTTGTCCCCGGAGTTTCCCTTCCGCGCCAGACACAATCGCCCGGGCTAAACCGCCGTTGCCCGCTACGGCTGGGGCGTTTCCTCGGCCGGCGGCATCGGGGCTTCCGGTGGTGGTTGAGTCTCCTCTGACGGCAACTCAGCCGGCGGAGGAAGGGGCTCAACACGCGGTTGCTCGGGCGTGCCGGCGGGCGGTTGCTCTTCGGGTCCTACCGATGGTCCGGTCGGATCGGTATCCGGTGTCGGCTCCGTACCCACTGGGCCCGGGCCTTCGGGTCCAGGTGGCGTCTCGGGGCCAGGTGGCGTCTCGGGCCCCGGTGCCGGATGGCCCGGGCCGGAGGGCAGGTTCGGCATCATGCCACCGGGAATACCACCAGGCATACCACCGGGCGTCTCGGGTTCGGCGGGCTTCTCGATCTTCTTGATGAGTTCCGCCCGGGACAGGCGAATGTCCTTGTAGACGCTGTTGGAAATGATGTAATACCAGTCGGCAAAGCGGGCGTTGAGTTCAGCGACGTGGGCTTCACCGTCTCGGAGTTTCTTGTCGTAGAGCTCCTGCTCGCGCAGATTCTCCTTGGTGATCCGCCCTTGCTCTTCGAGAATCTCTTTGCGCGTTTTCTTCGGTTCCTCGGGTTCTTCCGGTTCAGCCTCGGGGGGTTCTCCGTCCTTCTCCTCGCCTTCGGCAACCGCGGCGTCTTCGGCGGGCGAAGCTTCGTCGGCAGGGGCTCCTTCCGGTGTCGCTGCCTCCGGTGTCGTCTCCTCGGGCGTGGTTGTTTCCGGCGTGGCTTCTTCGGGGAGAGTCTGTTCCGATGCCGCTTCGTCTTCGGACGGCAACTGGGGCACGTCTTGCAGTTCGGGCAGGGGAATCGCCTCGCCGTTGAACACGGCGGTGACCAGAACGCAACGTCGTGAGACCGACGAGTCCTTCTCTTCGCCTTCTTTGGCTTCCTCTTCACCGTCGCCGGCGTCCGCCTCCTCGGCGATCGCTTTGCCCGAGGCGTCGATGACCATTCCGCCGAACCGCAGGATGTACTCGACGCCGTCATTCATCAGCACCCGAATCTCACCCTCGCTGGAGAGTACGTCGCCATCGCGCGTGCGAAAGAACCCGCGACTTATCAACGATCGGCCGGCCTCTTCGAATCTCCGCTGAAACTCCGACTCCTGCTCCGCTTCGTCTTTCTCGATATTGACGGTTCCGGTGCCTTTCAGCGCGCTGCTGAGGACGTCCGGTTTGCGGTCGACGTCGACGATAGCCAGGTTGTCCAGCGCGGTCTCGACCTTTCCCAACCGCGTGCGGTCGAGTTCTTCGTCTTCGGCCAGTTCGCGGGGGATTTCCTCGACCACGGGAGTCTGCCCGTCGGTCGATATCCGGCACTCGACGTCCTCTTCCAACTCCCAAGAGTATCCCTTCTTCCGCAAGGTGATCCTTCCCCGTTCATCGATACCGTGGCCGCGGATGGTCGACACGATCCGGTAGTCGTGGAAGGTAACGCGCTGGATGTCGCTGGGGTTGAGTTTGAGCAGATCGTCTTCGATCCAGTCGAGCCAGTTGGTGCTGAAGCTTTCCGGTGCGATAGCCACGACGTAGACGCGATTCTGGCCAACTCGGCGCACGTAGTGGACCTCGGGTGGCGTTTCCTCTTCGCCCGTTTCCCGGGAACGGACGGTGGGCAACTCGCCTTCGACCTTGTTGCCGACGATCATGTCGACGAGCACTTCCTTCTTTTCGTCGCCCTCGTCCAGTTCTTTACCGAGCAAGGTGACGCGCATGCCGACACCTGTCTTCACCTTCTTCTTGGTCTCGGGATCCGAGGGATCGATCAGGCCGTAGGTTTTGTGGTCGCCTTCGCTGTCGCCCTTGACCTGGAGGATGGTCAAGTCGAGCATGGCCGCGGCCGCCTTGCCCATGCGATTTTCCTTGTCGTCGGCCGGGTAGTCGCTCTTGGTCGGCAGGCACCAGGTCTTGCCGGTGCGGGCGACGGCCAGCGCGGTGCTCTCGGCCGTGCTTTCGTCGTAGGTGACGATTTTCATCTCCGTGGCGTCGGAGGGCTCAAACGTCTCGACGAGCGGCTGGTTGATCTCCTCGTCGGGATCGAAGGTTGGCAGGCTGGACTGGGCCAGCCAGGCAATGAGCAGGACGGCGACGGCAACGCCGGCGAAAATGGCGGTTTTCTTGTTTTCGTCCATTGATAGACTCCTCGTTCCGGCTCCGTTGGGTTCCGGCTCCGTTGGGCTCCGGCTCCGTTGAACTCCGGTCAACGCACCGGAGGAATAGATCAAACGTGCGTCATGGCCACGCCCGGCTATCGCAACCGGGATCGGGCGACTCCCTCGTATTCTCTCGTGCGGCGAAGGAAGAAGACGATAATCGCCACCAGCAGCGGCGGGATCGGCGGTACCACGACCGCCCACATCTTGTACCGGTCCTGGATCTGCTGCGTCTTCACGGCCAGTTCCGTTTCGATTTCTTCGTTTCGTTCGTCCAGCCGTTGCTTGCGCTGTTTTTCCTTGGTGTGCAGTTGTTGCTGGTGGATCATCTGGGAGGCCCCGAGTTCGACGCCCTTGAGCCACGAGTTGAGGTCCTCTCGGGCGTCCAGCTTATCGGCTTCCTTCTTGATCTGCTTGGTGTACGCCTCGATGTCCTTGTCGTATTCACTCTTGGCTTCCTTGCGGGCCACCTCGGCATCTTGTTTTGCCTCGTGGATGGCGTCGCGTATGCTGGCCAGGCCGCGATGCGCCCGCCGGCGCTTGCGGATCTCCAGGAGATCTTCCTCGGTGGCCAAGGCGTCGACCACGTTGAGTACATACGTGACGTTGTCGAAAGACGACTCCGTCAGCGTTGCCTTGCAGATCGGACACAACAGCCCGTTGCGAATCTGAAAGGAGAACGGGCACAACAGGTCGGCGTCGGCCGTGAGAATCGCCCGAACCTTGCTCGCGTCTTCATCGTCCGATTCGATCGACACGGCAACGGCGTACGGATCTTGGGTATCCTCCTCGGGCATCTTCACCTCCTGCTGGCTTTCGGGGCGCATGCCGATGCGGTGTCCCGACCGCTCATCCCGAATCCAGTACTGCTCGTAGTCGATGGTTCCCGTCTGATCGCCGGCAAGGACCAGCGGCGTGACTTCCGTCTTCGCTCTGGAGGCCGCCTTAACGGTGCCGGGAAACCAGAGCACGATCTCCTGAAGCCCGGCGGTTGTCGGGTCGTCCTGGTTGAACGGTTCCGCGACCCCGCAATCTCCGTCGACGAAGATCCACTCCTTGGGTATGCGTCCCACCTGATTCAGCCGGGGATGCGGGTTGTAGTCTTGCCAGAGGACTTTGTCCTCGCCGAACTTGACCCCCAGGGCCTTCCAGAGAGGCCCGAGGTCACCCTTGCGGTCGAGCACCATCTGCTGCCGCATCATCATGATTCGCTGCTGCATTTGCTGCCGCGCCTCGGGCGGCAGATTCGGGTTCATCGACTGCATCATCGCTTGCTGCTGCATTTGTGCCAGGCCTTCTTGGTCCTCCGGCCATGGCTCGGTGGTCGACAGCAATCCTCGGGTCATGCTGACGTAGGGATCCTCGAAGATGGCCGTCGGCTGCCCTGCTTCGACGGCGGCCACGAGATTGTCGATCTGGCCCTGCCGCAAGGAGGAAGGCTGGATGGCCAGCAGCACGTCGAAGTACTCTTTCTCTTCCGTTTCTTCGGGCGCGTCGCCCTCCGCGTCGTCGGTCTTCTTCTCTTCTTTCTCGGCGTCCTTCTCCTTGTCGTCGGAACGGACGGGGATGGGCATGCCGGGGTCGACGGTGACGACCTCATACTGCTGCTTCAGTTCCTCGATCAGCAGCGACACGGATTCCAGCGGATCTTCGGCGGTACGCGTCCGGCTCCGGGGATCAAAGATCCGCGGGGCAATGACGCCGAGACGTTTCCGCTGGGGACGGTCCACCGAGAGGATCGAGCGGATCAACTCGTACTCGATGGCGGTTCCCCGGTCGATAAACGGCACGATCGACTGCTTCAACCCGGAAGTGAACGCCAGGCCCATGAAGATCGTCGGCGATTCGGTCCCTTCACCCCCTTCTCCGGTCACGGTTCGGCCGGTGATGGCGAAGCGTCGCTTGGCGCCTTCGGCTTCGTTGCTGTGCGGCTTGGTGTCGTGGATTTGTACGCGGATTTTGCCGCGTCCCCGCGCTCGGAACTCCTCGAGCATGGCCTTGAGGTTCAGTCGCGTCTGCACGTACTGTTCGGGTACTTCTTCGCTGATGTAGGCATCGATCACCACGGGGTGTTCCAGGGTAAGGGAATCGATCAACTGGCGGGTTTTGGGCGAAAGCGAACTGAGCCGTTCGCTGGTGACGTCCAGTCGGGTCCAGCGAAACTGCCCGAAGAAGAACACAATCCCCGCGCCGATCAGTACCAGGGCGATGCTCCGGCCGAGGAAATGAAAAGCCATCGTCTGGGACGATCGACCGCGAACCCAATGGCGCCGCCCGATCAGCACCATGCAGATATAAAGCATCACCACGACGACGGCCAGAAAGTATGTAACGCCGGCCAGACTGACAACGCCGCGGCCGAATTCGGCGAAGCGGTCGTTGATCCCCCATTGCCCAAGCGCGGACCCCCAACCCAAGCCGAGCTTCAATTCGGCGAGAAAGGCCAGGCCGACCAGGGGCGCGTTGAAGAGGGCTCCGAGAATGAAGGCGACGGTGAGGTTGCTCGTCAGGAACGACGCCACCATACCGACGGCCAGCATGGATACACCCATCAACCAGTAGCCGAAGTAGGTGCCCATGAAAAGCCCGACGTCGGGATGGCCCAGGGTGCGTAGGACGATGTAGTTGGAGACCAGTGAGAAGGCCAGCGAGGCGCTGTAGATGGCTACCGCGGCAAGGTATTTACCCAGCACCACTTCCAGGTCACCGGCCGGAATGGTCAGCAGCAGTTCATCCGTGCCTTGCCGGCGTTCCTCGGACCAGATACCCATCGTGATCGAGGGGATAAACACCAGCATGATCCAGGGGAGCCAGCGATTGAGCTGGTCGAGGTTTGCCAGGTTGGCCGTGAAGAACTCGTCGGGCCAGAACGCGGCCGACGAACTCATCAGCACAAACACGCAGATAAACACGTAGCCGGTGGGCGTGGAGAAATAGGCGACGAAGTTTCGTTTGAAAATTGCCCAGAGAACGTTCGTATTCATGGTTTTTTGACGAAGTCCTTCGGTTATGTGGGGGCACCGGTCAACTGGCGGAAATACTCGTCCAACGATTTGCCGTCACCGACGATCTTGGCGATCGGACCGTCGAAGACAAGTTGTCCTTCGTTGATGAACAGGACACGGCTGGCCATCGCTTCCACTTCTTGGAGGATGTGCGTGGAGAGCAGGATGGTCTTCTTCCGCCCCAACTTGCGAATGGTTTCCCGCACTTCGTGGATCTGGTTGGGGTCCAAGCCGGCGGTCGGCTCGTCGAGGATCAAGACGTCGGGTTCGTGCAAGAGGACCTGGGCCATGCCCACCCGCTGACGATAGCCGCGCGACAGTTTGCCGATCGGTTTTCCCAGCACGCCGGCCAGATCGCACATCTCAATCACGTCGCCGATTCGCTGGTTCTTGCGCTCGGCGGAGAGGCCGCGGGCGTCGGCGAAGAACTCCAGCAATCCGCGGGGCGTCATGTCCAAGTAAAGGGGCCCGTTTTCGGGCAGATATCCCAACCGGGCCGAACCGGCCAGGCGGTCGGTACCCATGTGATATCCGGCGATTCGGGCGGTTCCGGCTGAAGGGGCCAAGTAGCCGGTCAGCAATTTCATCGTGGTGCTCTTGCCGGCCCCGTTGGGGCCCAAGAAGGCAACCACTTCCCCTTTGGCAATCGAGAAGGTCACGTCCTTGATCGCGGCAAACTCACCGTAGTACTTTGAAAGACCCTCGGCCTCGATCATGGCCGGGGCCGGCTCTTTGGGGGCGTTCTTGGCCGTCATGTGTTCGTGTGGCTCCCTGTTTACGAGAGTCGCGGGAGACCGCCGACCGTACGCGTTACGGTTGCGGTCGCGGTTGCCATATCCTGGAGCATCACCGAAAGG
The DNA here is from genome assembly GCA_964444795.1 of uncultured Planctomycetaceae bacterium. Lineage (GTDB taxonomy): Bacteria > Planctomycetota > Planctomycetia > Pirellulales > Thermoguttaceae > JABMRP01. The sequence continues at coordinate 20,962 of CAYUIQ010000136.1, forward strand.
TGGTCTCGGCGACGGCGGGGAGGCGGGGCCGGTCTCCACGGGGAATTCGACCGAATCGAATGCCGCATTATAATGGCTGGGCGTCAGAACGCAAGACCCCGTGAGATGGCCCGCCCTGACTGGGGGCGCCTTGCCCTGCAATCGAACCAAAGGTTCGGCCGTGACGGAGGCGTGTCTGCCCCGCGCGAGCCGCCGAATCAGGCGTCGGCAGCCTTTTGGGGATCATTCCCGATCAGCTTCTGCGACAAGGCGCGGATCTCGGCCGCTTGCGCCCGGAAGGGGCCGGACAGCCGATCCGGGGCCAGCCATTGCGGCTCAAGAAAAACCTGAGCCGGATGACGCAGCCCGTGATGTTTGGCGATCTGGCGAAGCAGTCCCCGCGAGCCGCGGGCCAGCCCGTGAACCGCGCAAAGGCCGGTGAAAAGCGTGGCTTGGCTATTGTAGCGGCGGCGATGGGCCATACGGGTCAAGAGCCAGCAGGCGGCGGCCCCGATGGCGATGACCGCCGAGGCGATTCCGAGCCACACGGCCATTTGCCCCGCACCGGCGCCCGGTTCGCGAGCCGATGGAGCGGCCAGGAGAGAGATCGTGTTGGTGAAAGATCCGGTTGACAGGTTGATCATGGGGAGACCTCCTCGGGGGCTTCTTCCTCTTCGGCCGCTTGGATCAACAGCGACTGACTGATTCGATCGAGGCTCCGTTCGGCCGCCTCTTGTACGATAACACTGCGATCCAGCAGGGCATCGCGGAGCACGTCCCAACTGGTGGGGCTGGCGATGCTGGCCATGGCATTGGCCGCCGCGACCCGTACCATGTGATCCTCGTCGGAAATCAGTTGGATGATCGCTTGTTCAAGATTTTCAACCAGGCCCATCGCATCGACCACTTCCACCGCCCGGCGCCTGCGCACCGGAGACATGCATTCCAGTTCGGAGGCCAACTCGGCCTCGGTCGTGGAATCGACTTTTCGCACGAGATGGCCGGTGGTCGGGCGCAACTCCTCGTCCAGCGAGTCGAAATTGAGCATGAACTGGCGGAGCGTGAACTCGGGCAGCGCTTGACTCAGCGCCTCACGAACAGCGGGGTGGGAATGTCCCACCATGCGAATGAGCAGGAGCATGGCTCCGGGGATCTTTCGCGGCCGCAACTGCGGGATCAAATGGGCACGCACCTCCGGATCGTCGTCGTTGAGTCCCCGGACGGTCAACATGGTCGCCTCCTTGCCTTCGAACTTCTGCAAGGCTTGGGCCACCGCCCGGCGTCCTTCCGGCTTGCCGTGCTGTAGGAAATGGTCGAACACGCCCAGCACCTGGGATTTCGGCAGAGAGGTCGCCGCCAGCAGGGTGACCGCCTTGGCTTGTTCCGGTCCGTCCAATTCGTCCAGCACGGGACAGTCGGGCGTGGCCCAGGCGATCGACTTGATCTCCGACAACGTCTTGGCGACGCCCCTGGACGGTCGGTTTCCCGTGGCTCGCACCAAATGCCGGACAAATCTCAAGTCGCTCCGGCCGGCAAGCGTTTGGATCACCGCCAATGGTGGAGTGGCGTCGTCCAGATAGGCCAGCAACAGACGCATCACGCCTCCTTGCAGACTCTCGGCAAGCAGTTCCATCATCGGTTGGTGGGCGGGATCGTCGCGACGCTGAAGAATCTGCCGCAAGGTCGCGTTCTGCCGCTTGGCAACCAACAGAAACGCCTCGATCACTTCGCCGTGTTGGTGCTTGCTGAAACGCCGGGTCGACTGCTCCAACGAGTCGGTTAGACGCCGGCGTATGACACCGAGTTCCTTCTTCTTCCGCTTCTCCTCGCCGCTCAGTTCTTCGTAGAACAACCGGGCCAGACTCAGAAGTGTCGCGGCCGAGGCGGACGCCGCCGGATTGCCGTCGTCCTCCATAATGCCGATCAGATCGCCGGCCACATCGTACAGCCCATATTCGTGAATCGCCGCGCACGCGGCGGTAAACGTCCGCGGATCGCCGCTGGCAATGGCCGCCTTGGCACCACGGAGCAACCGGTCGGGACGCTTGCGAATGACGGTCTTGGCCGCGTCGTCGAACTTCCCCAATCGTCGGAAGATCTCCGCGTGACCCTCCGGATCGCGACGCTCCAACAACGCGCAGAGCATCCGCTCTCGGGTCGACGCGTCCGGACTATCCAGCCCCGCCACCAGTAGATCGATGGCTGCCCGATTCTCGGTACGCGCGAGATATTGAAATGACGTCTCAAGACCGGTAGGCATTGCTGATCTCTTTCATCTCGACTTGTGCTGTTTACCGAACTCCGTCCCGACGACCGGCCTCTGGGCAGGACGGCCAAGCTAACACTGCCAAAACCGCCAGGACGACGATCCCGTACACTGGGGAGAATCTGGCAAGAAAGTCTACGTTATCCCCCGGCCGGAAGCTGGATGCCGACCAAAATCCCCTTATTGGAGGGATGCGTTTGGCCAGATCATTGGCGCTCTGCCTTCAATCGGAACCTCTTTTTGGGGGATCGCTATGACGCTGAGGATTGGTGAGAGTAGCCGACGCGGAAAAAACGGCGGCCACTTGTCGCCAATAGTTCCTTGTGCCGTTGATGAAGTGGCCGCAAGGGCGCAACTCTCGATATGACAGCAACTTACAGTCACGGGTGCCATTCAAGGTGCGTTGGAAACATCGCTGAGTCGTCAGGAATATGTCCAAATTCTGGCCAGCGTGGCTTAATCTATGTGAGAATGCCCTTTGTCAACCGGCCATCGTAAGACGAGAGAGGTTGCCCGTGGATTCCGCAGGTCGTCAACCTTCTGCAGAGGATCGCAAGACGGTCGATTTCCTTCGACTGCTATCGCGGCACGAACGTCGCGTGAAGGCGTACGTTCTCGCCTTGGTTCCCAATTGGGCGGACGCCGACGATCTCTATCAGGAAACGAACGTGCGTCGGTGGGAGCAGTTTGCGGACTACGATCCCGAAAAGGACTTTGGCGCCTGGGCGTGTACGATCGCCTACTACATGCTCCTTGCATACCGGAAGAAATCGAGCCGCGAAAAGGCGCGTATCAGCCAGGCCTTCGTGGAT
>CAYUIQ010000137.1:0-23959 GCA_964444795.1 uncultured Planctomycetaceae bacterium
AGCAAGCAGTGGCACACGTTCCCAAGGGCGATACTGGACGGTGCGGGGCCGTGTGACGGTCGCTTGCTTTTGTTCGTGACAATCCCATGAAGGACGTAATCATGTGCGTATCAACTCGCAGCCAACAGCACTCCCCTGCCCTGCCCTGGCGGTCGTGGAAGACGATCGTGATGGCGGTCGGACTGTCGATGATGGGGGGCGCCACTTGTGCCATCGCCGCCGAAACGCGGCCGCCGAATTTTGTCATCTTCTTCACCGACGATCAGGGGTATAACGACGTGGGCTGCTTTGGGTCGCCGCTGATCGAGACGCCCAACTTCGATCGCATGGCGGCCGAGGGGACCCGGTTTACCGATTTCTACGTGCAACCGGTCTGCGGCGTGTCCCGGGCGGCCCTGATGACCGGCTGTTACCCGATTCGCGTGGCCGAGGTGGGTAATACCAAGTCGGGCCATCCCGTGCTGCATCCCCGCGAGGTGACCATGGCCGAGGTGCTCAAAACGCGGGGGTACGCCACGGCGCTGATCGGCAAATGGCACCTGGCCGGCGGCGGGAAGAACAGCCGCGGTCGTGGCACGGGGCCGTATCCGAGCGAACTGTTGCCCAACGCCCAGGGGTTCGATTACTTTTTCGGCACGCCGGCCCATAACGGGTTTACCCCCAAGCCCGACCCGAAGAGCTTTATTACCGAGTTGATGCGAAACGAAGAGGTGTTGGAAAGTCCGACCGACATGGACATGCTGACGCAGAAGTACACGGCCGAAGCGATCCGCTTCATTACGAAGAACAAAGACCGGCCGTTTTTCCTCTACCTGGCCCATAACATGCCGCATGTGCCCTTGGGCGCGTCAAAGGAATTTCGCGGCAAGTCGAAACGGGGGCTCTACGGCGACGTGATCCAGGAGCTCGATTGGAGCGCCGGCCAGGTGCTCGATACGCTCAAGGAACTGGGCCTCGACGAAAACACGCTGGTGGTCTACACGTCGGACAACGGCCCCTGGGTCGAGAAGCAACTGACCGGCGAGGGAGGCATCCACACCAACTACGGAAGCGCCGATCCGCTGCGGGGCTGGAAGATGACCACCTGGGAAGGCGGACCCCGAGTGCCGTGCATCATGCGCTGGCCGGGCAAGATTCCCGCGGGAAGAGTCTACCGGGAGATGCTCACTTCGATGGACCTGTTGCCCACGTTCGCCCGACTGGCCGGTGCGAAACTGCCCGACGACCGGACGATCGACGGGCACGATGTGCTCCCAGTCATCACCGGCGAGCCCGGTGCCGAGAACCCGCGAAAGGAGTACTTCTTCTACAGCTACAACCATCTGCAAGCGGTCCGCCGGGGCAACTGGAAGCTGGTCCTGCCGCGACCGGCGCGGGCGCCGTGGTGTTCCTGGTCGGCTCGCATGGTGACGCCGGTTGCCGAACTGGAGTTGTACGATTTGGCGGCCGACGTGGCCGAAGAACATAACGTCGCCGGCGACCATCCCGAGGTCGTGGCCGAACTGATGAAGCTCGTCAAGCAAGCCCGCGAAGAGTTGGGCGATTACGATCGAGTTGGCGCGGGCGCGCGATTCTTCGACGAAGGCACGCGGCGGCCCGACGCGCTGCGCTGGGAGAAACCCAAGCCGGCCGACGGCGGCGGCCCGTATCCGAGAAGTTTTTCCTATACCGCGGCCATCGGTCCGGAGAAGGGCGTTACGCGGCGCGATCCGAGCGACGTGATCCGCTCCGGCGAAAAGTTCTACGTCTGGTACTCGAAAGTGACCGACGGGCCCGGCGTGTGGGGATACAATAGCGGCTACTCGGCCGACGTCTACTACGCCAGCAGTCCCGACGGCAAGAAGTGGACCGAGCAAGGGCTGGCCGTCGGCAAAGGCGAGAACGGCGACTGGGACGTACACGGAGTATTCACGCCGAATATCCTGGCCGCCGACGGGAAGTTCTATCTCTTCTACACGGGCGTGCCGAGCCCGTTCGATGAGAATACAAAGACGGCCATCGGCCTGGCCGTTTCCGATTCGCCCGACGGGCCGTGGGTTAAGAGTGACGCCAATCCGATCCTTATCGCCAGTGACGATCCGGCCGAGTTCGACAGTATGCGGGTCGACGACGCGGCGTTCGTCGCGCGCGGCGGAAAGTACTACTTCTACTACAAAGGCCGCCAACTAAAACATACGCCGGGCGAGACGAAGATGGGCGTGGCGATTGCCGAGAAGCCCGAGGGACCGTATCGCAAACACGACGCCTCGCCGCTCCACCCGGGCCATGAGGTGATGGTCTGGCCGCACGGCGAGGGAGTCGCTTCGCTGGCCAGCGCGGCGGGGCCAAGGCAGATCTATTTCGCCGCCGACGGGCTCGACTTTCAGCCGCGTAACATGCTGGCCGGCGTGCCACATGCCCCGGGATGCTTTCGCGCGGACAATTTCCAGGACGGCCGCGTCGGCCAGGGGATCACCTGGGGGATCAGCCACGCTAGTTCCGGGCGCGATCTTTATCTGGTGCGTTTCGACTGCCGCTTCACGCGCGTTGCCGCGCAGCCTCCCCGCGGTCGCGGTCCGATTCGGCCTGTGCCGTACGACAACGCCAAACCGGTGGGCACGTTGCGATTCGATTTCGAGTCGGGCGACCTGCAAGGTTGGAAGGTGGTCGAGGGCAAGCTCGATCTGGTCGTCAGCGACCGGAAGGCGCTACCCCAGTGGACCCAAGTGCCGTTCAACAAGCAGGGCAAGTATCATCTGTCGACCGTCGAGCAGGCCGGCGGTGCCGGCGCCGAAGACCGCATGACCGGCGTACTCCAGTCGCCCGAGTTCACGATCACCGGCACGGCCATGTCGTTCCTCGTCGGCGGCGGCAACCACGACGACACGTACGTCGCCCTTTGCACGCCCGACGGCAAGGAACTGCTCCGCACCGGAGGGACCAACAGCCCCGTGTTGCGTCGCGTGCGTTGGGACGTCGCCCCGTACGCCGGCCGAAAGGTCATGCTGCGGATCGTCGACCGGCGCACGCAGCAATGGGCCCATATCACGTTCGACGATTTCAGTTGCGAGGGGGAGATGCCGTAATTCGGCGTGCGGCGACTTGTCGCCGCTTTCCTTTTCACATGGGGTGGAAACCAACGTGGAGATCCGTAGGGTGCGTCCCGACGCACCAACTGCGCGTTGCTTTCCATCGTGGTGCGTCCAGACGCATCCTACTCTGACGAACGAGAGCCATTCACCGATCGTTCATCTCAAGCGACGTCATCCCCCCGCTCAGATTGCGCACCTTAAATCCATGCTGGCGAAGAATCCGCGCGGCGTAATAACTGCGTTGCCCGATGCCGCAGTGGACCCAGATCTCGCGGTCGCGGGGGAGTTCCGCCAGGCGGAAGCGGAGTTCGCCCAGCGGGATGTTCACCGTGCCGGGGCCCGCCGCGAGGCGCACTTCGCGGGGCGTGCGGACGTCGACCACCAGCGGTCCGGCGGACGGGTCGTCGGTTGGCTCGGGACGTTCGGGCCAGTGGACCACGTCGACGTCGTCGCGGAGGATGTTGCCGGCGACGAACCCGGCCATGTTGACCGGATCCTTGGCGCTGCCGTATTGCGGGGCGTAACACAACTCGGCCTCTTCCAGGTCGAACACGGTGGCTTCCTTCTGGATGGCCATGGCCAATACGTCGATCCGTTTCTCGACGCCCGCCTTGCCCACCGCCTGGGCGCCCAGCACGCGGCCCGACTGGGGATCGAACAGCAGCTTCATGGCAATCATCTCGGCGCCGGGATAGTAACCGGCGTGATGGGCCGAATGCGTGTAGGTCTTCTCGTAGGCGATGCCGGCCTCGGCGAGCATCTTCTCGCTGGCGCCGGTCATTGCCAGAGTAAGATCGAAGACGCCGACCACGGCGGTGCCCTGCGAACCGCGATACTGAACGTCCCGACCGGCGATGACGTCGGCGGCCGTTCGCCCCTGTCGGTTCGCCGGTCCAGCCAAGGGGATGAGCGTCCACTGGCCGGTGACCGCGTGGCGCACCTCGACCGCATCGCCGACGGCCAGGATCGACGGATCCGACGTACGCATCCGCGGATCGACGCGGATGCCGCCCAGCGATCCGATTTCCAGCCCGGCTTCCCGGGCCAGCTCAACCTCGGGCCGCACACCGACGGCCAGGATCACAATGTCGGTGTTGATCTGCCGGTGGTTCTTGGTCACGACGTTGATTGTTTCGTTGGCGGCCTGATCGAACCGCGTGACTTCCGTGCCAAGCCGCAGATCGACCCCCTTGCTTTTCAACTCGTCATGCACCGGGTTGACCATCTCGGGGTCCATCGGCGGCATGACCTGATCGAGCCGCTCGACGATCGTGACGTCGAGTCCGCGGTGGACGAGGTTCTCGGCCATCTCCAGTCCCACGAACCCGCCGCCGACGACGACCGCCCGTTGTGCCGGCCGGCGGTCGATCCAAGTGACGATACCGTCGAGATCCTGGAGATTCCGCAGCGTGAAGATACCCGGTGAGTCAATCCCTTGCAGGGGCGGACGGATTGGTGCCGCCCCGGGCGACAGCACCAGCGTGTCGTACGATTCGGTGGTCGTTTCGCCGGATTGCACGTTTCGCACGGTGACGGTCTTCGCCTGGCGGTCGATCGATTGCACTTCCCGTCCGGTGCGCACCTCGACGTTGAACCAATCGCGAAACTGCTCGGGCGAGGCGACCAGCAGTTGTGTTCTCTCTCGGATCACGCCGCCGGCGTAATAGGGCATACCGCAATTGGCGAAAGAGACGTCGGGGCCACGTTCGAAGACGAAGATCTCGGCCTCTTCGTCCAATCGTCGCAATCGGGCCGCACACGACGCACCCCCGGCCACGCCTCCCACGATCAACACGCGTTTGCCCGGCATGAGATTCTTCCCTTTTGGTATCGAGGTGCGTTTGGATACGGCAAGCGACGCCCTCAATATATTCGCCCCCGGGCTGCCGGCAAAGCCCGTAGGGGCAGAGGCCGAGGATTTAGGTCCCGCCGGGGAGCTAGGGCGACCGCGGTTGCGGCGTTCGTGGCTATGCGATCCGTCGCGCCTGTTGCGGCAGATCCGTCACCTGGATCGATTTGTTGAGCGTATCGAGCGAGGCGCCGAAAGAATAGGAGAAGGAGACTTCCAGGACGGTGCCGGCCCGGACAGATCGTGGTTCGTCCAGGGGCAGGACAAGATATTGGTTCGACCACTCGACAGCGCGGCCTTGCTCAACGAGGACGGCGAGCACGTTCTTGGTGACGAATCGCAGGGCGTTGAGCGTCCCCCCTCGGGTAACCGCCAGACGGCCCTGCCAGTCGACGCGGTTGGGAATCTCGCCCCGCGGATCGATCCCGGCGTAGTCGATCGTCTCGTAAATCACCGGGTCCGACAGCCCGATCGTTCCCTCGTGGTCGGCGGCCGGAGGATGGAACAGGGGGACGGGAGCCTGGTAGCCATGAAAATCGAACGATTGCTCGACGGCCCCAACGGCCAGAAACGAGACCTCGGGAATGAAACGGGGTACGCGGCCATTGTGGTGTCGGGCATGGTTCTCGCGGAACGCGCGAATCACCGACACCTGCTGTTCGCGCAGCAGGGCCACGTGGAGCATCTCGCAGACCACGACGTCGACCGGCTCCGGCGGCACGAAGTCGCGCGCATCGGCCCGAACGATTTCGACGCGATCCCCATGGCGATTCTCGGCCAGAAGCCGCTGGGCCGCGTCGGCCAACTCGGGATTCCGCTCGACGCACCAGACCCGGCTCGCCTTCTCGGCGGCGAAGAAGGAGAGCACGCCCGTGCCGCCCCCCAAATCGACCACCTTGGCCCCGGGTTGGACGACGTGCCGGATCGCCTCGCGAAAGCCCGACATGCGCACCGGGTCGGTCAGCATGTTGTAGTGATAGTGCAGCGGAATCATCCGTCCGAGAAGCTGCTCCTCCGGCACGCTCCGACCGGAGTCGGGATCGGATGCCGCTGGGTCGGGATGGAAGACGCGTAAGCGAGGCACGGCCGGTGGGGGCGTATCTCCGCGTGGGCTTGGTGCCTGACGGCTCGTACCGCGATCACTCGACATGGGCGTTTTCCGGCCAAGAGGACGATTCCCGAGTGGGCTTCACGACCGCTCTTCGAATGGAATCGACTGAATTCCGAAAAGCGCGAAAGGCACCAAAGCAAACAACGGCTCGGATGCTAGACGAAAGTCGAAAACACGGCAAGGCCGGCGAATTTACACTCTTTCTTGCGGAAAATAGAGGCCCCCCTTTCCTGTATCGCAAATTCCCATTGGTGTGGGCCCGGCCGGGGAGTTGTGATGACCGTGGCTGCGAGGTAGGCCGTTTCACGACACCGGACCGGGAGACGCTGCGATGAATGCTCCGACCATTTGGGAAATTCCCCGCGGAGATTCGGGCGCGGCTGAGCGATCAGTCGGGCCGTCAGCGCACCATGGTGGCCCGGGCCGCCGAATTGATCCAACTCGACGCCAGCCACGCGTTGGAATTCCGCATCGCCAAACAGGGTGAAACGCAAGCCGCCCTGAGCCGCGATCTGGCCCGAGCCAGTCACCGGCTCAACGTCATGGCCTCGATCTTCCTCCCCCTGGCCTGCATCGCCAGCGTCTTCGGCATGGACCTCGAACACGGCCTGGACCACAATTCCGTGCCGCTCTTCTGGACTGTACTCATCGGCGGCGTATTGCTGGGCGTGGCGATCAGTGGGTTTCTGCTGGGGGCCGGCGGGGACGGGAAGAAGTAATAGGAACGAAGGGGACTTGCTTCCGTGCGTGATGGCCAGAAATTCCCTTGAATTGAGCCACGCGAATGGCTAATATGGTCATGCGTACACGATGGCCATTCCCACCACATCGGGGGCAGCACGATGACCGAAGTAATCCGCACGGAGCGAAAATCGGCCGTGCTGACGCCTTCCAGCTTGGCCTGCCTGGCACGCGTTCCGACGGTTAATCTGACGGCAGGCTGCGCCCACGAGTGCCTCTACTGCTATGGGCGCGGCTACCGGTCGCACCCTGGCCAGGGCAAGGTCACGTTTTATGCGAATCTGCTTGCCAAGCTGCGGAAGGAGTTGCCTCGCAAACGCAAGAAGCCCGCCACGGTCTACTTCAGTCCCTCCAGCGACCCCTTCCAGCCGGTGCCCGAGGTCCTGGAAATGGCTTGTGAGGTGTTCAGGTTTCTCTTGGAATCGGAAATTGGCGTGGCTTTTGTTACTAAGGGGCGCATACCCCGGCGGCACCGCAACCTGTTGGCCGCCCATGCGCCACGCGTCCAGGGGCGGGTCGGGATGATTACCCTCGACCGGAGCATCACCGCCGCGTTTGAGCCCGGCGCGGCGACGCCGGAGGTCCGGCTCTCGCAAGCGGCCGAGCTGATCGACTCGGGCGTCTCGATCGAGGCCCGGCTCGACCCGATCTTGCCCAGCGTGACCGACGGCGCGGACTGCCTGGAACCGCTCTGCGCGGCATTGGCCCGCGTCGGCGTGCGCAGAATCGCCGCGAGCGTCCTCTTTCTACGGCCGGCAGTGGTGGGATCGTTACGGCGGCATGTGAAGGACAAGCGGATGCTCAAAAAGATGCTGGACTGCTTCGCCGGCGCCGAGCCTCTGGCAATCCATGCGTCGCGCAGCCGGGTGTCGGTGCTTCCGGCAGAAGCGCGTCTTGAGATCATGGATCGTCTTAACTCCATCGCCGGCCGCCACGGACTGGAGGTTCTTGTCTGTGCCTGCAAGAACCCGGACATCTCCACCGGCTCTTGCCACATTTCCGGCCGCTGGCTGGCCGAGGCCCGTGGAAACAGCCAATCGAGACTGTTTTGATCGTAGCTGCCAAGAAGGAAGGGGCAACGTGGATTGCATACAGAGGTACAACCAGCGCTTGCTGCGGCATGCCGTGAGGGAAACGCGACTCATAACGTCTCTCGACGTGACCGCAGGCCGCCGAATTCGTATTACAAGTGTAACCTGGGGTGAGTATTGGGGGCCTTGCGGTCCCTTGGCGCAAGAAATCGACGATCTAAAGGGAACTTGGACTACTCTGATCGCTGGGAGCTTTGCGGGCAACCTGCGGCGCGATTTTGTCCGTACATATTTCCACTTACTCCGTATGTGCCTAGATCGCCAGCTTTGCGACGAGGACACGCTCCCAATATTGAGGAAAGTTGTCGGCTTCGAGGCAATTCGTGTGTCTGGGGACTGCCGCGGCTCGGCTGCAGCCATAGTCAGCGCGAGACACCCCGTATACCTACTGAGTAAATTGGCAAAACCCCACGCACCAGAGAACCCCAAGTACCTGCCGCTGATATGCCCATGCCGGAATCTGCCCGGAGCAGACGCTCTTTACTGGCACTACCGACGCATTTCGCTGATGAGGGCCGACGGAATCCAGCTATTCGTCTATCCCTCGGCGGAGGTCTGTAATCGCCCATTGAGTCATGCGCTCATTGGCCAGTTATTCGCATGCCTTACACCGAGAAGCGATCCATGGATTCGGGAACGAAGTCAATCTCTATATGAGAGTGTATTTGCCTCGTTGGTCGCTCGCTCCGCGTCACCCCGGCTGCACTTGCTGGATATGGCGTGCGGTTCCGCCAAGATAACCACGACCTTATGCAGAAAGGCATTTGCCGCACACCGGAAATCGTTCGACCTGACATTGGTTGACGTGGTTCGGGGGAGTAACTCGATCGCCAATGCCTTCTATCGGAATCCCAGAGTCTTTGGCAACGTGGTTTTCCGCCGGGAGAGCCTGTTCGACTGGGTGGACAACAACACCAGGACGAAGATTCGTTTTGATGTTGCACTATTGCTGAGGGCATGCAATCTCTTCAGTCGCTTTTCCATTGAGAAGATGTCGTATGGTGAGGCAAACGCGCTGACCGGACAGCACACAACGTGCGCCCCCCTTGATTCCCAGGTTCTGCGCCCGGCGGAGCTGATTGAAAACAATAGTCCTGGTAGAATCCAGCATGGGATCGGCCGGTTCACCTTCAAGAATGGCTGGGGGTTTCGACAGTTCTCCGCGTCGGACTACTTCAAGGCAATTCACGTTGTCACGGGCGGCAAGTTGTCTGCCGATGAGGATATCCTTTACGCGCCGCTTCGCGTGTTCGACGAAGACGCCCTCGTCCTTCCGAGCGGGCGTTCCCTAATCGCTAAGTTGCTGACAATGGCGAACGAACTTGTCATTGAGGACGCGGATTTGCGGCCGCATCACCTGGAACGGCACTTCAAGCAATTCGCCCTAGGCGACCTGTCTTTCACTGATTTGACCGATCGAGCGAAAAGGCGAGGGACTGCCATCTACCTCGTTGAGAGGAAACCTGCAAAAAGTCCAGATTAGGGAGGGAAGAAGCTTGAATTGGGATTAGGGAATGCTTGATGGGGACATTGGCGATCGATACCTCGATCGGACGGCCACGCCCTTGGCGACTCATACATTATGTCGCGGGACGAATCCATGTGTCAGGAAAGTGGCTGAAAGACAAGGGGCTAGTTCATCTCTGGTCCTTGGATGTATCTATCAAACGAAAGCGATTCCCACACGAGCCCCCCCTTCGGCTCCAGAGTTGCCGCCGCCGGGATGATCGGTTAGGATGCTATAAGATACCCGCCGTCCCACCCCATCAACAAGGAGCCCGCCCGTGTCCCGCCGCCGGATCAATCGCCGCCGTTTTCTGCAAACCACGAGTACTGCCGCGACCGCCGGTGCGATGATGCCGTATTGCCTCACCGCCCGGGCGCAAGACACCGGCGAGAAGAACGATCGGCCGAAGATCGGCGCGATCGGTGTCGGCGGGCGGGGATCCGGCGACTTGGGGTCCGCGGCCCGGTTCGGCGATGTCGTGGCCGTGTGCGACGTCGATGTGAAGCGAGCCGAGGGGCAGAAGGCCCGTTACGGCGGCAAGCCGGAAGTGTATCAGGACTATCGCAAGCTGCTGGCACGCGACGACGTCGACGTGATCGTCAACGGCACGCCCGACCACTGGCACACGGCCGTCTGCGTGGCCGCCTGTAAAGCGGGCAAGGATATCTACACCGAAAAACCGATGACGCTGACCATCGACGAGGGAAAGATTCTCTCGCGGGTCGTCAAGGAAACCGGGCGCATTGTGCAAGTCGGTACGCAGCAGCGCAGCGGGCGGCAGTTTCAGACGGCCGTCGAGTTGGTTCGCAACGGACGCGTGGGCAAACTGAAGCAGGTTTGGGTCGCCCTGCCCTACTTCACCACCAAAGGCGGGCCGTTCCCCACCACGGCCGTGCCCGAGTCGATCAACTGGGACCTCTACCAAGGGCAAGCGCCGATGCATGATTACTGCCGGCAGCGGACCCACGCCAACTTCCGCTGGTGGTACGAGTACGCCGGCGGCATCGTCACCGATTGGGGGAATCACCACATCGACATCGCCCAATGGGGGATGGACTGCGAGACGACCGGCCCCGTGTCGATCGACGCCCGGGGACTGTTCCCCAACCCCAAGGGCACCGAGTATTACAACACGCCCGACCGGTTCTTCTCGCGAATGCAATATGCAGGCGGGGTCGAGTTGCTCTACTTCTCGTCGCTCAACGAGCGACTGCGTTACGGCGAAGTGCAAGGCCACTCGGAGACCACTCCCGAGGAGATCGAGCGGCTCTTCGGTCCCGGCGTACCCGAGGAAATCAAGACGCTGGACCGCAACGGGATCATGTTCATCGGCGACCGAGGCCGCGTGTTCGTCAACCGGGGCGGCGTCTACGGCAAGGCGGTCGAGGAACTCAAGGAGAATCCGCTCCCCGAGGACGCCTGGCGTGTACGACCCAGCCACGACCACGTGGGCAATTTCTTCGCCTGCGTGAAGTCGCGCGAGGAGCCCGTCTCCCCGGTCCGCATCCAACATCGCACGGTCAGCACCTGCCACCTGACCAACATTTCGCTGCGCCTCGGCCGCAAGATCAAGTGGGACCCGGTCGCCGAGAAGATCGTCGGCGACGAGGAAGCTAACGGTTGGGTGAAGCGGAAGCAGCGCAAGGGGTACGAGATCGAGGGGTAGGGTTTCCTGGTTGTTTGTCCTTCAACGCGGTGCTACACCGCGACCTGTTCACAGGCCGGAGCGATTGCCGTTTCCGGGGCGATTTCGCCCGGGGGCGAGGGTTCGGAAAGGGGGAGCTTTCCGTATCCGAGCTTTCGCAGCACTTCCAGCACTTCGCTGCATGTGGGAAACATCCGGCCGCTGGTTCGCTTGTACTCGTCCATGGCGTTCATGAACTCGATCTCTTCGCCCGAGTAATCCCGCTCACAGGTCGTGGGATCGATTTGACGTCGCCGCGTCACTTTGGCCCGCCGCTGCAGTGTACGCCGTTCGACGGCCACCGGCACCGACTTCTTCCGTCGGTCGGGCGTGTCTCGGCGATCCGACGCGGCGCCTCGGCGGTCCATAGTGACCTCCTTGGAAGTTCCGCCACGCTTGGCTTTGGCTTTGGCCGCGGTGGCCGTCGTGGCCTTCTTTCTCGGCTTGGGCGAGGATGCGGCTTTGGCCTTCTCCGCGGCAACGGGCGATTTCTTCTTGGAACCCGCTGTGCGACGCTTGCCGCCGGCCGGGGTGGCCGTCTTCTTCCCGCGAACCGATTTCGGCTTGGGCGAGGCCGACTTGGCGGTGGCCTTCTTGCTCCGGGAAGCGGTTGTTTTGGTCGACGCACTCTTTTTCGACTTTGCCACGAGGTTGGTCCCTCTCCACAGTGATCCGTTGCCGTGATCCGTTGCCGTGTGTTGCCTTAAGACACCCTGTTGCATAAAAGCATCGGAGAGAGAGGAGGTCAAAGTTTACCGGTCAGGCAAAATAGACAATTACGCTAGTATTGGCGAATAAGGCAAACTTTTCGCTTTTTGCGGATATTCCGCCTGTAGGGGCGTATCGGGCGGGCGGAGCCGATACTGCGGTCCACGCCATGGCGCACGATGGCGAAAGAAGTGCCCCCGAGCTAGAAACGGGGGGCTGGACTGCCCGAAAGACGTACCGCAGCCCTATTGGACGTCGTCGCTCACTTCGCTGCAGATATCGCGAAGTTCTCTTGGAGAAACATCTTCGAGCCGTTTCCCCTGCCGATCCAGTTGCTCATTGATCTTGATGGCCGTCTCTTGCATGACGCCGTGGGTTTCCTCGGACCCCCCACACAGCAGGAAGTTCTTGCCCCGGGTGATGCGGGTATGTCCGTCGTCGCCGTCCAGCCCCAACCCTAATAGAGCAGACGACTTGCGAGTCTTTTTCGGTTTCTTGGCGGCGTCCACGGCGGATCCTTGCAGGCTAACTAGTGGGCTTCCACCCGGGCTGCTGGCAGCCCGTTGAAAAAGGGGACAGGCTGCTAAGGGGAGGATGACGGTGAATCATCGGGGTTGAACATGTGGTCGAGCAACTCGCTGGCCGCGTCCCGACTGCTCTCGGTGGACGGCTCCTGCACAACCTTGGAGTCCTTCTTCTTGCTCTCCTCCTCTTCCTTCTTCGTCGATTCGCCCGTGGGATCTTCAAATCCAGCCAGATCCGGGGAACTACTGCCGGAGGTCCCTTTCGTGAGACTCTCCAACTTGACGACGCGGGTGTCTTGATCGGCACCTTCCTCGAGCCACTGCGTAATGTCGAGCTCGTCGACCGCGGCCGTTTCGGCGCTCCGCGCGGCGGCCTCCTGAACGCTGTTGACCTTGGGTTTCTTCTTGCCGCCGACCGGGACGGTAATCTGGACGTCGAACTCCAACGGCCCGATTTTCAGTTGATCGCCGTTGCGTAATTCCATCGGTTCGGCGATCGGCCGGCCGTTGACCAGCGTGCCGCTTCGGCTGCCCAGATCGCGAACGGTGACTTTTCCCTCCTCCAGCAGCAGGGCGCAGTGGCGCCGGCTCACCTGGTCGCTGCGCGGCCGGAGGTGGCATCCCTGACTGCGACCGATGAGGAATTTCGGACCTGCCACCGGCAGTTCCCTGCCGGCGCTCTTCCCGCCGACGACGATCAGTTTTACTTCCATTGTGCGACACCCGTTCTAGCTCAGGGCCGAAGCTACCCGTTCCCGTGTTCCTAAAGTCTGATCCTAGCAACAATAGCCGGCCGAGTCAAAGCAATTCCCCCGCCGGGAGGGGCCACGTCTGCCGGTTTTCACAGCCGCATTAGGCGGGTAGCTACGGTCGCCAGACCGTGGACGCACCGCTCAAACCCCGTTCTTGCAGATGGGTGGCTGGGGTCGAGATGCGAGGAACGAGCAGCGAGCCCCCAGATCGCAACGAACTGGGGGCTCGCTACGCTCGACCCCAGGCACCCCCACCCGTTAAGGCATGCCACGACGCCTACGTTCCACGGCCGCGCTTCTCGGTCCAGTAATCGGAACCGTAGAGCGTTTCGACCAAGCCGGCGGCCCGGCGTTGTTCGTCTTCACTCAGCGGTTGCCGCTCCCAGGTCAAATCGAGCCGGTCCTGGAGTAGGGGCAGCCAGGCGTCGATCAGTTCGTCGTACGGCACCGACCTTCCCAAGACGTCTTCCAGCGAAGCCAACTCCGGCGCCGAGGGGCTGCGGTGCAGCAGCACGCTCCCGTGCTGCAAGACGGCACCGTGGCGACGTCGTTGGGCGCTGCCGGCCACTTTGACGTCGCCCACCAGCACATCGCCCTCGCTTCGCCGCTGGAAGCAGAGAAACGGCTGCGTCTGGTCGGCCGGTCGCGGCGCGGGCTCGGAAAGCACGGCGGTCAGCCCCCACCCGCCGAGCACGTCGAGCAGCGTGTTGTGGACCGCCTCGTAGAGCACTCTCGGCTCCCGGGCCAGGGCGTGTCCGCCGGGCACGACAAAGCCGTAGGTCAGTTCGGCGTCGTGCAGAATGGCCCCACCGCCGCTGAGCCGCCGCACGGCCGCACACTCCGCACTCGACTCGTGATCCCGCCGATCGTGATACTCCTGAAAATACCCCAGCGACAGCGTCGGTTCCGACCACCGATAGAATCGCCACGCACATCGCCCCTTCTCGGCCGCCCATTCGGCCAGCACCTCATCCACGGCCATATTCCAAGGCCCCGGAGCGGGCTCATCGTTGAGAAGTCGGCAGCGGGTCGTCAAATCGTCAGTCACGGGAGGCTATCTCATAGGGATGGGGTTGTGCCCGGGTGCCATGGGCGGCTTGTCCGCCCTTGTTCTCCAGGGATTCGGCAAGGGCGGGCAAGCCGCCCATGGCGCCCGTTTCTCATATACATGCACTCTTCCGGCGGACCGCCTCCTACTCCTCCACCGGCCCACCCGACAACCGCGGTTTGCGGGCCGCTTGCACTTCGTCGGGACGGCTGGTGGGCGTGCGATGGGGCGATTCGTGCAGTAGGTCCGCTTCTTCTTCGGTGATGCGAAACAGGGCCGCGACGAAAGCGTCGAGCGTTGCCTTGTTTTCCGTCTCGGTCGGTTCGATCATCATCGCCTCGCGAACGATCAGGGGGAAGTAGACCGTCGGGGCGTGGAAACCGAAATCGAGCAGCCGCTTGGCGATGTCCATGGCCGTGATCCCCCGTTCGGCCTTGAGCTTCGACGCCGAGGCGACGAATTCATGCATGCACCGATCGCCTTGTGGCACGGGAAGAATGTGTCGCACGCGGCTGAGCAGGTAGTTGGCCGCCAGCACGGCGCCCTCGGAAACGCGCCGCAGTCCGTCCGGGCCATGGCTGAGGATGTAGCAGGCCATTCGCACCAGTACGCCCGTGTTGCCGAAAAAACTCCGCACGCGGCCGATCGACTTCGGCCGATCGTCGTCGAGCCGGTAGACGTCTCCCTGGCGAACGACCACGGGCACCGGCAAGTAAGGTGCCAGATCGGCACCGACGGCGATCGGTCCGGCTCCGGGTCCGCCGCCGCCGTGCGGTCCGCTGAACGTCTTGTGGGGATTGAAGTGCATCATGTCGGCCCCGAAGTCGCCGGGCCGGGTGATGCCCATGATGGCGTTCATGTTGGCCCCGTCGAGATAGACCAGCCCGCCGGCCTCGTGGACCATTTGGGCGATCTTCTCGATCTGGCCGTCGAACATACCCAGCGTGTTGGGGTTGGTAATCATGAACACGGCCAGATGTTCGTCGATCTTTGCGGTCAGGTCGTTCAGATCGACGAACCCCTCGGCGGTGCTCTTCACCGGAACCGTGCGAAAGCCGGCCATCGTGGCGCTGGCGGGGTTCGTGCCGTGGGCACCGTCGGGAATGAGCACGGTGGACCGTTTCTGGCCCAAGTCGCGAAACCGGGCGGCGGCGACCAGCAGGGCGGTAAACTCGCCGTGGGCACCGGCCGCCGGTTGCAGACTGACGGCCGGCAGCCCGGCGATCTCGGCCAGCATTTCCTGCGACTGGTGCATCAGCCGCAACATCCCCTGGATCGTTTCTTCCGGCTGATAGGGGTGCAAGTCGATCAGCCCGGGCAGGCCGGCCAGCCGCTCGTTTCGCTTGGGATTGTACTTCATCGTACACGATCCCAGCGGATAGAAATGGGTATCGACCGACATATTGAGCGTCGACAGATTGGTGTAATGCCGCACCAGATCGGGTTCGGAAAGCTCGGGCAGCGGCGGCGGCGTGTCGGCCAACGACTCGGTGGGCAAAAGTTCGTCCAGCGGCCGACGGGGTACGTCGCACTCAGGAAGAAAAACGGCCCGAGCGCCCGGGTTGGACTGTTCGTCGAGCAGTTGCGTGGCGATGGGGTTTCTCATGACGGGGATCTCGGTTGGACGCGGGGGTTCTACGATGCCATTACCGCGGCCAGGCGGTCGATTTCTTCCTTGGTACGTTTCTCGGTAACGGCAACCAACAGGCAATCGGCCAGATCGGGATACCAGCGGCCCAGTGGGACCCCGGCGAAAATGCCTTCCCGGCGTGCCGCTTCCAGCCGCTGCTCGACGCGGCCATCGAGTACCCGGACCACGAATTCCTTGAACGTCGGTTGATCGAACGCCGGCGACAAGCCGGCCGTGGTGGTCAACTGTTCGGCCGCGTATCGCGCCTTCTGTAGACACAGTTCGGCCAGTTGGCGCATCGAGTGTGGTCCCATGGCGGCCAGGTAGACCGCCGCGCGCAGGGCCAGGAGGCCTTGGTTGGTGCAGATGTTGCTGGTCGCCTTTTCCCGGCGAATGTGCTGCTCGCGGGTCTGCAACGTGAGCACCCAACAGCGGCGGTCGCGACGGTCGACCGTTTGCCCCACCAACCGGCCGGGCATCCGGCGAACGAACTTCTCCGCGCAGCCCATCATCCCCAGATACGGTCCGCCGTAGCTCATGGGAGTACCCAGGCTCTGCCCTTCGGCCACGGCCACGTCGGCGCCGTATTGTCCCGGGCGACGCAGCAAACCGAGGCTGATCGGATCCACCGCCACGACCAACAGGGCGCCGGCCTCGTGTGTGATCCGGGCCAGCGTCTCCATCTCTTCGAGGCAGCCAAAGAAGTTGGGATGTTGCACCAATACACACGCCGTCCGGTCGTCCAGCGCCGCGGCGAACTGCTCGGGATCGACGGTTCCCCGCGGCGTTTCGACGGTCACCAACTCGGCGTCCATGTTGGCCAGATAGGTATCCAGAATCTGCCGATACTCGGGATGGACACTCTCCGCGGTGACGACCCGGCGCCGGCCTCGCGCGGTCGCCAGGCACATCAGTACGCCTTCCACGGCCGCGCTGCCGCCGTCGTAGAGACTGGCGTTGGAGACGTCCATGCCGGTGAGTTGCGTGACGAGCGTCTGATACTCGAAAAAGGCTTGCAGGTTGCCCTGACTGGCTTCCGCCTGGTACGGAGTGTAGGACGTGTAGAATTCGCTCCGCGAGGCGACGAAATCGACGACCGCGGGAATGAAATGGTCGTAGCTGCCGCCGCCGAGAAAACAGGCGGTCTGCCCGGCCGGTTGGTTCCGCCGGGCCAGCGCGGTCATGGTCTCGGTCAGTTCCAGCTCGCCCATCGCCGGCGGCAGATCGAGTTGCCCGGAAAAGCGAATCTCCGCCGGCACCATGGCAAACAACTCGTCGATCGAACGCGCACCGATCGCCTCAAGCATTTCCTGCTGGTCGCGCGGTGTATTGGTTGTGTAGGGCATGTGTTTACTCGTCTCCCAACTCCTCCTCACACTGTTTCTGGTACGCGGCATGATCGAGCAGATTGCCCAGGCCGCTGGAGTCGTCGATCTTGATCTTCACAAACCAGCCCGACTCATAAGGGTCGCCGGGCAGGGAATCGAGATCGTCGATGAGCCCCGTGTTGGCCTCGGTCACTTCACCGTCGACCGGGCAGTAGAGATCGCTGACGGCCTTGACCGATTCGATTTCTCCGAACGGTTCGCCGGCAGTCACGGCGCCGCCGACCTCGGGCAGTTCGAGATTCACCACGTCGCCCAACGCTTCCAGGGCAAAGGCCGAGATGCCGATGGTGGCAATCTTCGCGCCGGATGAATCGGTCTGGACGGAAACCCACTCGTGCGACTTGGCGTACAGGAGTTCCTCGGGTGTCACGATGCACTTCCTTTCCTTGTGCGGCTGTAAAACGGTAGTTCGACGACTCGGGCCGGCTCGCTTCGGCCGCGCACGTCGATCGACAACTCGGTTCCCACGGAGGCACACTCGGGGCAAACGTAGCCCATGGCGATCGGTTTGCCCAGTGTCGGCGAGAAAGACCCGCTGGTTACCAGGCCGGCCTTCTTGCCGTCGGCCATGATCGACGATCCCTGGCGGGCAACGCGCCGGGCGGACAACTCCAAACCGACGCGCACCCTCGCCGGCGGGTTCTCCTGCAAACGCAAGAGGGCGTCGCGGCCGGGGAAATCGTATCCGACCAGATGGCAGGCAAACTCCAACCCGGCCTCGAACGGATTGACCTGCTCGGAAAGCTCGTGGCTGTACAGCGGCATCCCCGCCTCCAACCGCAACGTATCGCGCGAGCCGATCCCGGTGGCCACGATGTCGTACGGACGGCCCATTTCCATCAGCGCTTCCCACATCGCCGGGGCGATGCTCGCGCCGATGCTCAACTCGAACCCGTCTTCGCCCGTGTAACCGGTGCGGCTGATGATGCCCCCCTGGCGTTGGGCGGCCGGATGGAGGATATGGGCCTGCGCGCCGCGGTAATACTTCATCGACGTCAGATCGACGTGAAACAGCGGCTGCAACAACTCGACCGCCCGCGGCCCCTGAACGGCCAACATGGCCCAGAGATGCGTCACGTCGGTACAGACGATCTCCTCACCCCGTTTTTCGGCCCGTTGGCGGGAAAGATGGCGGCCGATCCAGCCGATAATCTTTTCCCGATTGGCCGCGTTGACCACGAGGACATAGTACGGCTGGCCCTGGACACTGTGGTAGTGGCCGACCAGCACATCGTCGAGAATGCCGCCGTGGGTGTCGGTAATCAGCGAGTAGCGGATCTGTCCCTGGGCCATGTCGGCCACTTTGCGGGTGAGCAGTTCGGCCAGAAAGACGGCCGCTCCGGGACCCTCGAAGCGCAGGCGGCCCATGTGGGAAATATCGGCAATCCCCAGCGACGCCCGGGTGGCCCGATGCTCGTCGAGGATGGAGGTATACTGCACGGGCATCGTCCAGCCGGCAAACTCGACCATCCGCGCACCGGCGGCCACGTGCCATTCGTAGAGCGGTGTTCGTAGCGGTTCCATCGTGTGGTTCTGGCCTGGTTCAAACGAGAGTAGCAGTTAGCCCGGTTTGACGACCATTGTAACGGCCCACGCGAAATCGGCTAGTGGGCTATCACGCCATGCTTGACAGGTGCCACGCGCATCTTGCCGCTTACACTGGCGATCCTGCCGATGGGGGGATGGCGATTTCGTTGTCGGTGCTTCAATGACACCCGGCCGGAACCAACGAAAAACCCCGCCGAACCATGAGGCCAAGCGGGGCTTTGGAATTCAAGTTACGGAGTGATCCGCTACCGCTTTCGCCATCGCCAGCCGACAAACGCCAGCAGACCCAGGACGCAGAGCACCAAGCTGGAGGGCTCGGGAACGGCGGCCTGCGGGAGCAGCCGGATAGACGCGTTGATTCGCGTTCGGTCGTTGTCGTGGCCGTTTCCGCCATCGTCGATCGCCATGTAGAGCAGATCGCCCGAGCCGATCGTCAGTGTTCCGAGCAGTGTTTCCCAGTCGTTGTTCGTTGAGGGATCGTCCGTGAAGACGTCGACCTTGTCGATCAACGCCATCAGGCTTTCGCTCTGGTCCCAGTGAAAGAGTTGATAGCCGGGCGATGCGACTGCGTTGTTGTTGTTTTCGATCAACTCGAAGTAGTATTCGATCGTGCCGTCGAAACGCGATTCCCAGGCGATGACCGGCGCGCGACTGTCGTCCGGATGGACCGTGAAATCGGAAGTCCGAACACTCGGGTGCCCGGATCCGTCGTCCCAGGTGTGGCCGCCGAAGCGGCTCATGTCGGTAAAATCGCCCGGCGCGCCGGTTCCGGTCACGTCACCCGCGCCGTCGATTTCGGCGTACATGTAACGCCAGCGGCCGTCGTCGCGCCACTCCGAGGCCGTTGCCGACGGATCGGTGGAGGCGGTGAAATGGTCGTTTCGGAAATCCCAACTCGGCGCGGCGGCCAACTCTTGCGGCGAGGCTTCGTCCGCGGCGAGGAGTTGGATCTGGCGTGGATTGAGTTGCCCGGTCCAGATCGAAAGGTCGTCGATCTGACCGTCCCACCCGCGGTTATTGTCCTTCGCAATCCGGCCAATCGTCAGCGGTTTCGATTTATCCAGCCCACCGAACGTCTGATGTTGCGTCGAGACCACTTGACCGTCGATATACATGCGAATCCGACTACCGCCGTCCGATTCTTCACTGGCCGTCACGGCGACGTGCCACCAGGGCGCGTCCCACGTGGCCGGTTCCGTAATGACCGGTCCGTTGAGCCGGTCCGAATCGACGTATCCGCCGAGCGTTCCGTTGGTGAAACTGCCGTGACTCTTGTTCAAGTGGATGCCGACCCCGTCGCCATGTGCCGCGCCGAAATCGAGCGCGTACGCCATGTCGGTCGCCAGTTGCGAGGGCGCGACGTCACTTTGCACCCAAAGCGATATGCCGAAATTGCTGGCGAAAATCTTTTCGTACTCCACGTTGATCGGATCGCTTCCACTGGTCGAGCCGATCCGGAGGTAGTCGTATCCACCCGCGGGATCGAGCGACAATGAGCCCGTGCTGTGTGCGATCGGGGCCGCCGCGCCGAACGTCGGGCTGCCGTTGACCGTCGCCGTGTAGCCAAAACTGCCCGTGTCGACGTGAGAATCGTCGAACGCCCAGTAATTGACCAGTTCGGCCCGAGCCGCTGAAACAGCGGAAACCGAGATCAACACCGCCAAGAAACCAATACTCGATCGATGCAACATGATCACTCTCCCGTGTCTAGGTGCCAATGCCCGAAAGTCTCCAAGGTGCCGTGGATTGCCGGGCATACCATCTCCACACTACCCACCCTAATCGGAAAACTCCGCCCTGTCCAGTTTCCGGTGAAAGCGATTGCCCCGCCGTCGAAGACTGTCGCCCACTCAGCGGCAACGCAAGGGGGGAGCCTGGGGCAATGATCATTGGAGATTTGATACCTCCAAAAAACATCGCCGTGACGGCCTTTCAAAACTACCCTCTCTCCCGCAGGAGTATGGCTCCCGCCTCACCGAACGGCGCTGTTGAAAGAAGGTGATTCGTGGGGGGACTGCAATGAGATACTAGCCCCATGTCACCGCCGCCGCTTGCGGCCGCTCGCCTTCTTCTTTGCCGGGCGGGTCTTCTTCTTCGCCCCTCCGGTCTTCTTCTTCGCTGGACGGGGCTTCTTCTTTGCCCCTCCGGTCTTTTTCGTCGCCGGGCGGGCCGTTTTCTTCGTCGCACGGGTCTTTTTCGTCGCCGGGCGAGCCTTCTTCGCGCGACCGGGCTTGCCGTCCCGCGGCGGACGCGGAGCGCGGCCGATGAGGCGGAAATCGAGCTGGCGGCGGTTCAAATCGACCCGGGCGACCGCCACACGTAGCGAGTCGCCGAGGCGGAACATGTTGTCGCCGTGGTAGCCGGTCAGACAATGGGCGGCCCGGTCGTAACGGTAGGTATCGTCGGTCAGCGAATCGACGTGGACCAGCCCTTCGGCGGGAATCTCGACTCCCCGGACGAACAGCCCGAACCGCTCGACGCCGGTCACCACGCCGTCCATTTCCTCGCCGATCCGATGGCTGAGATATTCCAGCAGCTTCAGCCGGGTCAGCTCCCGTTCGGCCGCTTCGGCCCGCCGTTCCCGATCCGAGCAATGTTCGCCCGAGACGACCAACTCGCCCACGCCCTCGCGGGGTTGCACGCCACCGAGCAGGCAGTCGATGAGCCGGTGGATCGTCAGGTCGGGGTAACGCCGGATGGGCGAGGTGAAATGGCAATAGCAGTCGCTGGCCAGGGCGTAATGACCATCGTCCACCGGGCTATACTCGGCCCGTTGCAGCGAACGCAGCGCCGCATAATGTACGGCGTAATGCTCCGGTCGGCCGACGACCCGATCGAGCAGCTTCTGCAGGGCAAACCGGCTCTCCAGGCTCTCCGTCTCGAGGCCGATTTCCCGGACGAATTCCGTCAGCAGCTTGAGCTTTTTCGGTGTGGGCGATGCGTGAATGCGGCGGAGGAAGGGGATCGCCGCGTCGCGCAGCCGCTCGGCCACCGCCTCGTTGGCGGCCAGCATGAACTCCTCGATGATCTGGTGACTTTCCGTGTTTTCGGTCACGTGGGCCCCGCTGACCCGGCCGTCGCGATCCAGATCGATTTTGACCTCGGGCATGTCCAGTTGCAGGCTGCCGCGCCGAAACCTTCGTTTCCGCAGAATCATGGCCAACTCGTGCATCCGCTCGAGCAACTCGAACACCTTCGCGCCCAGCTTCTTACGCCAGGGCTTGCGATTCTCGAGAAACTGATCGACTTGTTCGTAGGCGAGCCGCTTGCTGCTCTTGATCCGCGAGGAATAGACGTCGGTGGCCACGCAGGCGCCGTCGGCGGTCAGTTCGATCACGGCCGTCTTGGCAAACCGGACCACGCCCGGCTGGAGACTGGCCAGCCCGTTGGAGATGATCTCCGGCAGCATGGGGATCACCCGGTCGGGCAGGTAAACGCTGGTCGCCCGGCTGTAGGCCTCGCGGTCCAGCGCCGTCTTGGGTCGAACGAAATAGCTCACGTCGGCGATATGCACGCCGAGTCGCCAATGGCCGTTGTCGAGCCGCTCCAGCGAAATCGCGTCGTCAAAATCCCGCGCGTCGGCCGGATCGATGGTGAGGATCGTCTCGCCGGTCAGATCGGTGCGACCGTCCTCGGCATCTTCGCCCGTCTGCTCCTCGAACGTCTCGGCTTGCTGCCGGGCATCGTCCAGCACATCTTCGCCGAAGCGGTCGGGCAGATCAAACTCCCGCATGATCGACAGCGTATCGACCCCCGGCTTGCCCGCCGGGCCAAGGACCTCGGTAATCACGCCCTCGCCGTCGCGAACCGAGGAGGGAAAGCGGAGCATCTCGAAGACGACCTTGTCGTCGGAGCGAACGTTCTTCGCGTGCGGATCGCCGACGTGGATCGGCTGTAGGAACAACCCCCCGTCGACTTCGACGTAGGCCGAACCGTCCATCTCCAGATACGTGCCCACGAACTGGTGCGTCTCGCGCTCGATGATTTCGACGATCTCACCCCGAGGGCCAAAGTCCTCGCCGTCGTCCCGCCGGCCGGGGCGTCCCTTTTTCAGCTTCACCAAGACCAGATCGCCGGTGGCCGCATCGCCCGTTCGCCGGGCCGGGATGTAGATGTCCGGCGGCGGCTCGCCCGTATCGGTCGTGGCGGTGGCAACTCCCCGAGGCCGAACGAACCCGAACCCCCGGGCGGTACGGCGAAAGATGCCTGTTACCCGATCGTCCCGAGCTTCACTCGCCGGCGCCGGCGGCGCGACCAGATGGTTGGCCATGTACGCCAGTCGCCCCTTGCGGACCAGTTTCTTCACCACCCGCTTCAGGTCCGCCGCCTCGTTCTTGCCCAACCCCAATCGCCGGGCAATCGCCCGCGGCTTGATCGGCGTATAACCGGGACGAAGGACGAGGTCCAAGACGGCTTGCTTAAGTTTGGATGATTCCATGGAGGGGTCGGCCTCTGAGGACCGTCATGAAGAGGATTCGCGGATATTCAAGGAACAACACCAGCCTGATGTATCGGAGGGGATCCGTCAACACGGTCGGCGCTCGCTTCGGTGTTCACCCCTTCATTCGCTCACGGTTCTTTCGGGGGGGCGGAGGCGGTTAGTGTCCTGATTTTGTGTTGCTGGCCCACAGGCTGGTCGCCCCCTATTGACTTGTTCAGTGGGCGAATGTAGAATAAGAGATGAGGATAGTGTGCGCACGTACAGTAACCGTCGCCCCACCCACGGTCTCCTGCAAGATGGCATATCCACCAAAAGCTGTCGCGAACTTCGTTTTGGAGCAGGCGTTCACTGAGGATATCCCTGTTTCCCCGATGAAGTTGCAGAAACTCTTGTACTACAGCCAGGGGTGGCATTTAGCTTTTACCGATGATCCTATCTTTAATGAGCAGATAGAATGCTGGCCGTATGGCCCAGTAGTATCCACGATGTTTCACCACTTCAAAGAGTTTGGTAAAGACGCGATTACAAAGATGGCAACGGCCTCTCGCGTGAAGAGGCAGGATGGCAAGCTAAGGCTACGGACAGTTACTCCAAGTCTTCCTGACGAGTTGCCCAGCAGATCTCGCGAGATACTGAATGCCGTTTGGGAGTCCTACAAGGGGTTTTCGGCGATTAAACTGTCGAACATGACGCACTCGCCGGACGGCCCGTGGCGCAAAGTCTACGATGATCACAACGGTGCCCCTCCTGTTGGGACTGATATTCCGATGGACCTCATCAAGCAATATTTCCAGTCGCAGCTAGAAGGGGACAACTAGTCCTTACGCAAGCGAATAGCGAGAGTCAGTTCAATCGATAGTTTGAGC
>CAYUIQ010000138.1:0-23804 GCA_964444795.1 uncultured Planctomycetaceae bacterium
ACCGATGTAGGTCGAAACCTAACCACTCACCGTCCCTCGCTTACTCTACCGTGAGTTCCCGGCGGTGCCAGATACAGTCCGCGAGTGGGCTATCTCTTCTTTCCGCCCGGCTTCTTCTTTCCGCCACCCTTTTTCGGACCACCCTTGCCAGATTTCGGCGCTAGCTTCTCCAGGTCGAGACGGCGAAACTCGGCCAGGGTGAGAGCGGCGTCGCCGTTGAGATCGGCTTTGCGTACGTGCTGCTCGGCCTTGAACTCGTCGAGATGTTTGCTCGCCTTGATGAACTCCGCCAGCGAGACCTTGCGGTTCTTGTCGGTGTCCATGTGAGCGAAAAGTTTCTCGGCATTGATCTTGGGTCCGCGAGCCGATTTCGGCGGGGCCGCCTGGAGATCGCCCACGGCCGGGATGCACGCCGCCGCGAGAAGCAGAATCGACGCGTGGAATTTCGACATGGGTTTTCTCTCCCGTTTCGATGATGGCCGACGTGTTTCTTCCAGAATAGTCCAGTTGTGCGGCGTTGGCAAGCGATGGTCAACGTCGTACGATGGGCTTCCAGCCCGTCGAAGAGAAGCAGAGGGAAAGAGAAGGCAGCGACGGGCTGGAAGCCCATCGTACAAGAGCTTGCCTCACCCGCGGCCTTCGTTTACCATTTCCAGTGGCTTTTCAGTAACTTCCCAGAGAGGAAACGGCATGGCTCGCCGAATGATTGTGCTGACCGACGGGTATTCCGACCCACATACGGCCAAGACGGCCATCTGTGTGATTCGTTACAAAGCGGAGGAAGTGGTCGCCGTGCTCGATACGGAAGCGGCCGGCCGCACGGCGCAGGATCTGTTGGGCGTCGGAGGCGACATCCCGGTCGTCGCCACGTTGGCCGAAGCGCCCCCGGCCGATACGCTGTTGGTGGGCATCGCGCCTCCCGGCGGAAAAATTCCCCCGCATTGGCGGCCGATCGTTCTGGAGGCCATCGAGAAGGGGCTCTCGATCGTCTCCGGGCTGCACGACTTCCTCAACGACGATCCCCAGTTCGTCGAAGCGGCCCGCCGGCATGACGTCAAACTGGTCGACGTGCGGGCGACCGACGAGCGGGACGTGGCCACTTGCGGACTCATGCGGCCCGAGTGTCTGCGGATCCACACCATCGCCAACGATTGTAGCGTGGGCAAGATGCTCGCCGCCTACGAAATTACCCGGGGGTTGAACGCTCGCGACGTGGACGCGAAATTCGTGGCCACCGGTCAGACGGGTATCATGATCGAAGGCGACGGCTGCCCGGTCGATCGGGTGATTTCCGATTTCGTCAGCGGCGCCGCCGAGAAACTCGTCCTGGCCAATCAGCACCACGAGGTGATCGTCGTCGAAGGCCAGGGCAGCCTCTTTCATCCGCGCTATTCGTGCGTCACGCTCGGCCTGCTCCACGGCCTGATGCCCGACGGGCTCATCCTCTGCTACGAAATGGGCCGCAAGGTGATCTCCGACCTGAAAGCTTTTCCTATACCTCCGCTTGGCAAGGTCAGGGAGTTTTACGAGGCGGCGGCCAATATCATGCATCCCTGCCGGGTGATCGGCGTGGCGGTCAACGGGTCGAAGTTCTCCCAAAGGGAAGTCGACGACGAATGCCGGCGCGTCGGCGAGGAACTCGGACTGCCGGCTTGCGATCTGATTCGTCACGGGCCCGACACGCTGGTCGATGCCGTACTCGATTTGAGAAGGCAACGAAACCCATGAAGATGACTCTGCACCGGTTCGATCTGCCGCTGCGACATACGTTTACCATCTCGCGCGGCTCCAGCGACGTAAGCCGCACGTTGATTGTTGAACTGGAGCGGAACGGCATAAAGGGGTTTGGCGAGGCCGGTGAATGTACGTATTACGGCGCCACGATCGACAACATCACCACCGCGCTGGAAAACGCGCGATCGCAAATCGAGGCGGCCGTGCTCGACGATCCGATCGCGCTGTGGCATGCGATGCAACCGGCCCTGTCGCACAGCCCATTCGCCGGGTGCGCGTTGGATATGGCGGCGCACGACTTATGGGGGAAACTCCGCGGGCAGCCGGTCTGGAAACTCTGGGGGCTCTGCCTGGAGAATCTGCCGCCGACCGACTACACCCTGGGCATCGACCCGATCGAGCGGATGATCGAGAAGATGCGGGAATTCCCCGACTGGCCGGTTTACAAGATCAAGCTGGGCACACCCGACGACGTCGAGATCATCCGCCAGTTACGCCACCACACCGAGGCCGTTTTTCGCATCGACGCCAATTGCGCGTGGAGCGTCGAAGAGACCGTCGGCAACTCGGCCGTGCTCAAGGAACTGGGCGTGGAGTTCATCGAACAGCCGCTTCCGCCGGAGGATTGGGCCGGCATGAAGGAAGTCCACGCCCGATCGGCCTTGCCGCTGATGGCCGACGAAAGCTGCCAGGTCGAAGCCGACGTCGATCGCTGCGCGGGCCATTTCCACGGAATAAACGTCAAGCTGGTCAAGTGCGGCGGCCTGACCCCCGCGCGACGCATGTTGGCCCATGCCAAGGAACTGGGCCTCAAGACAATGGTCGGCTGCATGACCGAATCGAGCGTCGGCATCTCGGCCATCGCCCAACTGCTGCCGATGCTCGACTACGTCGACATGGACGGCGCTTTGCTACTGGGCCAAGACATCGCCACCGGCGTGAGCATCGAGCGGGGGATTGTAGGCTTTCCGGAGGAAAATGGGTGTGGCGTGCGGTTATTCGAGCCACAAGATCGGCCGATAGAGGAACACAGATGACCATCGACGTTTCGATCCCCGGGTTTGGCAGCCTGGCGATTCACTCTCTGGTGCTCGATTTCAGCGGCACGCTGAGTGAATTCGGGAAGCTGCTGCCCGGGGTGGAAGAACGGCTAGGCGCCTTGGCCGGCAAGGGCGTGGGCGTCCATGTTCTCACATCCGACACGTTCGGAACGGCCCGCAAGGCGCTGGCCGGCGTCCGCGGCGAGGTGACCCTGCTCGCAGGAGAGGACCACCACCTACAGAAGGCCCGGTTCGTCGAGCAACTCGGCGCCGACGGGGTGATCGCCATCGGCAACGGCCGCAACGATCGGGCCATGCTCCGTCGGGCACGGCTTGGTATCTGCGTCTGTCTGGCCGAAGGATGTGCCGTCGAGGCGCTCGTGGCCGGCGATTTGTTATTCACCGATATCCGCAACGCCCTGGACTGCATCCTCGACGGCTCGGCGTTGAAGGCGTCCTTGCGTTCTTGACGACACGCGTACTTCGCACGCCGGGCAACTTCTGGACAAGCCGCTCGGGGCCGGGTAGGATAGTTGCCTTGAGACCGCTCCCACCCCGTGAATTCCACCCCCCTTTGCCGAAGGAGTCCCGCCGTGAAGAAACTGATTGCCACTGGCGCCTGTCTGTTGGTCTGTGTTGCCCTGTTCGCCCATGCCGAGGAAGCTTCCGCGGCGAAACTCAAGGGTCTGTGGTGTACGGGCGGCGGTTCGCACGACTATAAGAAACACGCCCCGCTGCTGACCGAGAAGACGGCCCAACTGGCCGCCGTCGAGTGGACCGTCGTCTTCGGGCTCGACGTCTTCAAGGATGCCGACTATGCCGAGGGCTACGACGTGGTGGCGTACGATCTGTGTTACGCCGGCGAGCGGAGCAAGGAGATTATCGGCAACGTGACCAACACCATCAAGGCGGGCAAGCCGACGGTCATCGTCCACTGCTCGCTGCATACCTTTCGCGCGATCGACTGGGACAACTGGCGCGAGGCGATGGGCATGACCTCCAGTAGCCACGACCGGTTTCGCGCGCTGGGCACGAAGAAGACGGCCGAGCATCCGACGACGAAGTTCTGGCCCGAGAACTGGCAGACCACCGGCGACGAACTCTATCGGACCACCAAACTCTGGCCCAGCGCCACGGCCCTGCTGACGGTTTTCAGCCCCGAGTCGAAGAAGGACCACGTCGTCTGCTGGATCAACCAGTACGGCAAAGGCCGCGTCTGGGCGACCACCTTGGGCCACAACATGCAAACGGTCGGGAAGCCCGAGTACCACCGCCTGTTGGCCAACGGCGTGCTCTGGGTCTGCGGCAAGCTGGACGACAACGGCAAACCGCTGGCCGGGTATGAGGGGAGCGGTAACTGAGGAATCGTCAAGCCGGGGTGAAGGAGCGACGGCGGTGAACCCCCTTCGATTGGTATTGATTACACGACGCTTCTGGCCGCTGGTGGGCGGGGCCGAGAAGGTGACGGCCAATCTGGCTTCGCAGTGGCAAGAAGACGGGGCAAGCGTCACCATCTTGACCGCCCGATGGCAGCCCCAGTGGTCCAAGACCATCTGCTTCCGCGACGTGCCCGTGGTGCGGTTGGAGAATCCCGCGAGCCGGTTTCGCGGAACGCTCGTCTACATGCGGTCGGTCGCCCGATGGCTGCGCCGGAATCGGGGGAATATCGATCTGGTGTGCGTTTCGATGCTCAAACATAGCGCGTACGCCGCGCTGGGCGCGGTCGGCGGCCACGTGCCCGTGGTCTTGCGGGCCGAAGGAGGCGGCGCGTCGGGCGATTGCCGTTGGCAGCAAGAGGCCCGGTTCGGCGGATGGATCGCAAGGAAGTGCCGTCGTAGCGCTGCGGCGGTGATCGGTCCCAGCCCGGCGATCTGCGAGGAGTTGACCGCGGCCGGTTATTCCGCCGACCGAGTTCACCGCATCGCCAACGGCGTGGCGATTCCGCCGACGCGCAACCCCATGCTGCAGCAGGCGGCCCGAGCGTCGTTGGCCGCGACGCACCCGGCCCTGGAAATGCCGGCCGGGACACCGTTGGCCGTTTATACCGGCAGACTCCACCGGGGAAAGGGATTGCGCTACCTGGTATCGGCTTGGACGGCCGTCGTCGGGCGCTGGCCGAACGCCCGGCTTTGGATCATCGGCGAGGGACCCCATCGCCAGGCGTTGGAAGACCAGATCCAGGCGGTGGGGCTCGAAGGGCGGGTCGTGCCGTTGGGAACGTTCGATTGCGTCGACGATCTGTTGACCGCCGCCGATCTGTTCGTCTTGCCTTCGCTGGAAGAAGGGATGTCCGTCGCCCTGCTTGAGGCGATGGCCGCCGGGCTGCCGGTGGTGGTGACCGACATCCCCGGCAATCGGCTCCTGGTCGATCACGACCGGCACGGGCTGCTGGTGCCGGTAGAAGACGCGGAGGCCCTGTCATCGGCCGTCATGCGGATCTTCGGCGATCCCGACCGGGCGGCCCGAATGGGAGTGGCCGGCCGCGACCGGGTGGCCGGAGAGTTTTCGCTTGCCACCATGGCCCAGCGGCACCGGCAGTTGTTCGAGAGTCTCGTTCATCCCCAGGGAAAACCCTTGTGAAGAAACGGATTTTGCACGTCATCCCGTCGCTCGATCGGGCCGGGGCCGAGAAGCAATTGGTCCTGCTGGCATCGCGCCTTCCCCGCGATCAGTTCGACGTCCACGTCTGTGCCCTGACGCGCGGCGGGCCGCTGGAGGCCGATCTGCAAAAGGCGGGCGTCGACGTGACGGTGATCGGCAAGCGCTGGCGGGTGAGCCCGACGGCGTTTTGGCGATTGAAGCGTCACATCGCCCGGTTGCGACCCGACTTGGTCCACACCTGGCTCTTTGCGGCCAACGCCTACGGTCGCGGCGCGGCGATTCTCTCGGGGGTGAAACATCTCGTGGCGGCCGAACGGTGCGTCGATCCGTGGAAAGGGTGGCAGGAGTTGACGATCGACCGGTATCTCGCCCGGCGCACACGGCGGATCGTGGCCAACAGCCCGGCGGTGCGCGATTTCTATGTCGCCCGGGGACTGCCGGCGGAGAAGTTCACGGTCATCCCCAACGGCGTTGCGGCCCCGCGTCCGCCGGTCGTCTCACGCGAGGAACTGCTGGCCGAGTTGGGGTTGCCAGCCGGCGCTCAACTCATCGGTCTGGTCGGGCGGCTCTGGTTGCAGAAACGCGTGAAGGATGCCATCTGGGCGGCCGATCTGTTGAAGGTGATCCACGACGACGTCCATCTGCTGATCCTTGGCGACGGTCCCCATCGGGCTCGGTTGCAACGGTTTCGCGACCAGTGTGAGATCGCCGACCGGGTCCATTTCCTCGGGCATCGCGACGACGCGGCCCGATTCATGCCCCATTTCGACATCCTCTGGTCGACCAGCGGCTACGAAGGCCAGAGCAACGCAATCATGGAAGCGATGTCCGCCGGCGTTCCCGTCGTGGCCACCGACGTGCCGGGCACCCGTGATCTCGTGGTCGACGATCAGACCGGTTTCTTCTTCGCCGTCGGCGATCGCGCGGCCCTGGCGCGGCACACCAACGCCCTATTAGGCGATGCCGATCTGGCCAAACGATTGGGCAACGCCGGCCGGCAGCGCATGTCCGAGGAGTTTGCCGTGGAGAAGATGGTTGAGCGGTACGTTGAGCTTTATCGCGAGATGGGGTTGTAGTGGGAGACGTTCCGCACGCCACCGTCGGGCTTGCCCCCGGCAGGATCGCTACAGCCGCGTGGCCCAATGCTTTCCTGCGCGACCATCATCTTCGCGTTCCGTTAGCCGACATCTGGCGAAAATTGCGGTCTTTTCGATCCCATATCCAGTCTTGGTAACGCACACCTAGAATGCATGGACCTTCTACACAAAATTCAAGAAGCCGCATTGAAGGAGGCTCCTCTTTTGGGCTCAGTATAGCGGAACTTCCAACGCAGTAGATTCGGACAGATGATTTACTCGGTGATCCGTAGTCTCCTGCCAGGATATGCGTATGACCGCATAGGATATGGCGAATACCCAACTTGTGTGCCTTTTGAACGAGTTCTCGTGCGTCTATTAACCGAAGGCTGTCCTTCAAGTCGGGAAGCTCGTCGACTTTCTCGAATTCCGGGGCAAAATGAGTCATCCAAACGATGGCCGAGCAATTGCGTTCTTGTACTTTTTCCGTTTCGTCCACAAGCTCTTGGAGACGAGGATAGTTGGGCGTGTTATAAACTTTCCCCTGTCCCCAGTGGCCGTATGTGACGGTTGCATCGTCTTTGTGAGCGAGCGAGAAGTCTGCGCACAAAACTACAAGATGGGGATGCTCTTCGTCCGGGAAAGCGTACTTCTGAACGCCACCTACTCCCGCTTTCCAGTGCCTCTCGAAGAACCGGTCGAAGTTCTCGTCGCCCGGCTTCCCGCTAAGCGGACCATCAAACCGGTCGTGGTTTCCCGGCGCCAAGGCAATTGGTTTTGCTGACGCCTGCAGAGTTGGCCATACTCGCTTTGGGCCAACTGCCATCCATTCGGGTGCCGAACGACGAGGCGGCAAATAGACGAAGTCTGCTGCCAGACCAAGATCTTCCGATAACCCGCTTTGGGCCAAGTCGCCACTGATCAGGATTCCATCTAACGGGTGCTGCCTGGACGCGAATTCCGCGACCCGTTGAAGCACGCTGTCGTCGTGCAGTGAACGCATGAATCCTGCCACGCGCCGGCTTCTGAACCGTCCTGCTACGTGAAGATCGGAAAGGTGTAAGAGGCGGACCCGCTCCATGTGCTACCCAATAGAAGTGCTACTCAGATACGATCCATCCTTCTTCATCGGAGTCACTCATGCCGGGGAACGTGGATGCAGCCGCAACGTCAATCTCAAGTTTGAGGTCAATCTCGCCGTCAACATTGAGTTGCCCCCACGCTCTTTTGCGTGGCACGACCGCGGCAAATTCCCGAAGTTCATTATAGAGTTGGTCCAAGAACTGCCGTGGACTGTAGGGGTCTAAGTCCAGCCGCCAGATAAGTTCGGTACAAATCGCACTGCTGAAGCGTCTGCCCTCGTTCAACAGCGTCGTCGAGAGACCTTTTGCGGCATTCTGCCGGGCGATATCGACGAGCGTCCCCTCTACAGCTTCGGCGACCATGTATGCCAGCCCTTCATCTTCTGACAGCCCTTCCTCCAGCATACCCGTAGATCTGGCCTGTTCCGCCAACGTCGCCTCAGTTTCCGAATCCCATCGAATCAGACTGATTCTCAGCAGCCCCGTTAACTGGTCACTTGGACTGAACTCGTCTCGCGGATTTGCCAAGATGGAAGGTGAAGACGGAGGCTCAGGCCAATCTCCCACTGGATAGGAAATCTGCGGTTCGACATTCAATCTGGACCATTCATCATTAGTATGTGCGTGCTTGCGGCCTTCGTTGTGTTGGATGTTCTCTTTGCCTGCCCACATTCGCCTGAATCTGACGATCTCCTTTTCATCAACACTGGGCACTACAGTGATGCCCTCTTCCCCTTGTGGATTCTTTCGTCGCTTTCGGTTGCGCAAGCACGAAGGTTTTGGAGCCTCAAGCAAATCAGTCGGTACCATTTCGGTGCTCCCCGGTAATCATTGTTGGAACCTCAACGTCCTCCATGAGCCTCTTTGCTCTTTGCGACTTCTTCTGGGCTCGCTCACAAGCACCCATCAATTCCTGAATGTCTTTCTCGTCCATCGCAATGCTGAGCGTGTGGTTCCCCTCCGCATCGTCGTAGTTCATTCGAAGCGTATAAGACACTATCGAACCTTGGATATCAGATCCATCTTCGTTGTATACGGGACGGATATCAGTAATAATCTGGGCACTCTCGTAAAGATTTGCATATTCATAAGCAAGCGCGAGAGCCTTGCTCACCGCCCCGACTTTCTCGATTGAAAGCAACTCTTCGATTTGCGGTTCAACTGCTTTCCATTCATTTTTGGCTTCTTCGTTCCAGTCCGACTTCCCGATTCCATCGCGCAATCCGTCGAGGATAGACTTTGGATTCAGCGATCGCTGACGTAGCAGTCCATACAATGCCAACAGCAGGCGGACAACACTCTGTCCAATTCCCTCCGCTTCCTCACCGGTGCCAAGCACAGTGCAAGCTGTTTCGCGGAGTTGTTTCGGTCGCAGAGGCGTCGGTTCAATGGCCTTAAATGCCGAAGCGAGTTGTGCCAACTTGTCACTTCCGACACGCCGCAAGACCTCCATGTCAGTCAAGGCCTCAGCGGGAATCCTGAACTGCACCATCGGATCAACTCGCCATGTGTTTGTCGATACCCGTTACTACCAGTATACGCTGAGGGGCAAGCCGGTACACGTTATCGGCAGATGCCACTTCACCCTGCAGCCCACAAACCAAGAACCCGACGACACCACGGCGTCCGTTTGGCACCACAACAGCGCGACTCACCCGATTGGTATAGGCCTGTACGGCCCGGCGTGATCGGCTGGCTGAAAATGTGGGGGATCGGCAACTCTCCGGGCATGAGAATAGCATGAGGAACTCCCACCACCCCTTAATCGCCTGAAGTTTACAGTGATGATCGCTCCACGCCAATAGGAGGCAACCTGCAAATCAGGCCTGATGCGGACCATCGTTAGCCGTAACCCATTGGCATCACGCGAACTGATAGGGAATTCAAATCACCCCTGAGTCTGGCCTAACGGGAAAGGGTTGTCAATCATCGCTCGCAAATACAGCCGGGAGAGCCTTTCTACGAACCGCATAAAGAGGGGGGTTAGGCATAGTATACCAGAGGGGTGCGCGGGCGTTTTTCGCGCCCCGCCGAGTTGATCGGCCCCACCAAAGGCCTCTCCGACGTTTTCACTCGCGTTTCGGCTGCGTTTCGTGCGCCGTGTCAGCGCAACCGCGCTCAAGGCGGGGAGAAAAGGCCCCCTCGAGCGCAGCCTTCGAGACTACTTCTTTCTCGGCCCGGGTTTTGGTTTACTGGGCCGTTTGCGTCCTCCGCCTTGATGCTCGCGGGCTTCTAGCTCGGTTTGCTGACCTTTGTCACCGCAGGCTTCCATCCACTCCAGCAGCCGTTTGCGATGCTCGGCTTTGATCTTTGCGTACGCGGGATCGTCGGCCAGGTTGGTCCATTCGTACGGGTCCTTGACGACGTCGTAGAGTTCCTCGCCGGGACGATGCTCGTAGCGGCGGACTTTTTCGGCGGCGTCGGGATCGTTGGCCGCTTTGAGGCGCCACGACTGGAAGATGGCCGACTTGGTGCAGGCGTTTCTAAAAGGGGTCTCCGGGGTGAAATTCCAAATGTATTTGAACTGCGGCGAACGGACCGAGCGGATACCAAAGTGTTCCGAGCCGTTGATGATCCCGCGGGTGGTCATCTCGCCGAAGACGTACTCCTTGTGCGTGTCGGTCTTGCCCAGCAGCAGCGGCACGAGGCTCTTGCCCTCGAGCACTCCCGGGGGCGTGCCGCCGGCGGCGTCCATGAAGGTGGGTAGCACGTCGATGTACTCCACCAGAGCGTCGCTCGTCGTGCCCGGTGCGACCTTGCCCGGCCAGCGGACGATCATCGCCGATTGCAGGCCCGTGTCGTAACAGGTCCATTTGCCAAAGGGAAAACTCGACCCCTGTTCGCTGACCACCACGACCAGCGTGTTGTCGGCCACGCCGTGCTTCTCCAGCAATGCCAAGCACTGGCCGACCTGCCCGTCGTAGTAGGTGATCTCGGCTAGATACCGCACCAGCGTCTCGCGAGTTTCCGGCGTATCGACGAAATAGGGCGGGAGCTTCAGCTTCGCGGCGTCGTAACGCGAGGGGTCGCCCTTATTCCACGGCGAGTGCGGCTCGTTGGAACAGGCGAACAGGCAGAAGGGCGTCTCGCTCCCCTTACACTCGGCCATAAACGCATCGATCGCCTCGATATCCGGGTTGTTCCCCTGGCCAATGCTCTCAAATGGAAAGACCTCCCGCGGGCCGATGTGTCGTTTGCCGCTCAGAGCCACGCGATAGCCGGCCGGTTTGAGATAATGGACGACGCTCTTGGTGCCCGGCATGGCAAACGTATGGTTGGGATACGCGCCGCTGGTGACCGGATAGAGGCCCGTGTAGATGTTATGTCGCGTCGGCGAACACATGGGCGCGGCTTGAAAACATTGCGTGAAACGCATGCCCTCGGTGGCCAGCTTGTCGATATTCGGCGTATGGGCCTGTCCTCCGTAGCAGCCGATGTCGCGATACGTGCAGTCGTCGGCAATGACGAAAAGGAAATTCGGTCGCGCGGCGGTCGCGGGTGAAGTGAGGCAAGCCGTTAGGATCAGGGCGAGGGTTAAGAGGTTGGGTTTCGGTAGTGTAGGCATAATGTGGGTTCCTTGGTTGGTAGCTATCGTCGGCCGATGAATTACTGTCGCATTGGGGTGGCTGGGGTCGGACTGCGAGGAACGAGCGGGGAGCCCCCAGATCGCCGGCAACTGGGGGCTCGTTGCTCGTTCCTCGCAACTCGACCCCAGCCACCCTTCGTCCATTGCTTTACTCCAATGTCGGCTGAACAACTTCACCCTGGGCTTGAGCTTCCGTGTTCTCATACGAGCCGAAGAAGTCGGAATTGCTGTCCAGCCAGAGGGTGATCCGGTGCATGTCGCCGGCGGGCAGTTTCACGTCGTAGTGTCCCGCCTTGAGAATCTGATAGAGCTTCGAGGCACGCGCGCCGTACTGGCCCGGGATGGTTGTCGGCGTGGTGAACGAGGCGTTGTCGTAGAAGAACGCGAAGTTCCGCAGATTGCCGTACGAGGGATAGAACTTGCCGCGATTGGAAGCTACGTCGCCGGCGCTGAGATCAAAAGCCTTCGGCTCCTCGGCGTGGCACTCGACGCAGTGGTCATCCAACACGGGCTGGACAAGCCGGGGGAAATTGAACGGCTTCGATCCCTCGACGTCCGGTTGAATTCGCGACGGGGCGCGTCCCATGGCCATCGCCGGCCGCGAAGGTGATCGGGGCGCCTGGTGACGCGGCTCGTGGCAACCCTGGCAGGTGAGCGTCTCGCCGGGATGAATGTACGTGGCGCTGCGCATCGCCTGGACGGCCAACCCGTCGGCATCCAACGCCTGGAAACAGACCGGAATGTTGACCGGCAACAAGAACGACGCGCTTCCGTCGGCTTCCACCGGCACCGTGCCAAGAATCGCCCGGGCGCCTTTCTGATTGCCGTAACCGATGGCCGGGTTGTGCGCGTGGGTAGTTGTCTTGGGCAACAGTTGCACGATCCGCAGAGCCTTGATCTGCGTGCCTTCCGGCCATGCCAACACGCTGTCATAGACGTTGACCAGATTGACCCGGGCGGTCTTCGGCAATCGGTCCGGCTCCGGGGCGACGAACTTCTCACCGGCTGCCAGCGGCAAGCCGGTAAGCGTCTTGTGCGGCACCACCGGTGGCCGCTTGCGCGCCCGCAAGGGAATCGGGCTTAAGCACGAAATCTTCGGGTCGCGGTAGAGCAAGTCGCGGTTGCCGAAGCTGTCGATCAGATAGACGCCGTAGTTGTTCTTCTCGCCCGCGTTGGAGCGGCTGAAAGCGTCGTACACGCACAGATGAAAGTCCTCGTCGAGCGACCAGGCCGTGGCATAGTTGGCCGGGTCGTGATGCGTGCGACATTCCGATTCGGGGAAAAGCTGATCGGGTGTCAGCCGCCGCACCGGGGCCATGGCGTCGTCGTCGGCAACCGTCGAATCGACGATGACCAGCGACCCGTACGCCTGACCGTGGTGGCACGCGGCCGTGGCCACCAACTTGTGCGAACCGGGAATCGCCCGGATGTCGGCCTCGAAGTGCGGACGGTGGCCGGCGTTGGCGGCGAAATTGCCGTGAATTACCCGCGAGTCGCAACCGTCGGGCGTGGTAACCCAGGGATGATGGGCCTGATTGAAACCGCGATCGACGTAATCCCATCGCGTGTAAACGATCATCCCGTTGTGGTCGACGCTCGGCTGCCACTCGTTGGTCTCGTGGGGGCTCATGGTCACGATGTCGCTGCCGTCGGGGTTCATCGAGTGGAGCGTGAAACTGGGTACCGGCCGGCCGTGACAACGTCCGTAACCGCCGCGCCGCTCCGAGATAAACGCGATGCGCCCGCTGGGCAGGTAGCACGGATCAAAGTCGTTCCAGGCGCCGTCGGTGACCTGCTGGAGATTTGTGCCGTCGACGTTCACGCGGAAGATGTGCCAGGTGTTGTCTTCATTCCACTTATAACTGTGCCGCAGTTGGAGGGTCGTGTCGGTGTAGGCGAAGAGGATCTCCCGGGCGTCGAACGACAACTCGGGCGAGAGATAGGCTCCGTCGGTGGTCATCTTCTGGCCTTGATACCGCCCGTTTTCGATCACCGATCCGTCGAGCACGTCGACGAGCTTCGCTTCGTCGGAGAAGGGCTTTTCGAGGATGAACATGCCACCGCCGGGCCGCCCGTGGAACCCGAAAAACTGGTCGCACATGTGGTTGCCCGTCGTCTCGGCGTTGGGGTTGAAATGCCGTTTGATGAACAACAGCCGGTCGAACTTCACCAGCGGATTGGAAAACGCGATCCGCCTGCGCACGGCCCAAATCTCGCGGAACAGCGCCACCCGGGCATCGGTATCTTCGATCTTGACGCCTTCGGCACGGCGGGCCAGTTGGTCCAACGCGGATAGCTCACCAGCGAGGTTCGGCGCGCCGGGCATGGTCTTCAGATGCGCCGCCAACGCCCGGGCGCGACGCAACACGACGTCGACCGGGTCGCGGTCGGTTTCGTGGATCGTCGAGTCGGCGCGGTAAGCCTGTTCGATCACGTTGGCTCGCCACGGCTGGGCCATCTGCTCGCTTAGGGAAATGAATCGGGCCAGCGGCTCGTCCATTATTTCTTCCAGTTCGAGGCCGCTGGCCGTCGCGCGAACGGGCAGGCCGGTCGTCTTGGGGCGTTTACCGGTTACCTCAAGCTTGGCCTCGGCCCAGTCAGTGTGATCGTGGCCGAACCCGTCGCCGGCCACCGTGACGATCAGATCGAGCACCTTGACGCCGCGCACATCGACATCCACCTTGTGCGGCGGCTGACCACCACGCATGACGGGGCTCTTGAAAAGCTGCTTGCGGTCGCCAAGAACGATGAACTCGGCGGTTCCCAGCTTGCCCACCTCGTCGTCGATGCCCACCAAGGCGCTGAATCGAACGGACCCGCCGTCGAGAGCAATGCGAATGGCGCCCGGCGGATGCGTGCCGATGCCATGCTCGTACGACTTGCCGGCGATTCGCAACGGATTGCGGTCGACCGACTTGTTGCGTTGCGTCGATCCCCAACCGCTGCTCGAGCGGCTCATGTCCAACTCGTCGAGCCAGACCGTCTCGGCCGCCAGCGTCCAACTTGTGAGAAAACCGAGGAGAAGAAACGCCAGTGCCGCAAGGCGAGGCCTTGTCGTGGTCATATTGTGGTTCCGTTTCGAGGGGTATCAATAAGCATGTAGCTACGGTCGCCAGACCGTGGGTCAGCCGCATCCCACCGTCTCGCCGACGGTAGCTACTCAGTATAGCCTTGCCAATTGCCAATTCCAAGGCAGATTGGCGCCTCAACGTTCGATCACCGGTGCCGGCACGAAGGCTTGCGAGACGGGCATGTAATTGCAGGTGCAGCCGCCGGACAGATTGGGGATGTTCAACACGCCGTTGGCCACGAACAAGTTGTTGCTGCATGCGGCGCGAACGTTCCAGATCGATGTGATCTGGCCGGTCTCCAGGTCGATGTAAGCCGCGTTGCCCTTGAATCGCGTGGTGAGCAGATTCGCGCTGGCCCGCAGAAGGGTACAACCGCGCCGTTGCCACACGAAGTTTTTACCGATCTTGGCACCCGTCTTCGGGTCGATCACCGCCACGTTTTCGGGACCGCCGGAAATCAGCCGATCACCGGCGACCAGCGACACGGCGGAGTTTCCCACTCGGGAGCCGTCGTCGGCTCCGAAGATTCCGCTGGACGTGCAGAGCAGGTTGCCCGATGCGAAGTAGCGGAGGATCGAGCCGCCTGTCGTCTCCCAGAGGACTTTGCCGGTTTTTGCGTCGAGCGATTGGACGGCAACGTCCGGCGTTTTTTCGCCTCGCTTGGGGGCGATGAAGTCGGCGAGAAAGACCTTACCTCCGCCGATTGCCAGGCATCCGACCTTGACCTTGGTGTCGTGTTTCCAGATCACGGCTCCCGTGCGACGGTCCATACACACGATCGCGTTGCCACAGACGCCGACCAGTGTATCGCCGGTCACTCGCAGGATCGACCAGGACCCGGTCACGCTATCGGGAAGATCAATCTGTCGAGCGATCTTGCCATTGGCCGGATCGAGAACCACGCACGCTCGACCGGCGGCCAGATAGACGGCGTCGGGCGTAGCGGCCATCGTTTCTCCTGTCGGTCGTACCGAAGGCAGGTCGGCCTGCCAGAGATGACGGCCCGTGAAGACATCGATGGCACGCAGTCCGTTGGAGTAAACGAAGACGCGTCCTCCGGCAACGCGAACGAGCGATGCACCGGGCGTTCGGATCCATCGAAGCGAGCCGTCGAACCAGAGTCGCGATAGGGGCGGCTCGACGAACCGGTCATCGGAGGCGCCCGCGTTGGCCGCATTGGCGCCGCGATGCGACCAGTCGGTCGAGCCGGGTAGCGCGCCGTCGCGCGTTGCGGTCAGACCGTCGTCCGTCTGCCGGACCACGAGGTTCGGCGTCTTGCTGTCGGCCAGTTTCTTGGCCAGTTCGTCTTTCGCGTCGCCGGCCAGCTTCAAACACGCGATTCCGCCGTAGGGACGCAGGCAATGGGCCACCGTGTCGGCCATGGCCGGCGTTGGGTTTTCCGAAACGATCAGACTGGCGAAGTACGGAGGCAACGGATAGGTCGCCGGGTCGCCAGTGAGAACGCTCACCTGGGTTCCGTAAAGTTCCTCCCGGTCGAGCCTCCGTCGAAACGCGGCCGCCCGCTCGGCATCGGCCTCGATCACGAGCACGGGGCACTCGGATTGCAGGGCAAGTTCCTCCGCCAACTGGCCCGTACCCGCGCCGAGCACGAGAATATGGCCGACTCGTGTGTCGCTTTGCTTGAGCAACTCGGCGGCCGTGGCGGTCCGTTGTTCGGACACCGCGGGCAATTGGAACCGCAGCCCATGAATAGCAGGCTCCTCGGTCTGCGTCTCTTCACCGAAAGCCAGGATACGGCCTTCGACGGTCACGACGAACAGCTTTCCGTCGGCGGCCAACATGCTCTGCGGCGTGCCTGCGATCTCGGCTTTCCAGCCGATCTTCGGTTGCTCGCCCTCGGCGGGAATGTCGACGGCTTCCACGACACCCGGACGACCGCAGTAAAGACGGTCGCCCACCTTGATGTGGAGCTTCGACTCCGAGGGCAACCGCCACTGTTGGGCGAACGTCCCGCGGAGTTTGTCCGGGTATTGATCCTGTCGTCGATAGGCGGGATTCTCGGCGGAGCCGGCCCGCTCTTCGACCTTGGCTTTGGTCAGGTCGCAGGCCACGATGGCGCCCTCGCTGTAGTACATCGTCTCGGGCGTAAGCACCGGTTGCCGGAAGTTGCCCAGTGCCTTCTGGTTAGCCCGATCGATTTGCAGCCGCGTTAGCCCACCGACGTAGAGCATCTTCTTGTAATCGCTGTCGCCCCGTGTCTGGCGAAACAGCTCGTCGTTCGGTCTTTGGATGTCGTACAGATCGCCGCCGTGCAGCAGGTAGTTTCGCACGCCGGCCACGAACCAGCACCCCTTGGCCAACCCGACCCGGCCCCCCCAACCCATGGTGTACGTTCCCAGTTCGCCCGTCTTGCGATCGAAGACGGCGGGCAATTGGGCCCCACAGGGAACGACCAACTTGTCGTCGACCACCGCCAGATAACCCTGCGGCGAGATGCCGGCGTAGTAGGAAACGCCGTGGTCCATGTTGGCCGCTTCGAGGTGATGGCTGTCGACGTTCGACCAAATCGCTTTGCCGGTCTTCGCGTCCAACGCATGCACGAACACGCCTTCCCCCGACCAGATACCGGCAGCGAAGTAGATAACCCCGTCGTCCAGAACGGGACCGCCGCGCGCCGGAAATAGCGAGACCATCCGGCTGTTGCCCAGGATCTTACGCTCCTTGTGATCGTCCGTTGCTCCGCGAAACTTCCAAAGCAGCTTCCCGTCGTCGGCACCGGTGCAATAGAGATGGCCGTCGTCGGAAACGAAGTAGACTTTGCCGTCCCATGCCACGGGAGCGAAACGAACGGGCCCTTCGGTGAAGAACCGCCAGCGGATCTCGCCCGTGTCGGTATTCAGGGCCGTCACGCTATCGGTAACCATCGAAGGAACGAACATCGTATCGCCGGCCA
This sequence comes from uncultured Planctomycetaceae bacterium, assembly GCA_964444795.1. Taxonomy (GTDB): domain Bacteria; phylum Planctomycetota; class Planctomycetia; order Pirellulales; family Thermoguttaceae; genus JABMRP01. Next base: position 17,105 of record CAYUIQ010000138.1, read on the forward strand.
CCACCGGTTCGTAGGTGGCGTCGTAACGCAGCCGGAGTTCACCCGGATAGGCCGCCCGCGGCGCCGGCAGTTGACGCGACCACTGCAAGTGCAACTCCCCGGGCAGCGATTCGGCTCCGGCCGCGGTGCGACCCGCGTCATGCCGAAACTGCGGCCAATCGGCACCGGATGAAGTGGAACAGGCCAGCAGGACGCAAACGGCGGCAAGTGCGAGCAATCGATTCATCGCGAGGATCTCCTCTGGAGGGGGGGTGGCCAAAGCTGCGTCATTCTAACATCCACCGGGCCTTGAGGCCACAAGCGTGGATGACTTGGCCGGCCGCGACCAGAAGCCTCTACTTGCAGATGGAAGAGTACGCAACGGTCGAACCGTTATTCTCTCAAGTCCGAGATATGGGATCGAGGAGTTGTTCAGGCTCTGGCTGCTAACCCTATGCGTATCGTGGGGTTAGGCCAAGATCCGTCCACCGCAAGTCGATGGCTGCTGCTATTGCGGAATCACCCAATCCTTCGGCGCGGTGAAGCCGGCGCGGCCGTCGCCATAGGCGGTTACACCGTCGAGCTTCCAGGAGAGGAACGTCCGCAACGCGGCCGTCAGGCGGTCGACCGTCTTCGGTTGTTGATCCGCTAGATTGACGCGCTCGTTCTCGTCGGTGTCGATCTCGAACAGCTCGATCCTGCTCTTCGTCTTCGCCCCCGGCAGGAGCACCCCGGGACCGTGAACGACCAGCTTGTAAGGCGGCCGGATCACGGCCAGGGCCTCGGTCGGGGCCGACTGGTGGATGTAGCTGAACCAATCGCGGACCGGTGCGTCGGCCGTGCCGCGCATCACGTCCAACACGTCGACGCCGTCGAGCGGATTGGGATCCGGGGCGTCGGCCAGCCCGACGATTCGCTTCACCGTGGGATACACGTCGATGTAGCCGATGCGGCCGTCGATCTTCTTTCCGCCGGCGATTTCCCCGACCGGCCAGCGGGCCGCCGCGCAGACCCGGGTGCCGCCTTCGTAAACCTGGACTTTGCCGCCGCGGAGCGAACCGTTGTCGCCATGACCGACGATCCCGCCGTTGTCGCTGAAGAAGAGCACGAACGTATTCTCGGTCAGGCCCCGATCGTCCAGGGTGTCGAGGATTCGGCCCACCGCGCGATCCATGGCCACGACCATTGCGGCATAAACGCGCCGCCGCGGATTCCCCAGATGGGCAAAACGCGCCACGTCGGCCTCATGCGCCTGGTACGGACCGTGCGGGGCGTTGAACGGCACGTAGAGAAAGAACGGCTCATCCTCGGGCACGTTCTCGATAAACCGCACGGCCTCGGCGCCGAGCAGATCGGTGGAGTAGCCCAATTCATGTACCGTCTCGTGATTGCGGTGCCAGTCGACCTCTCCTTCGCGCAGATGCGTCCAGTAGTCGATGGCCCCGTTGTAGTGGCCGTAGAAGTGAGTAAACCCGCAACGCAGCGGATGGTGTTCGGCGGCCGAATGGCCCAGGTGCCACTTGCCGATCATGCCGCGATGCGCGTAGCCGGCGCCGGCGACCAGCTCGGCCATGGTCTGCTCTCCCGGCGGCAGGCCCCAGCGCCGCCATGGCGGGATCACCGACCGCATGATACCCATCCGCAACGGCCAGCGGCCGGTCATCAGCCCGGCGCGGGTGGGCGAACAGACGGGACAGGCGTAGAACCGCGTCAGGTTCGCGCCTTCTCGGGCAATCCGATCGATCGCCGGCGTGGGAATCTCCCCGCCGTTGAAGCTCACGTCGCGGTAGCCCAGATCGTCGGCCAGGAGGATCAGAATGTTGGGCTGCCGGGCCGCTGCGACCGGCGTGCTGCTTGCGGCAAGCAGCACACCGGCGGCAAGGACGCTCAGAAGCAAAGGCATCGCCCGCAGGGCGCTCAATTGATTGGGCATGGCAAGACTCCGCGTGGGTGAGATGCTGAAATCGAAGGGAGACGTAACTCCTTCATGGTAGAGGACCGGCAACCGATCTGCAATGTTTCAGCTTGTGTGATGCTCCAACTCAGAATGCCCCGGGCATGTCCGGCGGGGACGAAGTTGCCGTTTTCACTTCGAGTGTGTTACAATGCCGGCGTACCGACAGACACCCCACCGTCGACCGAACGAAGGAAAAGACCAATGCGAGACTCAGCCCCCGGACGTTCCACGCGGCGGGAATTCTTGCGCGGCGCGTTGGCGGCGGGAACGGCCGCAGCGGCGCCATGGGTGATACCCGGTTCCGCGCTGGGGGCCGACGGCAGACCGGCGCCCAGTGAGCGGATCGCCATGGGCTGTATCGGGTTGGGCGGCCGAGGCACGGTCGACATGAACGCCTTCCTCGCCAACGACCGGGTGCAAATGATCGCCCTGTGCGACGTCGACGCCGGCAGCACCCGCTACGAAGACGCCTGGCACCGCGGTCTGGCTCCAGCCAAGGAAAAGGTCGACAAACACTACGCCGGGCAGGCAGCCTCGGGGAGTTTCCGCGGCGTGGACGGGTATCGCGATTTCCGCGACCTGCTGGCGCGCACCGATGTCGACGCCGTTTGCGTGGCCACGCCCGACCACTGGCACGGGACGATCGTCGTGGCGGCGGCCGTCGCGGGCAAGGACATCTACTGCGAGAAACCGTTGAGCCTGACGGTGGAGGACGGCCGGGCGATGGTCGAGGCAGTCGGCCGCTACGAGCGCGTCTTTCAGTGCGGCTCGCAGCGGCGTAGCGACGGGCGCTGCCGCCATAGCTGCGAACTGGTGCGCAACGGTCGCATCGGGCGGCTGCACACGGTCCGCGTGGGTCTGCCCGGGGGGCATTGGATCCGCAACAACGCCAAGAAGACGTTCGCCCCGGAACCCGCTCCCGAGGGCTTCGACTACGATCTCTGGCTGGGGCCGGCGCCCTGGGCACCGTACACCTTCAACCGCTGCCATTGGAACTTCCGCTGGAACCTCGACTACTCCGGCGGCAACGTGACCGACTGGGGCGCCCACATGATCGACATGGCTCACTGGGGAATGGGCTGCGACGAAACCGGTCCGGTGGAAGTGGAAGGACAGGGGACGTTTCCCCCGCGAGACAATCTGTGGAACGCGGCCACGGCCTTCGAGTTCACCTGCACCTACGCCAACGGAGTGAAGATGATCGTTCGCAGCGGCGGCCCCAACCGCTTCGAGGGGACCGAAGGCTGGATCGAATTGGGCGGCAAGACCGACCCGCCTTCGTTGGCCGGCTCGGTCATCGGCCCCGACGAGATCCATCTCTACCAAAGCCAGAGCCAGCACGGCAACTTCCTCGACTGCGTGAAGAGCCGCCAGCCGACCGCGGCGCCGGTCACCGTGGCCCATCGCAGCATCAGCGTGGCCCACTTGGGCAATATCGCGATGCTCGTCGGCCGAAAGATCCGCTGGGATCCGGTCGCCGAACAGATCCTCGGCGACCCGGCGGCCTCGCGGCTGCTGTGCCGGGCGAAACGGGGGCCGTGGCGCGTGTAGTTTCTTGCGGCGTAACTTCCCAGCATCGTGTGCGCATTAGGCCGATATCCACGCATTATTGCCACCACGTTCCGTATTGGGGTGAAACACCATGCGCTATCCGAGAGTTCTTCTCGTTTCGATTCTTGTCCTTTGGGCATTCACCTGGGGTGTGTCTGGAGGATTCGCCATGGACACGCCGCGCCATGGCGTATCGCTTGACGGAGCCTGGGCACTGGCAATCGACCCGGGCAACATTGGCAAGAACGAGGGTTGGTTTGCCGACAACGCTGCGAAGACGGCACGCTCGGCGAACGTGCCCGGAGCACTCGAGGAGACGTTTCCCGGCTACGACGGCGTTGTCTGGTATTGGAAGACCTTTCGCCTGGAGGATCCGCCCAAACGGAACCAGCGGGTTCTGGTGCGATTCGGGGCCGCGGACTACTTTGCCGAAGTTTGGCTCAATAGCCGACGCCTGGGCCAACACGAGGGGGGTGAAACACCGTTCGTGTTGGATGCCACGGCGGCACTCAAACCGGAGGCGGAGAATCGGCTCGTCGTGCGTCTGATCAATCCGAAGCATGAGGACATCGACGGTTTTCAACTGAAGCACGTGCCCCACGGAATCAAGGTCGTCGACTTCAAACCCGGGACGGGGCGATATCACAACTACGGCGGCCTTTGGCAATCCGTCGTACTGCAATATGTCCCCGAAGTACGCGTGCTCGACGTTTTCGCCGAGCCCCGGCTCACCCGCGGCGAGGTCGTCGCGCACGTCACCTTATTGAACGAGGCCGAGCGGGCACTGCGGGGCACCATTGCGATCGACATTCGCCCGGCGGCGGGCGGTGAAGGTGAGGCGGTGCATCGCCAAGTGGTCGAGATACCGCGCGGCCGGTCGCTTCTGGACGTGCCGATCGAAGTAGCCAAGGCGAAGCCTTGGTCGCCGGACGATCCCTTCCTGTACCAGATGACAACTTCCTTGTCGGTGGCCGACGAGTTGCCGGATGCTCTGGTCGTGCGTTTCGGTTTCCGTGAGTTCACCTTCCGCGACGGTTACTTCCGTCTCAACGGCAAGCGGCTGGTTCTGAAATCCGCGCATACGGTGGGGCATTATCCCATGGGGCTTTGCCGGCCGCCGGACCGCGAGATGCTGCGTCGCGAACTGCGAATGATGAAGCAGATGGGATTCAACTGCATCCGTTCACTGGGTCGACTGATGTTCCCCGAGCAGCTCGATTTCTGCGATGAAATAGGCCTGCTGGTTTACGAGGAGACGGAAGCCTCGTGGTTGTGGCACGATTCGCCGAAGATGGCGGAGCGATTCGATGCCCACGTCCGCGAGGGAATCGTCCGCGACCGCAACCACCCCTGCGTGGTCATCTGGGGCCTGCTCAACGAGATGAACGACACGCCCATCTTTCGCCACGCCGTCGGCATGCCGCCGCTGGTGCGTGAGCACGATCCAACGCGCATGGTGGTACTCAACAGCGGCCGATGGGACAACCAACAAGCCACGATCGGCAACCTGTGCCTGCCTCACACGGATGAGTGGATCGGCGGCATTGCCGACGTCCATGCCTATCCAACCGCCCCCTTCGATCCCGCCGTGCTGGCCGCCTACCGGACGCAACCGCCGTGGCCAACGAGCCTGCCGATGCCCGGCGGCTACAAGCCGGCCGCATCGGCCGACGACCAGATTTTCGCCAGTGAGTTTGGCACCGGCAGTGCCATCGACCCGATCCGCGCATGCCGCCTGTTCGAGCAGCACGGCGGGCGAGCGGATCTTGAGGACTATCGCTTCTACCGCGACATGGCCGAGCGGTTCGAGGCCGATTGGCGTCGGTTCGGCCTCGAAGCGGCGTTTCCCACTCCCGGCGACCTGGTGCGCGCCAGCGAATCTCGCCAGGCCGACAGCCGCCGGATCGCACTGGGTGCCCTACGCGCCAACCCCAAGTTGTGCGGCATAAGCCTCACCGGTCAGACCGACAGTTGCATGGCCGGCGAAGGGGTCACGACGATTTGGCGCGAGCCTAAGCAAGACATGCCCGAGACGTTGCTGGCGGCCTTTGCCCCCGTCACCTGGTCGATCTTCACCAGCAGCACCAGTCTCTACAGCGGGCAAACCCTTGAAGTGGAGGCCCTGCTCATCAACGAGGACGAGCTGCCGCCCGGCAACTATCCCGCTCGGTTCGAGATTGTCGGCCCCCGCGGCATTGTCTGGAGCATCGGCAAGGACGTGCGCGTTGGGCCGGGACCAGTCATGGTACATCCCGCACTGCGGCAAACGGTGAAAATCGAGGGACCGCCCGGTCCTTACGCCGTGGTTGCGCGGCTTGAGGGTGAGTCGCCCGTGGAAACGCGAAGCCCGTTCTATCTCTCCGATCCGGCAGCGCTGCCCGACGTGCGGGTGCCCGTAACCGTCGCCGACTATGGAACCAGACTCTCGGAGTGGCTGGGCGGTCGTGGCATCGGGGTCAGCCGCCACGATCCGGCCGCGCCCCCGCCCCGTCGCGAGATAATCCTCGTGGCGACCGCGGGCATCTACCCCAGGAGCGTGGATGCTTATCGGGAGTTGATGGGGCGGGTGGATCGCGGCAGCGTTGCGGTCTTCCTGATGCCCAAGGCATTCCGCGCCGGCGAAAAAGGTCCGCTGGCACTTCTGCCGCTACGGAGCAAGGGCCACCTCACGGGCGGACGGCCGTGCTGGTGGTCTATCGACCACTTCGTCAAGGCGCATGCCGCGTTCGACGGCATGCCGTCCGGCCGGCTCATGGGCAACGGCTATTACCGGCTCGTGTGGCCCAATGTGTCGCTGATCGGCGCCAGCGAGGGTGAGACCGTGGCGGGTGCTTTTGGCATCGGCTGTATCGGCGAAGGCGGCTATTGGAGCGGCGTCGATCTCGCCATTTACCCCTTCGGCAAAGGCAAGATCATCTTCAACACCCTGCTCATCGAAGAACATCTCGGCCGCGATCCGGCCGCCGACCGGCTCCTGCTCAACCTGATTCGCTTGGCCGCGGACTCCGTCGACGAGCCCCTGGCCAAACCGTCACCCGACTGGCCCGAACGCTGGCAATCGCTCCTTCCCGACATCTATGCGGACAAAGAAGACGCCCATTAAGGGGCGGGTCTCAATACTCCCGATCGGTGACAATCCCGGGCATCGGGATGGGGTACTTGCCGTCGGCATCGGCTTGCAGGGGGTCGGGCGAGGCCATCGTCCACGTGTCC